>NZ_JACJTH010000006.1:0-181285 GCF_014698595.1 Synechocystis sp. FACHB-908 | reverse complement strand
TCATGGAACCACTCCGATCCCATCCCGCACTCGGTTGTGAAATGTGACAGCGGCGACGATACTCTGGGGGTTGCCCCACGGCACAATAGTCCGATGCCAAGTTCCTCTTTCTTCAAACCCCCCAACGAGTAGTTGGAGGGTTTCGCTTTTGGCGCTGATGGGCTGATGGAATGATAAACATGGATAGTTGGCAGAAATAGGGTTTTCTTTCCTGTGCCATTGCTTGATAATGGTGTTAGGAGATGGCTATATGGTTAACTTAGCGATTTTCGTTGATTTATTCCTAGATAGGTATAAAGACTGTGGTAATTCCAACCCTTAAGGCACCCAATCGTAATGGACGAGCAAGCATTATTGTGAATGCCAAGGTGAAGCAGGAGGGTCGCTTAATTGCGGCTTCCCCTGTGACGGAAAGAATGGTCAATGCTTTGAAGGAATCGATCGCCGGTTGTTCCCCGGAAACGATTATTGAGACAGTGGCGGTGGCTAGTTTATGGTCGGATCAGGCCCAGCAACAAACCCAAATGGGGGGGCGAATTTACTGCCCGTTGACAATTCAGTTACCCCATTGGTTGGATTTTCCGGGACAAAGTATCTACCAGGCATGTCAGGAAATTAATGCCCGCCGTCAGTGGGTGAGCCAACAGCTTAATTTGCCTTTGTGTAGTGATGATAATTGGTTGGGGGATCATTGGTTACCGATTATTGTGACGGTCAATGGTATACAATTCTTACCTCTAATTTATGAGGGGATGATGCCCAATGCCTATGAGATGGTGTCCTGGGATTTACCCCCCTACCAACGCTACCAAAGTAGTTTAGAGAATTTGGCCCAGGCTTTGCTCAAGGAGCTAAAGGCTCCGCCAGCGGTTTATTTGCTACAGTTTAGCCTTGCCCAAGGATTATTATTTGACCGCCTTTGGCCATTTCCAGCGGCGCCGGCCATTGCCACCATTAACCACGGCCACGCCAATCTGTACACTTACCATTGGTGTTGTTTAAATAATCTGCCCCTACCGACTGGTTTGGACGATCGCCAACCCCAACAATTACTGAGCCTTTGACCATGCCCCAACCCATTACCCCCCAACCAGGGCAGGAGTCGGTGTGGGACTATCCCCGTCCCCCCAGAGTTGAAGCTTCTAGCCAAAGGGTCGTGGTCGTTTGTGAGGGGATCACCATTGCCGACAGTTGCTTGACCCAACGGGTGTTAGAGACAAGCCATCCACCGGTTTACTACTTTCCTCGCCAGGATGTCCGGACTGAGTATCTGGATATATCTACTAGACATTCCTATTGTGAATGGAAAGGGGAGGCTGGTTATTATCATTTCAGTTTAGGCGATCGCCGGCGAGATAACGTGGCCTGGTTTTACCCCACTCCCAATCCCAGTTTTAGTGCTATCAAAGATTACATAGCCTTTTACCCCAGTAAAATGGATGCTTGCTATGTGCATGACGAATTGGTCACTGCCCAGCCAGGGGATTTTTATGGGGGTTGGATTACAACCAAAATTGTTGGCCCTTTTAAAGGAGGCATTGGCACTTGGGGTTGGCGATTAGCCAGTCGATGCAGGGGCTGGTTGCAGCGGAGAGCAATATTTCGTTAGATTACCGAAAAGCACCCGATTGCTGTTGCAATTAACCATGGCCAAGTCCCATTCTTCTGGTTTGACAGTGCGTTGGCACCATGCGTTGGCGGAAATTCCCCAACCCCAGTGGGACCGTTTAGCCGTCCCCCTACAAACCCCCTTTCTCGAATGGCATTGGCTCAATAACTTAGAAACTTCCGGCAGTGCTGTCCGTAATACTGGCTGGCAGCCTTGTCATCTGACTGTATGGCAGGGGGAAACTCTACTAGGAGCAGCGGCTTTATATCTTAAAGGCCATAGTTACGGAGAATTTGTTTTTGATCATCAATGGGCCGATTTGGCGCAACGACTGGGCATTGACTATTATCCAAAGTTGTTGGGTATGGCTCCCTTTACCCCCGCCGAAGGCTATCGTTTTTTAATTGACCCTGAAGCTAATGAATCTTTGGTCACCCAGATTATGGTGGAAGCCATCGACCATTTTTGCCAAACCAATCAAATTTCCGGCTGTAATTTTTTGTTTGTCGATCGCCAATGGCAAAAGCAAATGGAAAGTTTAGGTTTTACTAGTTGGTTGCACCATAGTTATATCTGGCAAAATCAAAATTTTCAAGATTTTGACGATTATTTGCAAATTTTTAATGCCAATCAACGGCGTAATATTAAACGAGAACGAAAAGCGGTGCAAAAGGCTGGCTTACGCATTCAAGTTTTACAAGGAAATCAAATTCCCCATCATTTTTTTCCTGCAATTTATCGTTTTTATAGTAATACCTGTGACAAATTCTATTGGGGTAGTAAATACCTCACTAAAAAGTTCTTTCAGTCTTTGTACGAAGATTACCGGGCTAGGGTAGTTTTGGTGCTAGCCTTTCCAGAGCATGATGATCAACATCCCGTTGGTTTATCTTTCTGTTTACGCAAAGGCGATCGCCTCTATGGTCGCTACTGGGGAAGCCTAGCAGATTATGATTGTCTGCACTTTGAAGCTTGTTATTACCAACCCATTCAATGGGCCATTGGGGAAAACATTCAACTATTTGATCCAGGGGCAGGGGGACGCCACAAACGCCGTCGAGGTTTTCCCGCCACAGCTAACTACAGTTTGCATCGTTTCTATCACCCCAAAATGCAACAAATTTTGCAAATCTACATCGATGAAATTAATGCCATGGAGCAGGCAGAAATTGATGCCATTAACCAGGATTTGCCCTTTAGTAGAAAGGAGGTTAGTTTGGCATTAGAACAATAAAAGCTGACTCAATTATCCTGCTCACAAGACTGACAAAATAGCTCTCTTCTATTGGGAGAGTATCATTTCTACCAAATCTTCTGGAGCTTTAGCAACTTGATAAAAAAGACAACAGCAGTGGAAGGCAAATTACTCCTAGGAGAAATTTGCCGAGTTGATAGTAAACCTTGATCAACTCAAATAGAGTTAGAATGCGGAACCCGGGACTTGAACCCGGAAGTCCTTACGAACACTAGAACCTGAATCTAGCGCGTCTACCAATTCCGCCAGTTCCGCTTGCGGTGGTTTTGCTTACCGAAAGACCATCATCCCCCAGGATTGACTGGAAGTCAACAGGCTTTTGTCAAGAAATAATAGCGGCTTAATTTTTTTGATACCATGGGGAACTGCCGACTTTTCCCCGGCCCTATCCCGAAATCACCATGGCATTAATCGTTCAAAAATTTGGCGGCACTTCCGTTGGCACTGTGGAGCGTATTCAAGCGGTGGCCCAACGCATTAAACGAACTGTGCAGGGAGGCAACTCCCTGGTGGTGGTGGTGTCGGCCATGGGAAAAAGCACCGATGTGTTAGTGGATTTAGCCCAACAGATTTCCCCCAATCCCTGTCGCCGGGAGATGGATATGTTACTTTCCACCGGGGAACAGGTATCCATTGCTTTGCTGAGTTTAGCCTTGCAGGAAATAGACCAGCCCGCCATTTCCCTCACCGGAGCCCAGGTGGGCATCGTCACCGAGGCCGAACATAGCCGGGCCCGCATTCTAGAAATTCGTCCCGATCGCCTGGAGCACCATTTAAGGGAAGGGAAAGTGGTGGTAGTGGCTGGTTTCCAGGGCATCAGTAGCGTAGAACATCTAGAAATTACTACCCTGGGACGGGGCGGCTCAGACACCTCTGCCGTGGCCCTGGCGGCGGCATTGAAAGCGGATTTTTGCGAAATTTACACCGACGTACCGGGTATTCTCACCACTGATCCCCGTTTAGTGCCGGAAGCCCAACTGATGGCGGAAATCACCTGTGACGAGATGTTGGAATTAGCCAGTCTGGGGGCGAAAGTACTCCATCCCCGGGCGGTGGAAATTGCCCGCAATTATGGCATTCCCTTGGTGGTGCGTTCCAGTTGGAGTGATGAACCGGGCACAAAAGTAGTGGCTCCCCCGGTGCAAAACCGTTCCCTGGTAGGGCTTGAAATTGCCAAGGCAGTGGATGGGGTGGAATACGACGCCGATCAAGCCAAAGTCGCTCTGTTGCGAGTGCCCGATCGCCCTGGGGTGGCATCAAAATTATTTCGGGATATTGCCCAACAACAGGTGGACATTGATTTAATTATTCAATCCATCCATGACGGCAACAGTAATGACATTGCTTTCACTGTTGTCAAAGATTTACTCAATACAGCGGAAGCCGTTACCAGCGCCATTGCCCCGGCCCTACGCAGTTACCCCGAAGCGGATCAGGAAGCGGAAATTATTGTCGAAAAAGGCATCGCTAAAATTGCCATTGCCGGAGCCGGTATGATCGGTCGTCCTGGCATCGCCGCCAAAATGTTCAAAACTTTGGCCGATGTGGGGGTCAACATTGAAATGATTTCCACTTCGGAAGTGAAAGTTAGTTGTGTTATTGATCAACGGGACGCAGACCGGGCGATCGCCGCTTTATCCAATGCTTTTGGGGTAACTTTATCTCCGCCGAAAAACCAAACGGACACTTCCCATTTACCAGCGGTGCGGGGGGTAGCCCTGGACCAAGACCAGGCCCAAATTGCCATTCGCCACGTACCCGATCGCCCTGGCATGGCAGCCCAACTGTTCACCGCCCTAGCAGAAGCCAACATCAGTGTGGACATGATTATCCAATCCCAACGCTGTCGCATTAATCAAGGCACCCCCTGCCGGGACATTGCTTTTATGGTGGCGGAAGGGGATAGCAGTCAGGCTGAGGCGATTTTGCAACCCCTGATCAAAGATTGGCTCGATGCGGCCATAGTTGTGAACAAAGCCATTGCCAAAGTCAGCATTGTCGGTTCCGGCATGATTGGCCATCCGGGGGTGGCGGCCCACTTCTTTGCTGCCCTGGCCCAGGAAAATATCAACATTGAAATGATTGCCACGTCGGAAATCAAAATCAGTTGTGTGGTGCCCCAGGATCGGGGAGTGGATGCTTTGAAAGCTGCCCACAGCGCCTTTAACTTAGCTGGCACGAAAACCGTCACTGTTCCAGCTTAGATCCTACTTTTCAAACACTCTTTAAAGGATTAAAAGAATATCTTTACTTTACGATTCACTTACCCTATCTATGAATGCTTTGAACTACTGGCTGAGCTGATCAGTCAAGTCGGAGTTCTGCTTACTTCTCGCCCCGTTAGCCAAAATACAAAATAACATTAACGTATAGTCTTAACCATTATTAGACGATTCAAATACAAATGACCAGAAATGTCCAGTTTGAAATCGCACTCTCCTTCGCAGGCGAAGATAGAGAATACGTTGATCGCGTCGCCAATCTTTTGCGTGAGGCTGGTGTAACTGTTTTCTATGACATTTTTGAAGAAGCCAATCTCTGGGGCAAAAACCTCTACGACTATCTTTCTGAGATTTATCAGGATAAGGCATTATTTACAATAATGTTCATTTCGGAACACTATTCAAGAAAGATGTGGACAAACCACGAACGGCAGGCAATGCAAGCTCGGGCCTTCCAAGAGCACCAGGAGTACATTCTTCCTGCACGCTTTGATGAAACCCCTATTCCGAGCGTCCTCCCAACAGTTGGCTATATTTCACTTCGAAGCAAGACACCCGAGGAATTCGTCGAAACAATCAAGCAAAAACTTATCGCTACTGGAAGAACAGTGCCATCCGCTTCGCTCAGGCGGGACTTCTTCACATTTGAAACCATTCTACGGCGTGAGCCAATCCATGCCACAGTCACCGTTATTGACTCCTCAGAGAAGCCGGTCGCATCCGCAATCGTTGTAGCAATCGCAGACAACAACACAACTAAGCAAGCTCAAACAGATCACTCAGGCATTGCCAAACTTGACATACCAACACGTCGGAAATACCAGTTGTTAGTCGCACATCCACAGTATCCCGGATCCATAGTTTCAACTTGGGATCCAGGATATGATATTCGAATAGTTGTGACTACAGTAGAGAATACAGGCTCAGTAATCTGCCATAGTACCTGCCACATTCCGGGTTTAGAGGGCCGCCTTAATCCAATACTCGATACCGGCTTTCGTAAGTATCTGTACGCCGACAACATCGCTATCGACGGCGGCAAACAACAACCGGCACACTTCGAGATAGACTCCCCAATTGAATTAGAAGACTCGAACGGCCTAGTTATGCTAGTGCGGGTACTTCACATACAGGGCAGAACATCGCTCATCCAATATGTACGACCCTGCAACGCCTAACGCGCCTTGCACGATTTTTTGGAAATTTGCCCGAGTTTTGGTTAAATGCACAACATTCAGTCGATTTATGGGATGTGGCCCAGGCAAGTGAGGAAGATATTTCCAAAATTCGGCCACTCAACGTTGTCTGATTTTTTCATTGCCTTCATGCCAAAATTTAGGGAGTGGTTTATCCACAAACCTTTTTCCTGCGACTTAAACCTTTCCGTTTTTCCATCACCATGACCCACACCGCCGTTGCCAATCCGCTCCTTCAAGGCCGGGACTTGCCTGCCTTTGACAAAATTCAACCCACCGATGTGGAGCCCGCAGTGACTACCCTGGTGCAGGAATTAGAAGCCCAATTAACTGAGTTAGAAAAATCTGTGCAGCCCACCTGGGAAGGATTGGTGGAACCTCTGACGGCCCTGGAAGAAAAACTGAGTTGGACCTGGGGCACCGTTTCCCATTTGATGGGGGTGAAAAATAGCCCCGAATTGCGCCATGGCTTTGAACAAGTGCAACCGTTAGTGGTAGGTTTCATTAGTCGGTTGGGGCAGAGTCGTCCCCTTTATGAAGCCTTTGTGGCCCTGCGGGATAGCGCTGAATGGGGAAATCTAGAACCAGCCCAGCAACGGATTGTGGAAAGTAATATCCGGGAAGCGGAACTAGGGGGCGTAGGTTTAACGGGGGAAAAACGGGACAGGTTTAACGCCATTCAATTGGAATTAGCGGAACTGGCCACCAAATTTTCCAATAACGTGTTGGATGCCAGCCAAGCGTTTGAGTTGAAACTGACCACCAAGGAAGAAATTGCCGGCTTGCCACCGAGTTTATTGGCTTTAGCCGCCCAAACTGCCCAACAGAAAGGGGAAGACAATGCTACTCCCGAGGAGGGCCCCTGGCTAATTACCTTGGACTATCCTAGCTATCTTCCTTTTATGAAATATAGCCAACGGGAGGATCTGCGGGAAAAGGTTTACCGGGCGTTTATTCGTCGGGCAGCGGATGGGCAGTGGGATAACCATCCCTTAATTGAGAGAATTTTGGCGCTACGGTTGGAAAAAGCCCAGTTGCTAGGTTTTGAAACCTATGCAGAGTTAAGTTTGTCCCGCAAAATGGCCCCCAATGTGGCCGCAGTGGAAAAACTGTTGGAGGAGTTACGGGTTCCCAGTTATAAGGCGGCGGAGCAGGAATTTGCCGATCTACAGAAATTTGCTGGGGTGGAAGAGCTACACCATTGGGATACGGCCTATTGGTCAGAACGGCAACGGGAACAGGAATTTGATTTTGATGCGGAGGCTCTGCGGCCCTATTTCCCCCTACCCCAGGTACTGGAAGGATTATTTGCCTTGGCTAAGCGACTATTTGGGGTCACCATTCAAGCCAGTGAAGAAGAGGTTCCTGTTTGGCACCCGGATGTGCAATTTTTCCGAGTGTTGGATGAATCGGGCACGGCGATCGCCAGTTTTTATTTAGATGCCTACAGTCGGCCGGCGGAAAAACGGGGCGGTGCCTGGATGGCGGATTGCTTAAACCGGGGTCAGGAATTAATCAATGGGCAAAAATCCCTACGTTTGCCAGTAGCTTATCTAATTTGTAACCAAACGCCGCCGGTGGGGGATCAGCCCAGCCTGATGACTTTTTACGAAGTGACTACCCTGTTCCATGAATTTGGCCATGGGTTGCAGCATTTACTAACCACCGTTAATTACAGCGGTGCGGCGGGCATCAATAATGTGGAATGGGATGCGGTGGAACTGCCCAGTCAGTTTATGGAAAATTGGTGCTATGACCCCACCACCCTGTTTAGTTTGGCCAAGCATTACCAAACCGGGGAGACTTTGCCCCAGGCGGAATACGAAAAAATCCTCGCCACCCGCAACTTTATGACCGGCTCTGCCATGCTCCGGCAGATTAACTTCAGCCTGCTGGATTTAGAACTACACCACCGTTACCGTCCCGACGGCCCGGAAACCATTGAGCAAATTGGCGATCGCCTGGCGAAAATCACCACCATTTTGCCTCCCCTGCCGGAAAATGCTTTCCTCTGCTCCTTTGGCCACATCTTTGCCGGGGGCTATGCCGCCGGTTACTACAGCTATAAATGGGCGGAAGTACTCAGTGCCGATGCCTTTGCCGCCTTTGAGGAGGTGGGCTTAGACAATGAAGCTGCGGTGCAAACTACGGGTAAACGTTTTCGAGAAACGGTGTTGGCCTTGGGGGGAAGCTTAGCGCCCGCAGTGGTCTTTGAAAAATTCCGGGGGCGACAACCGCAAACTGCTCCGCTGTTGCGTCATAACGGTTTGTTACCCAGTGCAACCTGATCAATTGCCCGATTGATGAATTGAGCAATGAACCCTAGCAACTCCCCTATCTCCCCGACTTAGCCATAGGATTCGGTGGAGTTGGGGGTTCAAGGTATAATTCTGAATACTATTGGGAATAGCCTAAATTACAGTGTCCATTCAACTCGGTATCATCGGCGGTGGAGTAATGGCTGAAGCCATCCTGGCCCGCTTAATCGCAGAAAAGACCTATGCCCCAGAAGAAATAATTGTGGGGGAGCCCCACGGTGCCCGGCGGGATTATCTCCAAAAAACCTATCAAGTTCGGGTTTCCCCCGATAACCAAGAGGCGGCTAATGTTTCTGAAGTGCTGCTGTTGGCCGTCAAACCCCAGGTGCTAGACCGGGTGCTAGCCAGTTTAGCAGGAGGAGCCAATCGTCCCCTGGTAATTTCCATTTTGGCCGGGGTTTCTCTGCAAAGAATTCAAAAGGGTTTTCCCGACCATGCCATCATCCGGGCCATGCCCAATACCCCCGCCACCGTTGGGGCCGGTATGACGGCGATCGCCGCGAATAAAATGGTGGAGCCGGATCAGTTGGCTAAGGCTAAGGCCATCTTTTCGGCGGTGGGCAATGTGGTGGAGGTGCCGGAAAATTTAATGGATGCGGTGACGGGGGTTTCCGGTTCGGGACCGGCCTACGTAGCTTTGATGATCGAAGCCCTGGCCGATGGTGGTGTTTTGGCCGGATTACCCAGGGCGATCGCCCAAAAATTGGCTTTGCAAACAGTGTTGGGCACAGCGGAGTTAATCAAGGAAACGGAGGAGCACCCTGCCCAGATTAAAGATAAAGTTACCAGTCCGGGGGGCACCACCATTGCTGGGGTAGCGGTATTGGAGAAGATGGGTTTTCGTTCCGCCATCATCGAAGCAGTGCGGGCGGCCTATCGCCGTTCCCAGGAATTGGGCAAAAAATAAATGGACAACGGAATTTAATGCAGCGCTTGATGCAAACTTTTCAAACTAGGCAAATCGAACATCAAAGCATCGTCGGGGTTAACTTCTGTGAAATGGTGTACTAGCAATAGGCCCACAATGGTCCAGGTTTGGTAGGAACGGGATTGTTGCCCGACCCAAAAGCCCGTGGGGCCATCAAAATATTCAGCCCATTTATGCTTGGGCAAACGGCGCAAAAGCACCTCATAGTTATTGCGAATTAGGTTCCCCATTTCCGCATACTCCACCGTGCCGTAGTTGGAATGGCAGCTATGGCGGAGCACCGCCACCACCAGAAACCAAAATAAACAGGGCCAATGGCCGGCGTTGTGGTAGCACCAGGGTAAATTTTTGCGGTCAAAGCCGGTTTTACTGCGCCAATCGTCATCTTTGAGGGGGGGATGGCAAATCCTCAGGGGCATTTGGGCACATAACTCCCGCTGATTATTTAATACCAAACGGAAAAAGGAACGTTGCTGGGCCAAGCTAGTGACATCGAAAATTGCCCCCAAGCAATTACCCAGGGAGAAAAAGCGAAAATCGGGGCGACCCGTGCGGATATTGCCGATTAAATAGCCTCCCCGATCGCCGAGCCAATCCTGGAGCCAGTTGGGAATGGTTTCTGTGTGGACATTATGTTCGTTGCTGGCTTCTTCACCGTACTGTTCCGTGGGACGGCGGCGGAGAGCTTGGACAATATTGCAATTAATCCAATAATGCTTGAGCAGATAGGTGCGGAGTTTTTTGAGCCAATCCACACTCAGGTTAAATTGATGACTCTGCTCCATCGTGAAGCTGTCAAAAGGATGGTCTTTATTGCTGCAATAACCCTTCGCCTTGAGGTCGATTAACAGTAACCCCGCCGCACTTTTCAGGGCTCCGTAGAGCAGGGTTTGGATTTCCAACGGCGCTCCCCACACATCCATGGGGCGGTCAATCATAAAGGCCCCGTCGGGCACAAACAAAGTGGGTGCATCCCGAAAGACTGGATGGAGAATGAGGTTTAAAAACTTTTGTAGCCCCAATTGCACATGGGTTTGTCTAGCCCAGGCTTCATTGCCGGTTCTTTGCACGTAGTAATAGGCCAAAATAGGCCACCAGAGGGACGCATCCACCGAGCAAACTCGACCGATCGCCCGTTGGCCATAGTCTGCCTTGAGTTCATGGTTTTCCGTTTCCACAAAACTAGTGGGAAAAATGCCGTAGGTGGGAAAGCCCTTACTTTGGAGGGTGAGGCAAATTTCCAAAAAGTTTTGGACAATTTCCGTTTCATTTTGCAGTAACAAGAAGATCATCACCGGCACATTGTCCCGAATGAAAACTTCCGTATAGTTCAAATCATGGTGATCCGATTGGGGAATGGCCGCCACCGTCCCCACGTATTGCCCATTGATTTTGACCATGGCTTTTTCGTAGAGCAAACGGCGGGCCTGGTCTAGGATTTGTTGAGCCTGGGGGGATTTCATAGCAAAAGATTAGGATTAATCTATGGGTCAAACTTAATTTTCCTGAACTAGTCTGACGATGTAAAGCATTTGGTTTGCTAGGCTGACAGATAGTAGGGTTCTAGCTCGTTCCCTCAATATCCAATATCCCAACACTGGCAGATTTTTACCCGGCTTTCCCTGAAACTGGTGGATCAGGGGATTTTTAAAATTTACCCTAGGCCGACAGATGGGCGATCGCCACATTGCCAATGGAGCTATCAAAACTAACATTGAGCAATGTTTGCCAACGGGCTAAAATTTCCTGTTCTCCCCTACGGTTAATGTCATCCAAAATGATGGTGCTGTGGGGTGCCAATTGCGGTTGGAAAAAAGGCACTGCAGGAAACCGGGAATATTGAATGTCTTCTCGGTAGGCGGGCGGTCCATCTACTAACAGGCAATCAATGGTTTTGCTAGCGGGCAACTGGTGACGGATCTTCTGGCGATCGTACCACTGTCCATTGTCCAAGGCCAGTTCGCAGGGTTCCAAGGGGGCATGGATGAGCTGGACATAGGTGGTCAACTCTTCCCTCGCCAATGCATCATGCAAAAAATTTAACCAATCCAAATTATTTTCGATACAGTGGAGTCGGCCCTGCAAACCATTGCGACGAAATAAACGGGCAATGTACAACGTAGATACTCCACCACCACATTCCACAATGGATAGATGTTTACGAATTAAAATCGTGTTGAGAATTTGTACCAATCCACTGGGGCGGAGGGCATAGCCACTCCAAGGCAAATAGTTGCCTGTCAACGGAGCCAAGTACTGCATGGCCAAGCTATCTTCCCAAATTTCTTGCAATCTTTGGTGGTCTGTTTCTGGAGGCAGGAAAGAAGGATTGGGCATACAGATTAATTACAAAAATCAGATTAAAGCTTGAGGTTAACATTCGTTTGGTATTCTGTCATATGGTTCCGGCTCAACATCGGGAACCTTAGACAAAATCGCTTCATACTTTAACCGACTACCTCTTGTAGCTCTTTCTTTAAGATAATTTTCAGTCATTAAAGCAGAGACTTTTTCGGCGATCGCACTAGATATAAATTGGTCTATGGAAATTCCATCACGAGTGGCAAGGTCAGACAAGCTTTTGTGTAATGAGTCAGGAATTTGAACTTGAACAATACTCATGGCAACTTTCCTATTACGCGTAAAAACTCTGAAGGCTCCAGGACATTTAACCCAAACTGCTCTACGCCGACAAAATCACGAGCGTTATAGGTGATTATAGTCTGACAGCCCGCTTTGACGGCAAGCTCTAACACCATTTCATCTTTGGGATCACGTAGGAAAGGTCGCCAAAGAAAGAAAATTTCATGTCGTATTCCTACTGCACAGTAGAAATCAATTAATTCACCAACTTCTTCAGAACTCAAGTAAAGGTTCGGCAATTCCCGTAGTAAAACTTCTTCGTATTCGAGCAGTAAAGGGACTGACAAGTGCATGTCAAATTGCTCTGTACCAACCAGGGTAAGTAACCTAAACGAACTACCACGCCTAGACCTTAATCCAGCAATAATAGCTTGTTTGCAAAGTTGTATTTTGCCCCCTAAATCCCCCAATACTGGGGGACTTTTAATACTTTCCCCCCAAACTTGGGGGGCTAGGGGGGCATTTAAAACAGACTCTAACGACTTGGGGTAATGACATTAAAAACTGGAAAACAATTCATATCAATAAGTCTCAACTCTATCACGGCAAGAGTGGAGTACGGTTTGAAGCCCATTCCAGCACTTTATCATCAAATTTAATCAGGGGTTAAACAGCGATCGCCCCCTCAGAGTCACTGGGCAAGTTGGGATAGTTCACTGTAGTTGGGCTTAAAATCAAAGGCAGTTTACTTACCGCTGGAGCAAGCCATGGAAGGGCAGTCAATCGAACTAGAACTAAGTGTCATGGCAATGCCGGAGTTAATCGACAGTACTGAAGCAGGCCATACCGCCGGGGTGAAAACTGATTCCAATCCCCAGGCGATCGCCCAAGACCGTCGTTGGACCATTGACGACAGCGAAAACCTCTACCGCATCACTGGTTGGGGGGAACCTTACTTTTCCATTAATGCGGCCGGCCATGTGACCGTTTCTCCCCAGGCTGACCATGGGGGAGCGTTGGATTTGTACGAACTGGTTAAGGGTTTGAGGCAAAGAAATATTGGCTTGCCTTTACTGTTGCGCTTTTCTGATATTCTGGCTGACCGCATCAATCGCCTCAATGCGGCCTTTGCCCGGGGCATTGCCCGTTACCGCTATCCCAACACCTACCGGGGGGTTTATCCCATTAAGTGCAACCAGCATCGCCACATTGTGGAATCCCTGGTGCGCTACGGCACTCCCTATAATTTTGGCTTGGAAGCCGGTTCTAAACCGGAGTTGATGATTGCCCTGGCTATGCTCCAACCCCAGGAGAACCCAGAGCCGGATCAACAAAATCAGCCTTTACTAATTTGTAATGGTTATAAAGACCGGGAATATATTGAAACCGCCTTGCTAGCCCGTCGTCTGGGGCATCGGCCGATTATTGTGGTGGAGCAGGTAGCGGAGGTGGCCTTGGCCATCGAAATTTCCAGCAATCTGGGCATTAAGCCAATTTTGGGGGTACGGGCCAAACTGAGTACCCAGGGCATGGGCCGTTGGGGCATTTCCACTGGCGATCGGGCTAAATTTGGTTTAACCATCCCGGAAATGTTGACGGCGATCGAGCAACTGCGCCGAGCTGATATGTTGGACAGTCTGCAATTGCTCCATTTTCACATCGGTTCCCAGATCTCTTCCATCTCTGTGATCAAAGAAGCGATGACGGAAGCCAGCCAAATTTTTGTCCAGTTGGCCAAGCTGGGGGCCAATATGCGCTACCTGGATGTGGGGGGCGGACTAGGGGTGGACTACGACGGTTCCAAAACCAATTTTTACGCTTCCAAAAATTACAACATCCAGAATTACGTTAATGATGTGATTTCGGCAGTGCAGGATGCCTGTGTGGCCGCTGAAGTGCCCTGTCCTGTGCTGATTAGTGAAAGCGGCCGGGCGATCGCCAGCCATCAGTCAGTACTCATTTTTGATGTTGTGGCCACCAATGACATTAATCCCCCCTTGCCTAAGGTGAAGGGCAAAGACCATGCCATTTTGCGTAATTTGATGGAAACCTGGGAAACCATTACGGTGGATAATTACCAAGAGGCGTACCATGATGTGGAACAGTTTAAAACTGAAGCCATTAGTTTATTTAACTTTGGTTATTTAGGTCTGAAAGAAAGGGCTAAAGCAGAGGAGCTTTATTGGGCTTGTTGCCGCAAGATTTTACAAATTTGCCGTCAGCAAGAATACGTCCCCGATGATTTGGAAAATTTGGAAGTTAACTTGGCTTCTATTTACTACGCCAATATGTCGGTGTTTCAGTCGGCCCCGGATTCCTGGGCGATCGATCAACTTTTCCCGATTATGCCCATCCACCGTTTGGATGAAGAACCCACCCAGCGGGGCATTCTGGCGGATATTACCTGCGACAGTGATGGCAAAATTGACCAATTTATTGACCTGCGGGATGTCAAATCAGTATTGGAATTGCATCCTTTAATAGAAGTGCATCAGCCAGGGACTCCCCCCAGGGTGGAACCCTATTATTTGGGCATGTTTTTGGTGGGGGCTTACCAAGAAATTATGGGTAATTTACATAATTTATTTGGGGACATCAATGTGGTGCATATTCAGATGAATCCGAAAGGTTACCAAATTGAACATTTAGTGAGGGGGGATACCATCGCCGAAGTGTTGGGCTATGTGCAGTACGATCCCGAAGATTTGCTGGAAAATATGCGCCGCTACTGTGAACAGGCCATGGAAGATAAACGTATGAGCTTGGAGGAAGCCCAATTATTGCTGGAAAATTACGAGCGCAGTTTGTTGCAATACACCTACCTCAAGCCCACTTCAGGCATCCACACCAGCTAAATTGACGATGGTGGGGAATGGTAGAGCATTACAAAATATTCAAATCTCCTGTTCTCAATTCAGAACAAATTCGCCTCTTTGCCTATTTGCTTAAGCGCTTATGGGGCAGGAACTGGTTATCAAAATTGGGTCTGGCCTGACTAGGGGGTTGGGCAGTGGCCGAGTCAGCGATGGGTCGCGGGGCTTCGGGATTGGCCACTGGAATGGTGGTGGTGGTATTGCCACTAGAATTAGCCGGAGGCATGAGGTTAGCGGCCGTATCAGAAGAGGCTGGAGTTTCCGTGGTAGCTACTTCTTCCGTTACCTGAGTTGTTTCCGTTGTCCCACCCGGTTCCGTTTGTGCTGTGGTGGTTTCTTCAATAACGGCAATGTTCGTAGTGCTTTCTGTTGGGGCGATCGCCGTGGGGGTTTCTTCGGTGGGGACTTTGGTATCAGGGCCGCCATTGTTAGCAGTAGCCTGGGGGTTGGGGGCAGTGGTTTCCACCAGGTAGGATTCCCCTAATTTTTCCGGGCCAATGAAAATGGGTTCAAAGGCAACTTCTCCCCGGATGCTCAGCACGGTGCCTTTACGGGGTAATTGGCGATCGGTTTTGACCCAGACCCGTCCGGTTTTATCTTGAATTTGGTAAGCACCCCCTTCCAAAAATGGGGCCACATTAACCACAATGCCCTGGATATTCACCGTCCGTTGATTGGAAATTTCCTCCAGTTTGGCAATGTCCAAATATTCCTGGGCCATGCCAAAGGGATTGATGGGGCTACAACTTACCATCCAGCCACTCAGGAACAGGGGAAAGAATAGTTTTCGACTTACCCAGGATAGCTTGGCAGTCATTGTCGCCCTCACAATCAATAGCTTCTCGACCACCATACTAGCCTATCCCGTTAATAATCCCGGAGCCTGATTATGCCACCCCTAGGACATGGCCAGCATTCTCTGGATCGGTTTCAGAGCCGCCGCCATGGTGGCCTCCGGTAAGGTAATCTCCGGCGATCGCCGTTGCATAGCCCAGTAGAGTTTTTCCAAAGTATTCAAACGCATATAGGGACACTCATTGCAGTCGCAATTGCTGTTATTGGGCAGGGGAATGAATTGCTTAGAGGGGGAAAGCTTTTCCATTTGGTGAATAATGCCCGGCTCCGTACCAACGATAAATTCTTTGCCCTGGGATTTACCCGAATAATTCAGTAACGCTGTGGTGGAGCCGATAAAATCTGCATGGCGCAGAATGGCTTTTTCACATTCAGGATGGGCAATGATTTCCGCCTGGGGATATTGAGTTTTCAGCTCCAGCAAACGCCGTTCCGAAAAGGTTTCATGGACAATGCAACTACCCTGCCACAACACCATTTCTCGCCCCGTTTGCTCCATAACGTAACGACCTAAATTGCGATCGGGGGCAAAAATTATCTTCTGATCCGGCGGCAATTGTTGAACAATTTTCACCGCATTAGAACTGGTGCAAATAATATCGCTCAGGGCTTTAATTTCCGCTGTGCAATTAATGTAGCTAATCACCAAATGGTCAGGGTGGCGTTGCTTAAACTCGGCAAATTCCCGGGGGGGGCAACTGTCGGCCAAGGAACAGCCGGCCTCTAAATCCGGCAAAAGTACCAACTTATGGGGATTAAGAATTTTGGCCGTTTCCGCCATGAAATGCACCCCGGCAAAAACGATTACATCGGCATCGGTGCTGGCCGCCTGTTGGGATAACCCCAGGGAGTCCCCTAAATAATCAGCAATGTCTTGGATGGCCGCTTCTTGGTAATAGTGGGCCAAAATCACCGCATTCAATTCCTTTTTCAGACTCTGAATGGCTCCCACTAAATCACGGGGCAGGGTTTCTTGGGGCGGGGCAACGGCGGTGAACACTATGTTTCGGCTCCTGGAATATTTATAGTTAAAACTACCATAAATATTTTATCATAAAAATCAGTGGGGCATGGGCCAGCGCTTCATCTAGGCTAGGATAACCACTGACCCAGGGGCAGTCGGGAGAGCAAGGTAATCACCCCAAAGCCCAGCAAAATTGTGCCGCTGAGGGGATTGAGCCAACCGGACCATTGCCGCAGTTGCAATAACCGCTTTAAACTGCCAGCAAACAGGCCAACTAAAATAAGCGGGGCAACGTAACCAACGGTATAGGCCAACAAGAGACCACTACCCAGTAACAAATCTTGGCGACTGGCGACCCAAGCTAGCAAGCTGGCCAACACAGGGGTGCTACAGGGAGAGGCGATTAGCCCAAAAGTTAGTCCGGCCAATAGGGCCCGCAAAGCCGGGGGAAAATCGTCTTTGATCCAATCCGTTGCCCCTAAACTGGGAAACTGCAGGGGTAATAATTCCAACAGGTTTAATCCCATTAAAATAGCCACCAAACTCACCAAAATCGGTAAACCTAGCCCAATTTGTCCATAAATTTTTCCCAAAGCCGCTGCCCCCAGCCCCAAGCTAGCCAAAGTAATGGCCAACCCCAGGGCAAACCAGAGGGATTGTCTCAAAGATTGCAGGCGATCGCCTTCCGTGGTCCCGCCAATGTAGGCAATGGTGAGGGGGAGCAGGGACAGTAAACAGGGGGTCAAACTAGTGACTAGCCCCGCTAGTAGGATGATCAGTAAACTAAGGGGAGTTAGTTGTCCCAGTTGTTCCACCACTAGGCGATCAGCCCATTGCTGGAGAAAAAAAAGCTGATTTTGCAGAGATTGCCACATTACACAGTTGCCCAAAAAGCCAAAAATAAGTCTGAAATTTGCCGGCTGCCATTTCGCCCCTGGTTTATTGGCGGGGTCAAACCAGAGGAAAGATTAACACTTCTCCGACAATGCTAAGCAATTCCCAGCCATCTTGCCAAAGCTCATCGTCCTAAAGTTAGACATTCCCCCCCTGCCCCTCAATGGAGAGCAGATAATAGAATTCTGTGAAAGTGGGTTTCCGGACGGCGATCGCCTAGATGGAGTTTGTTATGGTGGTATTGGTTTTGTTGTAAAGAGGAATAATGATGAGAGCTTTTGAGGTAATGGCCACAGTTAAAGATTCCAAACAATTGCTCTTGGATAGTGATTTGCATTGGAATACCAGCCGAGTCAAGGTGATTATTTTGGAATCAGATGAATTGGCATCAAAAGGAAGTGAGTTTGATCCTGATGACACGCCTGTCGAAGAAATTAAGGTGAGTTTGAGGAAGGCATTAGAGGAATATAAACAAGGAAAAAGAATTCCAGTAGAAAATATGTGGGAGGGAATTGATGTCGAATAATCTCCATTTAGTCAATATCGACTTCACCCCCGAATATAGGAGAAGTTTAAAATATTTAGCCAAGAAATATCGAAATATTCGTTCTGATGTTCAGCCCATTATTGAGGCTTTGCAAAAAGGCGTCATTAGTGGTGATCGCCTGGCAGGGTTTGGCTCTGATATTTACGTCTATAAGCTTAGAATTAAGAATAGTAATATTCAGAAAGGGAAAAGTTCTGGCTACCGATTAATTTATTTACTCGAATCAGAAAACAGTATTTTGTTGTTAACCATTTACAGTAAAGCTGAACAAGAAGATATTGCCGCTAGTGACATTAATTCAATTTTAGGGGAGTACTCCATAGAAGACTAAAAGGGAGATCACTGCTATTAAATTTTTCTGACGCCACGCCCCAAACCGTTTGTCGGTAACTTATCCTGTTCCCCTGCATAAAATAGAATATTCACCGTTGACCATGAACTAATATTGCCGGAGAGAGAACCATCCCATGTTGCAAGCCTACCGTCGCCACGTTGCCGATCGCCAAAAGTTAGGCATTCCCCCCCTGCCCCTCAACGCCCAGCAGACTACTGAACTATGTGAACTGCTAAAAAATCCCCCCGAAGCGGAAAAAGAGGAATTGATGATGTTATTGCGGGATCGGGTTCCCCCTGGGGTGGACGAGGCGGCCTATGTCAAAGCGGGTTTCCTCACGGCGATCGCCAAAGGCGAAGTAACCTGTCCATTAATCAGCGGCCAAGGGGCGGTGGACTTATTAGGAACCATGATCGGCGGATATAATGTTCAATCCTTGATCGAACTGCTCAAGTCAAAAGATACCAACATTGCCAGTGCGGCAGCCACAGCCCTGAGCAAAACCCTGTTAGTCTTTGATGCCTTTAATGACGTACTCCATTTGAGTGATACCAACGGCTACGCCAAACAAGTAATTGATGCTTGGGCCGAAGGGGCTTGGTTTATCAACAAACCAGAAGTGCCGGAAAGAATTACGGTAACGGTATTTAAAGTGCCTGGGGAGACAAATACTGATGATCTGTCTCCTGCTCCCCATGCCACCACCCGACCGGACATTCCCCTCCATGCCCTGGCCATGCTGGAAGCAAAAATGCCAGAAGGGTTAGGGACTATTGCCGAACTCAAACAAAAGGGCCATCCAGTAGCCTATGTGGGCGACGTAGTGGGAACGGGATCTTCCCGTAAATCTGCCATCAACTCCGTGCTCTGGCACATTGGCACAGACATTCCCTTTGTGCCCAATAAACGGGCCGGGGGTTACATTCTGGGCGGAAAAATCGCCCCCATCTTTTTCAACACTGCTGAAGATTCCGGTGCCTTACCCATTGAGTGCGATGTTAACCAACTCAACACCGGCGATGTAATCACCATTTACCCCAGGGAAGGCAAAATCACCAACAAAGCGGGGGAAACCATCACCACTTTCCAACTGAAACCGGAAACCATTTTGGATGAAGTGCGGGCCGGAGGTCGTATTCCCCTGCTCATCGGCCGGGCTTTAACTGATAAAACCAGGGAAGCCCTAGGATTATCACCTTCTCCTCTGTTTGTGCGCCCCACGGCCCCAGCAGATACCGGCAAAGGGTTCACCCTCGCCCAAAAAATGGTGGGCAAAGCCTGCGGCGTACAAGGTATTCGTCCCGGCACTTCCTGTGAACCAATTATGACCACAGTGGGTTCCCAAGACACTACTGGCCCCATGACCAGGGATGAGTTGAAGGAACTAGCTTGCCTTGGCTTTAACGCCGATCTGACTTTGCAAACCTTCTGTCACACCGCTGCCTACCCCAAACCAGTTGATATTAAAACCCATAAAGATTTACCGGACTTTTTCTCCACCCGGGGCGGTGTTGCTCTGCGGCCTGGGGATGGCATCATTCACTCCTGGCTCAATCGGATGCTATTACCGGACACCGTTGGTACCGGGGGCGACTCCCACACCCGTTTTCCCCTAGGAATTTCCTTTCCGGCCGGCTCTGGTCTGGTGGCCTTTGCCGCAGCCTTGGGGGTAATGCCGTTGGATATGCCGGAATCGGTGTTGGTCAAATTCACAGGGGAATTGCAACCGGGGGTCACCCTGCGGGACATTGTCAATGCCATTCCCTGGGTGGCAATGCAACAGGGCAAACTCACCGTGGGCAAAGGGGACAAGGTTAATGTGTTTAACGGTCGGATCATGGAAATGGAAGGATTACCGGATCTGAAAGTCGAGCAGGCGTTTGAGTTGACCGATGCCACCGCTGAACGCTCCTGTTCCGGTTCCACCATTAAGCTGAGCGAAGAAACTGTGGCGGAATATCTACGCTCCAATGTGGTGCTGATGAAAAATATGATTGCCCGGGGTTATCAGGATGCCCGTACTCTGTTGCGTCGCATTGCCAAAATGGAGGAATGGTTAGCTAATCCCAGTTTGATGAGTGGGGATGCTGATGCGGAATATGCCGATGTTATTGAAGTCAATCTGGATGAAATCAAGGAACCCATTGTGGCGGCCCCCAACGATCCCGATAACGTTAAATTAATGTCGGAATGTGCCGGGGATGTGATCCACGAAGTGTTTATTGGTTCCTGCATGACCAATATCGGCCATTACCGGGCCGCCGCCAAAATCCTCGAAGGAGCTGGTACGGTCAAAGGTCGCCTCTGGATTTGTCCCCCCACTCGCATGGATGAACAACAGTTACGGGAAGAAGGGATATATGGCATTTTTGCCGCCGCCGGGGCCCGTACGGAAATGCCCGGTTGTTCCCTCTGCATGGGCAACCAAGCCCGGGTGGAAGATGGGGTAACAGTCTTTTCGACCTCTACCCGTAATTTCAACAACCGCATGGGTAAAGGAGCCCAGGTTTATCTCGGTTCCGCTGAGTTAGCCGCAGTTTGTGCCCTCCTCGGCAAAATTCCCACAGTGGAAGAATATCTGGCGATCGTCTCCGAAAAAGTTGCTCCGTTTGAAGGCGAACTTTACCGCTACCTCAATTTCAATGAGATTGATAATTTCGAGGACTTCGGCCGAGTCATTCCCCTAGACCAAATGCCCAAGATTGAGGATATTTTGGGAATGCCAGTGGGAGCTAAGTAAGCCGTAAAATTATGGTGGGCCTTTTATGGCTCACCTTAATTTTGACTATTCATTTAATTCACCCCTTATCATCACCGAAGCAGAATATTTTATTACCAGGAAAGGATTTTATTTCGTCTTGAAACAAAGCTTCTCCAAAGCATAGACACAATCACTGTATTGGGGAGACTGAAGATTTTCTGTGTAGTCCTTAAGTCTGGCTCAAATTTTCTAACTATCCCAATTTTAAATGGACAACGCGACAATCACTGCAATTGCTACAGGACTACTAGTCGTGGTCGGGATTGCCCAAATCGGCATCTTGACCTCACAAAACCGCCAAACTCGCCTGGCATTAGTGTCAGAGTACTGGAAACGCTGGCACAATTCTAAGGATTACTGGGGACGGATAATATTTGTTGGACGAGAACTTGATGAATACTACCAAGTGCTTAATCAGAAGGAGCTAAGGGAGCTTTGCGATCTATTGAAGGAAGTGAGATCTGACGCACCGACTATTTGGGCTTTGGAAAGTATTCGTGTCGTGTCTGGAATACTGGGAGACGTTTCGATGAGAATTCTTCAAGGACAATTGGATGTATCTGACGCATATCCAATATTTGGAACTAGTTTACTCCGTCATAGTCTCCCTCTACGAAAGCTTCTCGATTCAAGTTATCAAGATAGGCATTTTGATCCCGGAATATCTGAAAGTCATAAGGAGGTGCGGAGAGAGTTGCAGCACTGGTTAATCTACCATAATGGTTTGCGGCGCCGATGCTTGATTCTTCTCGATCTATTGTGGGCCGAGGCAGTCAGGCTTGAAGATTTGCCGCCACAAGATATTGAGAGTGCCGCAGAAGCTAAGAAGCAGACAGGTTCAAGAAATAGATCTAGACTTTTCCGAGAAGCGCTTCGTTTAAACGGACTGTTTCGGTTCTTCTTTGCGTGGCAACTGTCTAGGTTTCTACTCCACGCAGAATACAAATCCATTTGGAACTGGAATGGAATCAGCAAGAAGCGTTTGAAGAATCTGGACTCGACTTGGACGAAGCATCTACTTCAAAAATATGACTAGCTCAAGCGCAAACCAAACTTAAATGCTGAAAGGTTGGAATGAATTATTCAACGATTAAAATTTTAGATACCTTACTCATTCAAAAAATCATTATTACTGACGAAGCGCTCAGTGTTAATTTGTTTGATAGGCGATCTATTTCTGTCCCTTTAGTCCGATATCTACGAGCATTGGTTAGGTGATCGCCAACGTGGTCTATAATGTTAGCAATAAATGTTTGGTGGTTTACAGTGAATAAACCTATCCTAAGGAGTGATTTTTCTACCAAAGATAGAAGATTTAACTCACAAATCATCTTCTTAAGATTTTTAATTGGGGATATAAGTCAATGTCTAAAAAACAATATCTAAAGCGGTTTGAAGATTTTCTATCAGAACAAGAATCTGAAAATAATGAATCCTTAGCCATTGACTATGAGGAAGATAAACAAAAATGGCTTGCTAAAATTGATGAATTTTATGAGCTTGTTCAAGAATATATTCATGGCTATCTAGAACAAGGCAAAATAGGTGAAGAATGGAAAACACTTCAGCTACAAGAAGATCACTTTGGAGAATATGAAGTTAAACAATTAATATTAAAAATAGGAAAAAAAAGACTAATTTTTAAGCCAGTTGGTCGATTTATTGTTGGTTGTCAAGGCCGTATTGATTTAATTTCTGATCTGGGTAGTGTTCGGTTTTTATTGGTTCCGAAAGATTTTGATGAACCAAGCACTTTCTTTCTGGGACACTTTACGCCCCAAACTCAATGGCTATGGAAAATTGCCTCTCGCCCTCCTAAAGTAAGTTATTTAGAAATTACGGAGGAAACTTTTTTTCAAGCTTTAATGGAAGTCGTCAATGCTTAAAAAAGTATCGTTTTCTAGTGAGAACTTGTCTCTGTTAAATATTGCTGATTATTATGGTGATAGTGAAAAAGCATTAAGACTTTTCTTTAGCCCCAAAAATCCTGCATATACTTTGAGGTTTAATGGTTATACCAGAAATGAAGTTGAAGGAGAATTAAAATTAAGATTACAGGAATTAGATAAAGCAGTTTCGCTTTCGATTTTATCTGCCTTAGAAGCATTACTTCGTGTTGATTATTTGACACGATGTTACAAGAAAAAAAAGGATCCTTTGTCTAGAAAAATGCGAAATATTTACAAAAGCAAAGGTGTTCGTGCTTCTTTAGAAAGAGATATTCTAAGATTATGGAAAGAAATTTGTCCAGAATATAAAAGTTTTATTTCAGAAGTAATAACTGCTTTTGATTATCGAAATTGGTTGGCCCATGGCCGTTACTGGGAACCTAAATTAGGTAGAAATTTTGATTATAGTTCTTTGTACGATTTAGCAGAATCTATTGAGCAACTATTGATATCTTCTCGCACCTAAAGGCAAGTAGTAATTAGATTTTATTTGTCCGTTATTGAGTAAATAATTCCGGAACAACAGTTACCGATCGCCAGTTGCATTAGCCAAAGCAAGCGGGAACTTTCATAATGAGACAAAGGCAATCTTCACCGCAGGGACATTATGGGCTTACTCGTCAACGGCATTTGGCAAGATCAGTGGTACGACACCAAAAGTACCGGAGGGCAGTTTGTGCGGCAAGATTCCCAATTTTGCCATTGGATTACCCCTGATGGATCAACGGGACCTATCGGTAAAGTTGGATTCAAAGCGGAAGCATGACGATATCAACTACACGTTTCTTTGCCCTCTCCGCGAGCATACCGCACCCTGATTTTTCGTAAACTTAAAGACTTAGAAAGAGAAGGGATGATTGTCAGAATCGATGCCCTCAATGGGGGAAGAAAAGATTTCCTCCCCTTATTTGAGCGGAACGATTAACTAGACAGAGGTCAGTGTCTTCTCCCCGGTTAAGCTGACATCCCCATTGGCTTCAGGAGAGTCTTTTTCGGAAGGAGGAACGGCCTGCCAGAATTTGCCGAGATAATCGGACCAGTTAGCCAGAATTGCCTTGCCTTTTGGGCTACCTGTGTGTTCAACGTGGGCAGTAATCAAGGATTTCAATTGTTCCTCCCCTTTAGAAGCTGTGATCCTTTGCAAGGTGATGATTTCCGGGTTGATTTTTTCTGGTAAATCCCCTACTTCATCGAGGAAGTAAGCCAAACCACCAGTCATGCCAGCACCAACGTTCCGACCCACAGGGCCAAGGACGACAATCACGCCACCGGTCATATATTCACAACAGTGATCGCCAGCTCCTTCAATCACGGCTTTACCCACGGAGTTACGCACTGCAAAGCGTTCCCCCGCCCGGCCGTTGGCATAAAGGTTGCCCCCCGTCGCTCCATAGAGACAGGTGTTACCAATAATTACATTGTCTTCCGGTGCAAAGCTCGCCTGGGGATGGGGCACGATGACAATTTCACCCCCATTCATGCCTTTGCCCACATAGTCGTTGGCTTCCCCTTGCAGATGTAGGGTCATGCCATCCAGGTTAAAGGCACCAAAACTCTGACCAGCGGCGCCTTGGAAGTTGAGGGTAATGTTACCTTCAAAACCATTGTTGCCATACTTTTTGGCGATCGCCCCGGAGAGACGGGTGCCCACAGTGCGGTCGGTATTGACCAGCCGATAGGTTTTGGTCGCAGTGGTTTGATGGTTAATGGCTTCTTGGATGTCAGGGTCGGCCAAAATGTCGTCGTCCAACACTGGGCCGTTGCTGTGGACTGGTTCGTGATTTAACCATTGCCGGTTTTGCTTCGTGTCGGGCAAATTTAACAGACAATCTAAGGTCAGATTCTGGGTTTTGCTCAACTGGACATCGGAGCGAACTTTGAGTAGATCAGTGCGGCCAATGATGTCGTCCAAACTGCGATAACCTAAATGGGCCAACAGGGAGCGCACTTCCTCGGCAATGAAATAGAAGAAATTAACCACCTGCCCCGGCACTCCTTTAAAGCGTTGCCGTAACCGTTCTTGCTGGGTGGCAACCCCGACGGGACAATTATTAGTGTGGCAAACCCGGGCCATAATGCAACCTTCGGCAATCATGGCAATGGAGCCAAAGCCATACTCCTCCGCTCCCATAAGGGCGGCCATCACTACGTCCCAACCGGTTTTCAGACCACCATCAGCCCGCAGCAAAACCCGATCGCGCAGTTGGTTTTCCATTAACACCCGATGCACTTCCGTAACACCAAGCTCCCAGGGAGAACCAGCGTGTTTAATGGAGCTTAAAGGTGATGCCCCTGTACCACCGTCATGGCCAGAAATTTGGATAATATCCGCATTGGCCTTAGCAACCCCAGCGGCGATCGTACCAATACCAATTTCCGCCACCAATTTCACCGATACCTGGGCTTCGGGATTGATTTGATGGAGATCGTAAATTAATTGGGCTAAATCTTCGATGGAGTAAATGTCATGGTGGGGCGGCGGAGAAATGAGGGTTACACCGGGTTTAGAACGGCGCAACATGGCAATATATTCACTGACTTTTTTGCCTGGTAACTGCCCCCCTTCCCCAGGTTTAGCACCCTGGGCCATTTTAATTTCCAACTGTTTGCCACTCATCAAATATTCCGGGGTAACCCCAAAACGACCGGAGGCAATTTGCTTAATGGCGGAGTTGGCCGTGTCTCCATTTTGCAGGCCGTGGAGATGGGGCAAGGTGGGGGAATTTCCTTCGCTATCCACATCATCTAGAGTGAGGTAACGTACTACATCTTCTCCCCCTTCCCCGGAATTGGATTTAGCTCCTAAACGATTCATGGCGATCGCCAAGGTTTCATGGGCTTCCCGGGACAACGCACCGAGGGACATACCGCCAGTACAGAAGCGCTTGACAATACTTTCCACCGATTCCACTTCTTCTAAGGAAATGGCCGGTTGGTCTGCATTGAAATCGAGCAAATCCCGCAGGGCAGTGACAGGACGGTCTTTGAGATATTGACGGTACAACTCGTAATGGTCATAGGCTTCCCCATTGTTACCATTACCGCCCACTTTGTAGGCTGCCACTGCCTTATGGAGAGACTTGGACATCTCCGGCGAGTTCATGTGATATTCTCCGCCGGGACGGTAGTTGACAAAGCCAAAGTTCTCTAACTTCTTAGCCATTTCCGGGAAGGCCATGCCATGGAAAACCATTACTTCCCCGGCCACATCAGCGATGGTCAAACCGCCCACCCGACTGGTAGTTCCAGCAAAGGCATATTCCACCAATTCCGCCCCTAAACCGATCGCCTCGAAGATTTGGGCACCGTGGTAGGAAGCCAGCAGGGAAATGCCCATTTTGGAGAGAATTTTAAATAATCCTGCTTCCACGGATTGGCGATAATTCTTCAGCGCCGTGGGTAAGTCAATCCGATCCAAGCGCCCATTTTCCATCAGCTTTTGGGTCTTTTCATCTAACCACCATTGCCGCACGGATTCCAACGCTAGGTAGGGACAAATGGCCGAAGCACCATAGCCTACCAAGCAGGCAAAATGATGGGTACTCCAACACTGGGCGGTGTCCACAATTAGGGACGCTTTTAGCCTTAGCCCGGCCCGAATTAGATGGTGATGTACTGCTCCCACTGCCAACAAGGGGGGAATAAAACTTTGATTCTCAGTCAATATTGCGCCGTTAGGACGATCAGTTAAAACCAAGATTTCTGCCCCGGCTTGCACAGTGGCGATCGCCGTTTTAACTAAATTATCTAAGGCGGTTTCCAGACTATTCACCCCATCTAGATCGTAAAGGGTAGAAACTTCTGCCACCTGCAACTGTCCAGTTTTAATGGCCTGTAACTCTACTTCATTGACCAATGGCGATCGGAGTTTAATCGTCCGCGCGGATTCCGCTTTAGGCTCTAACAAATTGCCCCGTTTGCCTAAAAACATAGCTAGGGACATGACCAAATTTTCCCGCAGAGGATCAATGGGGGGATTGGTCACCTGGGCAAAGCGCTGTTTGAAATAGTCGTACAGTAAGCGGGGTTTATGGGATAGTACAGCTAAGGGCGTATCGTCCCCCATGCAAAAAGTTGGTTCCTTACCTTGGCTGGCCATGGGTACCACTACCATTTCCACATCTTCAGCGGTGTAGCCAAAAGCTGCCTGTTGTTGCAGTACAGTTTGAGCGTCATTGAATAAAGTTTTTTCAGCAAAGCTATCAGAAGCTACCGTTTGACGCTGGATTTTTATCCATTCCCCATAGGGATATTTTTGGGCCGCCTGCTGTTTAATTTGATAGTTTTTGAGAATTTTTTGCTCAGCCAAATCCACCGCAATCATTTGCCCCGGTGCTAGGCGACCTTTTTCAACAATATCTACTTCCGGTAAATCCACGACTCCCGCTTCGGAACCCAAGACAATATAGTCATCTTTGGTAATGCAATAACGGGCGGGCCGTAAACCATTCCGGTCTAGCCCAGCGCCAACAATTTTGCCGTCACTAAATACTAATAAAGCGGGGCCATCCCAGGGTTCCTGTAAACCGCTGTAGTAGTCATGGAAATCACTAATTTCCGGGTAATCTTTTAAAGCTGGCTGATTTTTATAAGCTTCCGGCACTAAAATCATCGCCGCTTCTAGGGGACTGCGGCCAGTACGCACCAACAATTCCAGGGCACTATCAAGGTTATAGGAATCACTGTTGGCTTGGTTAACAATAGGAGTTAATGCTTCTAACTCCGCCTTTGTCCAGCCCGACACTTCCAATTCTTTTTCCCTGGCCGCCATCCAATTAATATTGCCTAAAAGGGTATTAATTTCCCCGTTATGACCCAATAGCCGCATGGGTTGAGCCAGGGGCCATTTGGGCATGGTATTGGTGCTGAAACGACGGTGGTAAACGGCGAAATTACTGGTATATCCAGGATTTTTTAAATCTAAATAAAATTCCCCCAGAATAATGCTCCGGACCATGCCTTTATAGACAATGGTGCGACAGGAAAAGGAACAAACGTAGAAATCTTCCGCTAATTTTTTACCAATGATGGAGCGGGCAATGTACAATCGCCGATCTAATTCATCTCCGGCACAACCTTCGGGACAAGTAACTAAAATTTGTTCAATGTGGGGCTGATTATTTTTGGCTTGAATGCCCAGCACATCAGAATTAACGGGCACTTCCCGCCACCCTAACACTGTTAATTTTTCCAGCCGTACCACTTCTTCTACGTAGGCCCGGGCCACTTCCCTAGCGGAGGGTTCCTGGGGTAAAAATACCATTCCCACCCCCAGGCGATCGCCATCGGGCATGGGCAAATTGCGGGTGTTAAACCACTGGGCCAGTAGTTCCCGAGGAATGGCGGTCATCACCCCGGCCCCGTCCCCTGAATCGTTATCGGCACTGCATCCCCCCCGATGTTCCATACACCCCAGAGCCTTTAGGGCCTGCTCCACCAGGGTATGGTCCGGCTTACCCCGGAGATTGGCAATAAAACCCACACCACAGGCATCTCGTTCTTCCACTAACCAAGGTTGACCAAGGAATGGTTGGTTAGAATTGGTGGCAACAGAGGAGTTTGTCATAGGAGCTAGCAACGGATATTGGAAGGACATCTGGACAGCAATGGGAGACCCCAAAGGGCCCCTCAGCCTGGGGGCGGTGGTTAATTTTACCAGTTAGCCTAGGCAGTGGTTCGTTCGCCTTTAACCGCTTCATGGGGGCGATCGCCAAATTTGGGGAGGGAGACGAAATTAACCTGAGCGATTTTGCTTGTAACTATTCTTCACATTATCGCTCACCGAAAACCCAGATTAACCATTTTTCTGCACCATGGCCAACAAAATTGCCCAGCCTGATGGTACTACTGAGAACGAAGGAAGATGGGGCGAACTACCCAACGCTGACCGGTGGCAGAGTGTGGTCTTCTGACCCCATCGGTCATTCTTGAGATGGATATTGTGTGGTGCAGTATCCCAAGGTTTAGGAAAGAAAGGGCTAGCTAAAGGGAAGCTGAAAATGCATCACAGCCAAACACAGGAGTTGGAGGCCAAACCCTACAGTTGCCCCAGTGTGAGTCAATATCTACCGCTACGGCAATCGCCAGAGCTAGGGGAGTATTAAATAATACAAATGCAGGAAGAATCAGAAAATTTCTTTTAAGATTGGAAAAAATACCCTTGACTAAATAGTGCTCTAAGAGCCTGTTTAACAAGCCCCCCTGGCCCCCAAATTTGGGGTGAAGCTGGGTGAAAGTACCCCATTATTGGGGGATTTAGGGGGCGGAATAAAACTTTCCAAACACGTTCTAAACTACTTCCCATAATCGTCATGAAAATCGCTTTTTTTAGCAGTAAAGCCTATGATCGTCAATTTTTCCAACAAGCAAACCACCCCCATCAACGGGAAATGGTCTTTTTTGATGCCCAACTCAACCTTGATACCGCTATTTTAGCGGAGGATTGCCCCGTTATTTGCCTCTTCGTTAATGACCAAGCTCCTGCCCCGGTGCTAGAAAAGTTAGCTGCCCAGGGCACAAAATTAATCGCTCTGCGCAGTGCGGGCTATAATAATGTTGACCTCAAAACAGCCGCAGATCTGGGGCTAAAAGTAGTCCATGTACCATCCTATTCTCCCCATGCAGTCGCAGAACATACTGTGGGGTTAATTCTGGCTCTAAATAGAAAGTTATATCGAGCCTATAACCGCGTTAGGGACGATAATTTTTCCCTAGAAGGGTTACTTGGTTTTGATCTCCATGGCACCACCGTCGGAGTGATTGGTACTGGCAAAATTGGTCTAGCTTTTGCTCAAATTATGAATGGTTTTGGCTGCCATTTATTGGGCTACGATGCCTTTCCTAACGATAAATTTACTGCCATTGGCCAAGCCCTCTATGTATCTTTAAATGAACTTTTAGCTCATTCTGATATTATTTCTCTCCACTGTCCCCTACTGCCGGAAACCCATTATCTAATTAACACTAATACCATTGCCCAAATGAAGCCAGGGGTTATGTTAATCAACACAAGTCGAGGTCATTTAATTGATACCCAAGCGGTTATTCAGGGGATTAAATCCCATAAAATTGGCTTTTTAGGCATTGATGTTTACGAAGAAGAGGAAGAGCTATTTTTTACTGACCATTCTGATACTATCATTCAAGATGATACCTTTCAATTGCTACAATCTTTTCCCAATGTAATGATCACAGCTCATCAGGGATTCTTTACCCACAACGCTCTGCAAACCATTGCCGCAACGACACTGGCAAATATTGCTGAATTTGAGCAGAATAAACCTTTAACTTACCAAGTAATCTGTCCCCATTAAGGTTAGAAAATATCAATGTTAACTAAAGATAACGTTAAATTTTTTAGCCTTTTATTACCAGATATTTTTCCTAAAAATGAAGCAACGATAGTATTAACGGCACTACCTTGGTGATCGATAGTACGATAAATCGTAGCTGTTACTAGGTTTTACTAACCGGCGACTTCTGCCTTTTGTTGTCGCATCAACTTGACGAACTTCTCGAACAGATAATCGGCATCATGGGGTCCAGGGCTGGCCTCCGGGTGGTACTGCACCGAGAAAAAGGGCAATTCTTTATGGCGTAGCCCCGCCACCGTTTTATCGTTGAGGTTGAAATGGGTAATTTCCACTTCTTCGGCCAGGGAACCTTCCGTCACCGCAAAACCATGGTTCTGGCTGGTAATTTCCACCTGTTGCTCCAGGCCACAGGGTTGATTGAGCCCTCGATGACCAAATTTGAGCTTAAAGGTCTCCGCTCCCAGGGATAACCCCAACACTTGATGCCCCATGCAAATGCCAAACATGGGCTTTTTAGCCGCCAATAACTCTTTGGTGGTGACAATACCTTCTTCAACAGCGGAGGGATCACCAGGGCCATTGGAAAGGAAAATGCCATCGGGGTTGTACTGGAGAATTTCAGCAGCGGAGGTGCTAGCAGGTACCACAATCACACGACAACCGTAACTAGCTAAGCGACGCAGGATATTACGCTTAACGCCAAAGTCCAGCGCCACCACGGTGAGGGGCGGTTGTCCCTGTTGTTCTGCCACTGGCCCAAACTGCCAATGGTCATTGGTGGAATCAGTCCATTCGTAAACTTCATGGGTGGTCACTTCCTTAACCAAATTTAACCCGGCCATGGAAGGAGCTGCTTGGATGTGGTGCAACAGGGCTTCCGGTTCCAAGATTTCCGTAGAGATGCCGCCGTTCATGGCACCGATGGAACGCAACTTGCGAGTCAGGGCCCTAGTGTCGATGCCGTAAATGCCGATGATTTTATGTTCTACCAAATAGTCCGGTAGGGATTGGGTCGATCGCCAATTGCTGGGGCGGCGGGTGATGTTGCGGGCCACTACCCCCTTTACATGGGGATGGATAGATTCCTCGTCCTCTGCATTGACTCCGGTGTTGCCCAACTCAGGATAGGTAAACGTGACAATTTGGCCGCAATAACTGGGGTCGGTCATCACTTCCTGGTAGCCGGTCATACCCGTGTTGAATACCACCTCTCCCACTGTGGTACCATCGGCCCCGAAGGACCAACCGGGATAAGGGGTGCCATCCGCAAGGACAAGAAGGGCCGGTTTCGCCGCAGCAATTGGCATAATGATATATTGCAAGGTAGCTGGAATAGGACCATTCGGCCGTAGTGGGAAAAAGTTAAGTCCTTGGAGTCTTATCCAAGGCTGTGCTCCTTTGCCCGGCCGCCGCCGAATCAACCACATATTAGCAGATTCGCCCCTGTCGTCTGTTCCACTAATGTCAAATTGTCCTGATGGTTACTGCCATGAGTCCTGCTAAGCTGACCGACACCGATAAACAAGAGTTGGTGGACCTCTACCGGCAAACCCCCGCCACCACCACCACCCTGGCGGAACGTTTTGGGGTGAGCATTTCCACCGTCAGTCGTCTCTTAAAAACGGCGATCGCCAGTGGGGAATATGAAACCTTAGTGCAGGAAAAAAGGGGCAGTAAGGGAATTAAAAATGATGCCCAGTTGACGTTGCCGTTGCCCAAGCCATCTAGGAAAAAGTTGGAAGTGGCAGAAACCAATCTCCCTGGGGATGCCGTGGCGGAGGTGGCCCCTGTTGCTGGGCCGAATCATCAAGACAGAGAGACTAATGAAACTAATGCTAGTGGCCAGGGCAGAAGGGTGCGTTCCCGTCGTCGAGTCACCGCCAGCCCCGTTGCCCCAGAGCCTGGGGAGTTTACCGATGCGGAAAAAACCATTGATCCGCCGGCGATCGCCATCCCCTCCCTAGCCCAGCCCGATCCAACAGGATTTGGTGATATCCCAACCACCATGTCAGTGGCAAAAACTGAAGTACCGCCCGATGCCCCCATGGGGCGACGCCCCCAGATTGTTTCAATTAAATCTTCCGCCCTAGATGAAATTGTCAAGGACATAGACGAGGACTTGGGTTTACTGGATGGCGAAGATATCGATGACCTTGACGACGAAGACGATGATGATGAGTTTGAAGATGAATTAGACGATTTCGACGAAGACCAAGGGGAAGAGGATTATATTCCCACCCCAGTGGCCACCAAACAAACCCTAGCAAACACCGCAGAGCTAGTTTCAATTTTGCCCCTAATAGAAGCTTCTATGCCCAAAAACTGCTACCTAGTGGTGGACAGAAGGGGGGAATTGATTGTCCGTCCCCTGAAGGAATTTAGTCTTGATGGGGCCTTACCCCCCGAAGAAGTCCAGGCAAAAACCCTACCTGTTTTTGATAACCATCGGGTGGCCCGGCGCTTTTCCCTCAAAACCCAAAAGGTAATTCGTCTGCCCGACGCTAGCATTGTCCAAAAAACCGCCCAGGCACTCAAATCCAAGGGGATTACCAGGGTGTTCCTCGGCGGCCAGGTTTATTCCCTTTAACTAAGCCGTTGAAGTTAAAACTTTCGACCTACTGCTAACAGCGTTGACAGCTTGATTGCTACAGGCGTTTGGCCCAAAGGACTAGGCAACCCCCAAACATCAGGAAAAATGTTGGTAGGACTCCTCCTGGGCGTCACTAATAAAATTCAAGACCTGGGCTTGGTAGTAACGTAATTTCTCATCTACCCAATGGCGGTCTTCACTGTTGGCATAGATGTGGACCAGGGGCTCCCCCGCATCGGGCAAAATCAATACCCAGTTGTCTCCATGGGGAAAAGTCATTTTAACCCCGTCTACCAGTTCAATATGTTGATCCCGATGAATTTCCACCAAATGGCGCATCAGGGCCCCTTTAATTTTCCAAGAACAACGGACACTACAACTGTTATGGTAAACCGTCGGCAATTCTGAGCGAATTTCCCCCAGGGTGCGTTTTTGGACAGTCAGCATTTCCATTACTTTGGCAATGCAAAACATGGCATCAAAGCCTGGGTGGAGGCGAGGAAAAATAAAGCCAGTTTCTCCACTACCGCCCAAAACCACGTTATGGCTCGATTGGGCGGCGGCCATCAATGCAGTGGGGTTAGCCTTGGTTCTCAAAACTTTACCCCCATGGCGACGGGCCAAATGCTCCACCGCACTGGAAGCCTGTACTGGCACCACAATGGTTCCCCTGGGAGAAGCAGTTAACACCATATGCACCATCAAAGCTGTTAGCAGTTCCCCCCGGATGGGTAGGCCCCCTTCGTCCACCAGGGTGAGTTGTTCGCCACTAGCGGAAACCTGCACCCCCAAATTGGCCTGTAGGGCCGATACCACTTGTCCCAATTGACTAAGTAAGACTTCTTTTTCTTCATTGGAAACGGCGGTTTGTCGTAGACTGGCATTGAGCACCACTGCGTCGCAGCCGAATTTGGTCAACAGTAGGGGCAGAATGGCCCCAGACACTCCATAGGCGTAGTCAATAACAATTTTGGCCCCATCGTTGTTGATGATGTCCATGTCTAGGAGTTTTTCAAAGGTGTGGCAATAGGTTTCCAACACCTGGGCCGGATAGGACATGTCGCCAATTTGGGGAATGCTTACCCGCCGTAAATCTTCCTTGAAATAGGCTCCTTCAATTTTTTTTTCGGTTTTTTTGGAAATATTGATACCCTGGCTATCCAGAAATTCAATCAGTAGGTAATCTGGGCGATCGGGATGGATACGCACATGGATGCCGCCGGCCACTTTTAACTTCGGAGTCATGGTGCGAGCAATGGGGATCGCTGTGGCTTCCAGGTTTTGAATATTTACCCCCACCGACATCAGGCCAGCAATGAGGGAACGGGTGACCATGCGGGAGACATTGCGTTGATCGCGGGAAACGACAATTTCTGCTCCGGGCCTGAGGGAAGAACCGTAGGCAGCCCCCAATTTGACAGCAAACTCCGGCGTCATATCAATGTTGACAATGCCGGAAACACCTCTCTGTCCGAATAGGTTGCGGTGGCCGGTGCTGCCCCAAATTAAATTAATGTTGAGAATGGCTCCCGGTTCCACCCGTTTACTGGGCCAAACTTTAACATTTGAGTTGATTTGGGCTTCTTCGCCAATGATGGATAGGGGACCAATGACTGCCCCTTCCAGGACCTGTACCCGTCTTTCTATGCGACAGCCCCGCCCCACTACACAGGCAGCTAGATAGGCTTCATCACCAATGAGTACGCCATTCCAAACAATGGCTCGCTTTAATTCTGCTCCAGCGCCAATGGTGACGTTATCGCCAATGATGGTGCCCGCTTCCAATTTAGTTCCTGAACCGATGTTGCAGTTATCCCCGATCGCCAGAGGGGGAGTGAGAATAGCAGTGGGGTCAATGGTGGTGTTTTCCCCGATCCAAATGTCCGAGTGCCGGGGTAGGTTACCCAATTCCAGCGTGACTTTTTTTTCTAGGGCATCGTATTGGGCTTCCCGATAGGCGTCCAAATTACCGACATCGCACCAGTAACCATCGGCGACAAAACCATACATGGGTTCGTCATTTTCCAGCAGGAGGGGAAATAAATCCTTGGAAAAATCCATTTCTTCCTTGGGGGGCAGATAGGCCAAAACTTCCGGTTCGAGGATATAGGTGCCCGTGTTGACGGTGTCGGAAAAAACTTCACTGGTGGAGGGCTTTTCTAAAAATCTTTGCACCCGTTGGTTTTCGTCGGTGATGACCACGCCAAATTCCAGGGGGTTGGGAACCTTGGTCAAAATCAGGGTCGCCTTGGCTTGTTTTTGTTTGTGGAAGGCGATCGCCTGGGTGAGATTAAAATCGGTGATGCTATCCCCACTAATTACCAAAAAAGTATCATCCAATAACTCTTCAATGTTCTTTACACAACCCGCCGTACCGAGGGGATGCTCGTCCTCCACTGCATAGGTCATCTGAACACCAAATTCACTGCCATCAAGGAAATAGTCCCGCATGGCATCAGGGAGGTAGTGGAGGGTGGCCACCACCTCAGTAATGTTATGGCGACGGAGCAAATGGATAATATGGGCGGCGATCGGTTGATTAACAATGGGCACCATGGGCTTGGGCAGATCGCAAGTCAGGGGTCTCAAACGGGTGCCTGCCCCCCCTGCCATCAACACAGCTCGCATTCCTTTACCTCAGTGACGAATTTCTGTTCCCATCTTAAGGTAAACCATTGACTATGACTGGTGGGGGGACGATCTCCCTGTGGCCAAGGAATCCTCCGTTCCTCCCTATTTTGGGACCATCGATTTAAATAATTGACCCCAGTCTTTTACAGCGCTGGTACCTGGGCGGCGATCGCCTGGCCAATTTCTAAGGAAGCGGTGGCCGCTGGGGAAGGAGCATTGAGCACCTGGAGAGAATTAGGACCGGGGACAATCAGAAAATCCTCCACCAAAGCCCCATCATTTTTCAAAGCCTGGGCCCTCACCCCCGCTGGATTGGGAAGAATATCGTCCGCTGTCACTTCCGGAATTAATTCCTGTAAACTCCGCACAAAGGCCGCCTTACTAAAGGAGCGAATAACTTCCTGTAAGCCTTCTTGCCAATGTTTACCCACCAACTTCCAAAAGCCAGCATAGGCCATCACTTCGGTAAAATCTCCCCAATCAAAATCCGTTTTGCGATAACCTTCCCGTTTCAAACTCAGCACCGCATTGGGGCCAGCGTGGATACTGCCATCAATCATGCGGGTGAAATGCACCCCTAAAAAGGGAAAAGCCGGATTAGGTACCGGGTAAATTAAACCTTTGACTAAATATCTTTTCTCTGGCTTCAACTCATAATATTCTCCCCGAAAAGGCACAATTTTAGCATCGGGGTTAATGCCCGCCATTTTGGCCAGGCGATCGCTCTGGAGACCACCACAATTGATCAGAAAACGACTAAAAAAATTCCCCTGGTTAGTGATCAAACTATGTCCGTTAGCCTGGGTAACAATGCCATTGACTCGATGGTTAAACTTAATTTCCCCTCCCTGGACCTGAATTAGTTCCGCATATTTTTGACAAACCAGTTTGTAATTAACAATGCCAGAGGTGAATACATGAATTCCTCCCAAACATTGCACATGGGGTTCGTATTCCTTAACTTGTTCTGCACTAAGTTTTTTAACTTTTAAGCCATTGGCTTGACCCCGGTTAAATAAATTTTCTAATAACGGTAATTCCTCAGGTTTAGTAGCTACAATGACTTTGCCACAAACCTCGTAGGGTAAGGCGTGCTCTTGGCAAAATTCCACCATGCTCTGGTTACCAGCTTTAGTGAACTGGGCCTTAAAGCTGCCAGGTTTGTAGTAAATACCAGAGTGAATGACACCGCTATTGTGCCCCGTTTGATGGTGGGCTGGGTCCGCTTCTTTTTCTAAAATCAACAATTTGTATTGGGGAAAGCGGCGACCAATAAATAACCCCGTGGCCAAACCGACAATGCCACCGCCGATAATTGTGATGTCATAGGAAGCCATTTTTGCCCCACTCCTTGGAAAAATTACCAGCTAATTATCGTAGCTGTACAATGCCGCCCTGTGGGAGATGATCACAAATTCCCGCCGTTGGCCGCAAATCCTCTGGACGAAATTTTTCCTTTAACCACAAAGGGATTTTCGGGGAACAAGTTTATGGACGTAACTGGATTCGAACCAGTGACCCCATCGATGTCAACGATGTACTCTAACCAACTGAGCTATACGTCCTAGCAATTTAGTAATATAGCATGGCTCCATTTAAATTAACAATTGCTCCCCATGCCTTCCATCACCGGTAAAACTAAGCTCCTTGGTGTGATCGGTTATCCTGTTGGTCATTCCTTATCCCCTGTGATGCATAATGCGGCGCTCCAGGCCATGGCCAGTGATTATGCATATGTTGCCTTTCCCATTGCTCCAGAGGATTTAACCATCGCCATAGCAGGGTTAGGAGCCAGTGGAGTCCAGGGATTAAGCGTGACCATTCCCCATAAGCAAGTGGTGATGCCATTGTTGACCCAGATAACCGAAACCGCTCGGCAAGTGGGGGCCGTGAATACTCTCTGGCGGGATGGCCATGGCTGGCAGGGAACCAATACGGATGTTGAGGGTTTTTTGGCTCCCTTGTTGGAGTTAAAGCAAGATTGGTCAGGGAGGACGGCGGTGATTCTCGGCTATGGTGGAGCCGCGCGGGCCGTGGTGGTGGGTTTAACCCAATTGGGTTGTCCAGAAATTATTGTGGTGGGTCGCAGTCAAGAAAAATTAGCTCAGTTCGCCAACAGTTGGACGGACCCCAAAATTAAGCAAGCTCTGCAAGTTCTACCCTGGGAAGCTCTATCTACCGTGATCCCCAAAGCAAGTTTATTGATTAACAGCACCCCCGTGGGCATGGCTCCCCACCCTAAGCAATCCCCCCTGGATCAATCCCTTGTGGAAAAACTACCGCCAACGGCGATCGCCTATGATTTGATTTATACTCCCCGCCCCACCAGGTTTTTACAACATGCTCAGGAGCGGGGTCTAGTGACCATTGATGGAGCAGAAATGCTAGTGCAACAGGGAGCCGCCGCCTTGAAAATTTGGCTACAACAGGAAGTGCCGGTGGACGTTATGCGCCAAGCCCTACTCCATCACTTAGAAAAATCTGCCTGATGACCCATTGGTAAGGGTTTTGGATAATTCTGCCCACCAAGGAAAACCGGAGAAATGTTCCTTGGGGTTGCGGGAAAACATTATATTGAGAATGTTTAAACTTGCCCCTGCCGAAACAAAGCCGTCATGATTCACCATCCCCCCGCTGGGGCTAGGGATTTATTGCCCCTGGAAGTCGCCCAGAAAGCTCGCATTAATGACCAATTGCAACAAACCTTTCATCGTTGGGGCTATCAGCGCATTGTTACCTCCACCCTGGAATGGCTGGATACCCTAGTGGCCGGTGGGGCAATTTCGGCTAATAACGTGATTCAACTCCAAGACAGTGGCGAGGGACGGTTGGGGTTACGGCCAGAATTAACCGCATCCATTGCCCGGGCAGTCGTGACCCGCATGACTGACAATCAGCCCCAAAGATTGTGTTACCGGGCCAACGTCTTTCGTAATCCTCCGGAGGGCTACCACGGTAAGCAAATGGAGTTTTTCCAAGCGGGCATAGAATTGCTCTTTGCTGGGGGCGTCCGGGCCGATGCAGAAATTCTCCTACTGTTGACGGATTGCCTGACCCAATTGGGTTTAAGCGATTGGCAATTGATTTTGGGTGATGCCGGTCTGACCAGAAGCCTATTGGCCAAATTACCCCCCACTCTCCAAGCCACTGTGCGGGATTGCATCACCCGTTTGGACTATGTAGAACTTTCCCAACTCCCCTATCCTGACAATGAAGCTAAAAATCTTGCTTTGCAACTGTTTGACCTGCGGGGCACAGTGGAGGAAGTTTTGGCCAGACTGGGCAAGTTAGATTTACAGGGGGAATGTCTGGGTCTGGTCGATCGCCTGCAGGCGTTGTTGTGCCTAGTGGCGGCCAGTGGAGATGGGCCCGCTAATCTGGTATTGGACTTGAGTTGGCTCCAGCCGTTTGATTACTACACTGGCATGGTTTTCCAAGCGGTGAGTCGCCAGGCCGATAACTGTTATGTGTTGGGCCAGGGGGGGCGTTATGACCAACTGCTCAGCCAATATCATCCCCAACAGCAGTCTTTTCCTGGTACGGGATTTTCTTTGAACATTGAGGAGCTACACCAATGTTTGCTTGAATTGGGGACTTTACCCACCAGTACCGCCCCCATCGATTATCTAGTTTGTCCAGTGGATGACACCGCCGAAGGAGCAACCTTTCGCCATGCCCAACAGTTGCGCCGCCAGCATCCCGATCGCCGGGTAGAATTGGACCTAGGGGGGCGATCGCCGGAGGAGTTAAATACCTATGCCCAAGCCATGGCTGTGGGACAAATTGTCTGGGTTGGGGCCGATGGCCCGGTTGATCTGTAATGCTGAAGGGAAAGGACAAAGACAACCCCGTTGCAGTTCCCAGGTAAAATTTCCAGTTCCAATTTCCAGGTGATGTCATGGCTAATTTGTTCAACTGGCTTCCCCTCCTCAGTGGCCGCCAAGCGGATGGGATCAAAGCCAAAGTGGAAATATATACTTGGCAAACTTGCCCTTTTTGCATCCGGGCGAAACTTTTACTGTGGTGGAAGGGAGTTAAGTTTATCGAGTACAAAATTGACGGCGATGACCAAGCCAGACAGGCCATGGCGGCAAGGGCAGAAGGAAGACGCACTGTGCCCCAAATTTTTGTCAATGACCAGGGCATTGGTGGCTGTGACCAACTGTATGGCCTGGACAGCCGCGGCCAGTTAGACCCCCTGTTGGCCACTCCTCCTAACCCAGCCTAGGTATTATTTGTCCCTGTCCTGTTTTCCCCTGTGCCCGTGAATTCCCCAGCCCCCTGGCAAACCATTGCCCAACAAATCAGTCAGACCACTGGTCAACCCTTCCGTATTCAGGAACGGCGATCGGTGAGTGGTGGTTGTATTAATCAGGGCTATTGCCTGGTGGATGGGGAGCAAAAATATTTTGTCAAACTTAATCAAGCCCAGCAGTGGCAGATGTTTCAAGCGGAAGCCCTCGGGTTAGAAGCCATGGCGGCCACCCAAACCATTCGGGTTCCCCGTCCCATTTGCCACGGCAGTTCCGCTGGCCATAGTTATCTGGTGTTGGAATGGCTCGAGTTTGGCCGGGGTAACCATGACAGTTGGTACCGCATGGGACAAAATTTGGCGGCATTGCATCAAGCCGGGGGCAGTGCCCAATTTGGTTGGCAGACTGATAACACCATTGGAGCCACTCCCCAGCCCAATCCCTGGACCGATAGTTGGGCCGACTTTTTTGCGGAGCATCGCCTTGGCTATCAACTGGCCCTTGCTCGACGACGGGCAGGGAACTTTCCCGATCCCGCCGTAGTAGTTCCCAAAGTGAAGCAGCTGTTAGGCGATCGCCAACCGACACCAGCTTTAGTCCATGGGGATCTGTGGTCTGGCAATGGCGCAATTTTAACCACAGGGGAACCAGTCATCCTCGACCCGGCCACCTACTACGGCGATGGGGAAGTGGATCTGGCTATGACGGAATTATTTGGGGGATTTCCGGCGGCTTTTTACCAGGGTTACCATAGCATCAGTCCCGCGGAACCTGGTTATCAACAACGGAAAATTCTCTACAATCTGTACCACATTCTCAACCACTTCAATTTGTTTGGGGGTGGTTATCAACAGCAAGCCCAGCAAATGCTTAAACAATGCTTAAGGATTTAATTGAAGAATTGTTGACTTTTTCTACATGTTATTGTTCGGATTTTAGATTAATCCTATAATTAGCGTGGGTTCCTATGCCATATCTTCCCGTTGCTGGTAATTCCAACGCAAGCTAGTTGCCCAGCCAGAGCAGGGGAGAGGATGATGCCCAAACCTAAACAAAGCTTATTTTCATTAGCATTGCCTAGGGCATCGGTTGGCAGAAAGTTTTTATTTTTTCCAATTTTCTCCATGTATTTGCTGATGTAGGCAGAGTCCAACCATCGGTAAAGTTGATTAGAGTCGCCCAAACCTAAAACCATGACCAATGCCACCAGCGAAAGCCTCAAACTTGAGACTCTGAGACTGTTCAAAATCTACGCAGAGTCCCACGATATTGGCGTGCGTAATCGGATTATGGAAGTCAATCTGGGTCTGGTGAGAAAGGAAGCGCACCATTGGACGGCCCAGTGCAATGAAAGTTTTGAGGATTTGTCCCAGGTGGGGTGTTTGGGTCTGATCCGAGCCATTGAACGGTTTGATGTGAGTAAGGGCAATGCCTTTAGCTCCTTTGCCATTCCCTATGTGCGGGGAGAAATCCAGCATTTTCTGCGGGATAAAAGTAACTGTGTTCGTATTCCCCGGCGTTGGTTAGATTTGGGTCGTCAGGCGATCGCCGTCCAGCAGGAATTTCGCCTCAAATATGACCGGGCGGCCACGGACGAGGAAATTGCACAAATTTTAGCAGTGCCCCTGGCGGACTGGCAGGAAACCAAACTGGCGCTGCAGAATCGTGAACTGGTGAGTTTGGACACCAAGGTAAATGGCGACGATGAAGGACAAGTTAATCTGGGGGATTGTTTAGCCCACCACGAATTCCGTAGTTTTCAACTCAGCCAGGAAGATCAAATCCGTCTGCAACAGGCCTTAGCCGGTTTGGAAGAACGTACCCGCCGCATTGTGGAATTTGTTTTTCTCCACGACTTTACCCACAAGGAAGCCGCCGAAATGATGGGGGTTAGTGTGATTACCGTTTCCCGTCGCATTAAACAGGGCATTGGGGCTCTGAAAAAAGCCTTAAATACGGAAATTTTTTAACTGTTTAGAGTCTATCTCCAGTAGTAAGTAGCAAAAATTCAGCCAAGGTCGGCGATCGCCCTGGTAGTATGGCAAATGGAGCTTTATGTCTAACTTTTCCATTTTGTTTTGAGCCATTGTGTTAACCTATGCTGCAATTGACCCCCAGTGCCGCCCAGGAAATTAAACGATTGCAACACAGTCGCCAACTAACCCGCCACCATTTTCGTTTGGCGGTCAGGCCCGGAGGGTGCGCCGGTTGGTTATACCATTTGGATTTTGTGCCGGAAATTACCGCTGACGATTTGGAGTATGAAAGTGGCGGTGTGACGGTGCTGGTGGATAGCCAGAGTGCAGGTTACCTCCACAATCTCAAATTAGACTATGCCGAGGATTTAATGGGGGGAGGATTTCGTTTCACCAATCCCAATGCTGCCCAGGTGTGTAGTTGCAGCTTGTCCTTTGCTCCTAATTTAGAAAAGAATTTGTAGGCGGACAAATGGTCACCTTTGTCTTGGCAATTACCGCAATCTCCTGCCTGATTTGGTGCTTTCTATTGGTTGGTTGGGGAAACTTTTGGCGTTGTGATCAGGTTTTAAACTTTGATCGCCCATCAACTTTACAAGCATATCCCTCCGTAGCGGCCATTATTCCGGCTCGGGATGAGGCGAGCGTATTGGGTCAAAGTTTGCCCAGTTTGTTGGAACAGCATTATCCAGGCCCGTTAAAAATTATTTTGGTGGATGACCAAAGCAGTGATGGCACCGGGGCCGTGGCCCAACGTATTGCCAGCGGTCTAGGCCATGGCGATCGCCTGGAAGTGGTGTCGGGGCAGCCGTTACCCCCTGGATGGTCGGGAAAATTGTGGGCCGTGGAACAGGGATGGCAAACAGTACAGTTGAAAAAAAAAGGTTCAGATTCCTGGCCGGAGTACATTTTTCTCACCGATGCGGACATTGCCCATGGTCCCCAAACCATTACAGCCTTGGTGGAAAAAGCCCAACGGGACAATTTAGCCCTGGTATCCCTGATGGTGCTGTTGCGCTGTGAGAGTGTTTGGGAAAAATTGCTAATTCCAGCCTTTATTTTTTTCTTTCAAAAGCTTTATCCTTTCCCTTTAGTTAATAATCCCCAACGTCAAACGGCGGCGGCGGCGGGGGGCTGTATTCTCATGCAACGGTCAGCCCTACAAACCATTGGCGGTATTGGAGCTCTGAAGGAAGCGTTAATTGACGACTGCACCTTAGCCCAAAAGGTAAAAGCCCAAAAATTACCCATTTGGTTGGGGCTAACTAGGGCAAATTGGAGCTTGCGGCCCTACGACAGCCTAGAAACCATTTGGCAGATGGTCAGCCGCACTGCCTATACCCAACTGAATTACAATCCTTTGCTGTTGCTGGGGACTTTGCTTGGCATGGCTTTGGTCTATTTGACTGCCCCCATAGCCCTAATATTGGCAATAATTTGGGGTAATGCTCCCCTGGCCCTATTGGGAGCTTTCACCTGGATGCTAATGGCGATCGCCTATGGCCCGACCCTGAAATTCTATGGGCGCTCCTGGCTTTGGGGTTTAACCCTACCGTTGATTGCCCTGTTATATAGCCTCATGACCCTGGATTCTGCTTGGCAACATTGGCGAGGCCAGGGCGGCGGTTGGAAAGGTCGGATTTATCCCCAGGGGTCTTGATTTTTTCGACCCCCAGGAAAACTCCCCAGTTATCGGGCAAGGGCACTGAGGTCCCAGATTTTTACGGTTTTGTCCTCCGCACCGCTGTAGAGGGTATTGCCGTCGGGACTAAAAGCTAGGGAAAGAACCCAGCCTTGGTGACCCCTCAGGGTAGTAACCTGTTTGCCGTTGGCTAAATCGAAGATCATAATGGTTCCTTCTTTGTTCGCAGTAGCTACCCAGCGATTATTGGGGGAAACGGCGATGGTATTAATTTCTAAACTGGGGCCTCTGACGGAAAACAACTCTTTGGCATCGGCTAAGTTCCAAGCTTTAACAAAATTCCGCACCGCTCCTACCAGTTTTCTGCCATCGGGGGTCACAGCTAAGCCGTTGATGAAACCTGGCTGTTGGGGAGAAGTGCCCAGTAATTCAAAGGTGTTGGCATCCCAAAATTTAATGGTGCGGTCCTGGCCGATCGCCCCGGTGATAAATTGACTGCCGTCGGGGGTGAACACAACGCTGGTAGTAGGGCCGAGGTTATCCGCTAGGGTTTGTATCAAGTTGCCCGATGCCCTTTCCCAAATGCGAATGGTGCGATCGCCACCACTAACGCTCACAATAGTTTCTCCGTCGGGACTAAAGGCCACACCACTGACCTTATCCGTGTGGCCAACCAGGGTTTCAACCCTCATGCCATCCCGAACCCGGCGCACATCAACATTATTGTCAGCGGCGATCGCCAACCATTGACCATCGGCACTAATGGCTAAATCAGCAAAATTATTGACGGGACTCCTTTGGCTATAAACCACTTCTTGGTTAGCTAAATCAATCAGGGTGATTTGGTTATCCGCCGTAGCCACAGCCAAATATTTACCATCAGGGGTGATGTTGAGGGCAGTGATAATGCCTTGAAAACCGCTCAGATTTTCCACTGCCACCGACGGACTGGCCGTAGTTTGAGCAACTGTGTATGGGTTAGGGGTGCTGGCATTAGCGTGGGCATTCTCGCCTGGATAAACTAGGCAAGCAACGGTCAAAAAAAATGTAGCAGGGGCAGAAAATTGTTTCAATCGAGGGAAATAGTTGTTCATCTTAAAAAATAGTTAAGTTACTAAAACGTTCGCTTACTTGATTATAATAAGCGTTACTTAAAGTCTTTTTATAAGGTTTTAGTCCATCTTCTCAACCGACCCCCTAAAAATCTGTTGATAATAAATAATTTTTGCTAATCCTCCTTTTTGATGGGACGGATAGGAACAATTGATTATCACTTCTAGACTCTTCCAACACATTCTCAGGCAATTTATCTTGGGAGTACTATTTTAAAAAATATCAATAAATCATATACATTTGGCAACATTAGCCCTAACTTAACCTAGAATGTGTTTACAAAGTTTTATTTTGATCCCCAAATCTCCTGACTAAGGCTTCGGCAATGCTAGGAAACTTTCACTCAGTTTTTCTCCAAATTTGGGGAGTCAGGGGGGCTTGCAAAACAGGCTCTTAATTAGCGGACTGATCAATTATTTGTCATTGGTTAATCAAGTGGTTTATATTTAATTGATTTATTCAGACCGGTTCAATATCTTTTGATCTATTTTTGACTATTAAAATATATGAAACTTTTTCATTGGCTACTTTATTTCACCACGTTCAGTTTACCAGGAATAATTCCCTGCCCTGTTTTAGCCAATGAAGTTCTCAATTTTACTAACTTTACCCCTACCACGGCAGAATTAAATGATGACTTCCCATTGGAAAAGACAATCAGATTAGAGCCATTTATAGTAGAAAATATTGCCGATTTAAGAGCCGCTGAATCAAATCAAGAGCCATGGCAAACTTCCGTAGATTATTCCCATAGCTTGACCTCCAGCACCCTAACCACGGAGGATTTAAGGGGCCAGTCAACACAGTTGGTACAGCTTACAAGCCAAGCATTAACTGAGCCAACAAAAGAAGGAGAACAAGATTTTTTGCCAGCCATAACTCCAGAAAAAAGTTCCTATCCGGAGAGTATTACCCAACAGTCGACCAACACAGAAAATAGTGAACAGCTTAGCCCCAACCCAATAGCTGACACTGCCCAAAATGACGGTTGGCAAATTTTTATTACCCCCGGTGCCATCCTACCCATTAATGCCTATGGGTCAGCCAGAATTAGGAGAGTTCAGGGTGATTATCACCTTACCACTGCGGACATACTGGAAAAATTAACAGTTTATGCTGGGGGAAGAGTCGAAGCTTGGCACGGTAACTGGGGCATTATTTTGGATGGATTTTATTATAATTTGCAGGGAGCTACCACCAATCAACGGGACAATTTTACTGGCTTAGCATCTTTTAGTCCAATTAATTATTTACTCAACACAGATATCAATAATCGTTTGAATGGAATTAGTGACATTCTTGTCGACCAGTCTGATATTTTACAGCAAAAGAAAAGTGATATTAACCAAAGTCTAGACCAAATTCAATCTGAGTTTGAACTGGTGCGCAATGCAGCTCCCGATCGCCAGGAGTTAATGGCGGCGATCGCCTCAGCTTCGGCCAAAATTGAAGCATTGCAAGCCTTGGGTAATGCCATTGACCGGGAAGCTATTGGGGCTTGGGCGGAACAAATTAACGAACTGAAAAAGATGGTGGAGGAGGGCAACCTTGGGGAACGGGAAATCGAACAAAAATTAGCCCAACTCCAGACCGTCCTAGCTGCTGCCCAGGGTTTTCGGGACAATGCCATTGGTTCTATTGATCGTCTGGAGGACCGAGTGCAACAACGGGTGACGGAAATTCAAACCTTTGCTGCCCAGTTGCAAAACCTGAGGGAAGAAACTAGAGAATTGCTGGCCACATTGCCCCTCGAAGAAATTGACCGTCGGGATTTGGCCAAAATTGCCCTGGGGGGCCTAGATAAAATAAAGGAAATTGAGGGCGATCGGGACCGTTCCACTTTGGAAAATATCATCGACCGGATGGAAACTGCCCAGGATAAGTTGGAGGCAGTGCGTGCCTTACAGACGGAAATTCAAACGCGCATTGCTAATCTTCGTTCCAGGGAAGATCTAGGGGCATTGCAGAAAAAATTGGCGGAAACTAGGGAAAAAGTGGGACAAGTGCGGGAGGCGATCGCCAATCTAGAGAAAATTAAGGATTCCCATCTAGGGGAAATTATTCAAATCCTCCAAGACAGTAATGCCAAGGAAAACTTGATTCAATTGCAAGAAGCACTGGCCAAGTTGCAATCGCTCAAAAATAATGCAAATTTTGCCGATGCCTTACAAGATTTAGCCAAACTAGACCAAATTTTGGCCAATGAAGAGCAAGTAATTGCCGCCATTCGGACTGAACTTTACGGGGCAGGGCAACGGGATTTAACCATTGATACCAACACCGAGCTATCCGTCAGCGAAACTACCGTTGATCTAGCCATTAGCTACCATTTTGGCGACGCCCGTCCTGTTTACGGTTCAGGAAGCCAGAGCAGAAGTTATCCCCAGTGGTGGTTTGAACCCTACATCGGAGCCAGGTTGATCAATCTCAGCTTTGCCCTGGACCAGACCACTAACTACCGCTATAACAGCTCCCTAGTTTCCCTGGCGGGACAATTCCAAATTAATGAAACCGCTAGCCGCACTTGGATTAATCCCTTAGTGGGGGGAAAATTGGGGGTGCAGTTGACGGATACTTTGGCCCTTTGGCTCCGGGGGGATGTGTCCGGCTTTGACCTATCGGGGGAGGCGGATTGGAATTGGAACGCCATTTTAGGACTAGATTACTATGTAAGAGAAAATGTGGCCATCCAGCTAGGTTACAAATTTTATAGTTTGAAGTATGGACAGGGCAGTGGCGACGATGGTTTTGATTTTTCCCTGAATTTGAATGGCCTCTATTTGGGTTTGACCCTAAGGCTTTAGGCTGTTTGCAAGACCCCGCGGCCCCCCGAATTTGGGGGAAAACTGAGTGAAAGTCCTCCATTATTGCCGGAGCTTTAGTGGGTCGATTTAGAGGGCGGAATGAAACTTTCCAATCTGAGTCTGTTAACTTTCACCAAGGAATTTATTTTAAAAACTTTAAAAACAGAGTCTTCTAACCGACAAAAATCCCCTTCAGTCTCCCTATAACTCCATAACCCCGGATTATGGTGACTGGTACCATGGCAGGGTTGAACGCAAAACATCTCAATTTATCAAACCAATGAAACCTGAATTTGCCACTGTCCAGGCCTGGGAACAGGCAGATTGCCTGATGCAACCAGCTCTGATTCGCACCATTGACCATCTGCGACAAGGTTTGGAAAGTTGTCCCTGGCGCAGTCGCTACGAGGAGGTGCAGGAACCCATCCCAGGCCATCGGTTAATTCTGGAAAATGAGGGGCAAACCTACGGAGTTAACATTTGGGATTTATGCTTTCAAGTCTGCTTTGCCAATTATCAAGCCCAGCCCTTTGGGGATAACTTGCCGGAGAATAATCAGGCTTTGGCAGTGGAAATAGACCAGGACTTATTTAACGACCAAGGGGAAGTGGATTGGACGAAATTAGACCATAAAGCTCGCCATTGCGTGGAAGTATTTTTAGCCGCCCTGCCCACCGTTGGCCATAGTTGATTTTGATTGCAGGCGATCAACCGTGCGGAGAATTTGTCCTGCCAACATGGCCGCTCCAAAGCCGTTGTCAATATTGACTACCCCCACCCCCACTGCACAGGAATTGAGCATGGTTAACAGGGGAGCCACGCCGCCGAAACTGGTGCCATAACCGACGCTGGTGGGTACGCCAATCACAGGACAGTCCACTAATCCCGCCACCACACTGGGCAAAGCCCCTTCCATACCGGCCACCACAATCAACACATCCATGGCTTGGATTAATTCTCGATGGCTCAACAGTCGGTGAATGCCGGCAACTCCCACGTCCCAGAGTTTCTCCACTTTGAACCCGCAGAGGCTGGCAGTGATGGCCGCTTCCTCCGCCACGGGTAAATCCGCTGTACCTGCACTGAGAACGCCAATGGTACCGGAATATTTAATTTGTAAAGGGGTTTGCACCAGGGCACAAATGCGAGCTTGGGGATAGTACTGCAATAGAGGAATGCGATCGCCAAGGAGATCCGCCACCTCCGGCTCCACCCTGGTCACTAGCACCACCGGATTATGCACTGCTAAGACCTGGATAATCTGCTCAATTTGTTCTGGGGTTTTGCCTGGGCCCCACACAACTTCTGGAAAACCCGTCCGCAGTTGCCGCTGATGATCCACTTTGGCAAAATCATCGATCGCCTGGAAACTGAGGTGTTTAAGCTGCTCAAAACCCTCTTGGCTACTGATGTGGCCACTGGCGATCGCCGTGAGCAATTGTTGGAGGGAATCTGGGGTCATCGGTGCAGAAAACTGAAAAACAGGGCCACTGACCATTCTGGACTATTTGGGCTAGGTTGCCCCGCCGTACATGGCCTGTAGTACCAGAGCCGGATCTACTAAAACTCCGTTATGGCGCAGTTCCCAATGGAGATGGGGCCCTGTGGTTCTTCCCGTCATGCCCACCCGACCAATGCGCATCCCCGCCACCACCTGTTGTCCCTGTTGGAGCACAATGCCCCCCTGGCGATCGACCAAATACCGTTGCCCCTGATGCACTTCCACCCCGCCCATTAAATGACAGTAAGTGTGCTGCCAAGGGCCGGACTGAATGCGAACCATGGTGCCGCAACCGGTATGGTCGGACATTTCCACCACTGTGCCATGCCACCAATTGCGTATGTAACTGCCCAGGGGCGCAGCCAAATCCAAGCCATTGTGGAAAGTGCTAGCCCCAGCGGTGGGGGCTCGGCGGGGACCAAACCCAGAAGTATATTGCTGGAAATTTTCCACCGGGAAAGAAGCATACTGCCAAGGGTTGGTGGAACTGGTAGCCACTGGAGCATATTGAGCAGCAACCTGGTTATTGGAGGCCAAAGCAATGGTCAAGGTGCTACTGGCCATAACCAGAGCGAGGAGAGATATTAACGACCATAGTCGGCATTTTCTGACCCTGGGCCTGGATAAATTTCTACTTAACCAATGCTTTTGACGACAAGTTCGCCAGAAAGAGTTCATAGCACAATCCTCACACGTTTCACACTGCTCCCTAGTGTATGCCTAGAATTGTTCCCTGGCGAAGGTCAACTTATTTATCTCTGGAGGCATACCTGGGTGTGGGTAAAAAGCACGAAAATGCCCATTAATGCCCCTGTCGTCCGTAATGAGGAAAGATCTAGCAAAAGTCTTCTGGATGGAAAGAGGATTGCAAAAAGATTCTTCTCTAGAAAATCTTACTTTTCCAGTATTCTCCTAGACCATTAACTTTAGGCTTTAAGACCAGTTAAATTGGGCTTGGTTTGGTATAGATTGAGGTTAACTAGTTAAAAATACAGTCTATCTTGCTCCGTTGTTGTTGTTCTTCCGCCCCCCGCTGAGCCGTGCTCTACAAAATTCGCCACTATCCCAACTCGGTGTTGGCCGTTACGCTCAAACCCAAGGAACGGCTCTACATTAACCCCGGTTCCCTAATTAGCATGGATGGGGGATTGGTCGTTAGTCGGGTTTGTGGTGGAGGCTGGCTCCGGGCCTTGGCTCGGTTTTTATTGGGTAAAGAAAACTTAATGGTTAATGCCATCCATAATCCCAGCGATCAACCGTTAAGTTTTACCCTAGGCAAAGCCTTACCAGGAAATTTGACCAGGCTAGACTTACCCAAAAATGGCATAGTCATCAATCCAGGAGTACATGTTGCCCATACCAGCGGCGTCAATATGGGGGTGTATTGGCTCGGTCTATCCAGTTGGTGGGGGGGGCAGGGTTTATTCGGTTTGAAACTCCAAGGTAAAGGCCGCGTCTTCCTTGGTAGCTACGGCACCCTTAACCAGTTGTCCTGCCCCCAGAGTTTTGTGGTGGAGCACTCTCATTTAGTAGCGTTTCAGCCCAAGCTCAAGCTCAAAGTTAATTTTCCCCGGGGTATTGTTGGTGATCTCCAGTCCGGTCGGGGGCTGAGTTCCCTTCTAAAGGGCTCCGGCAACCTCTATTGGCAATCCCGTAGCTTGAGCAGTTTAGGCCGTTTTATCCGGCTCCGACTGCGCTGATTTTTTCTTTGCCCGCCCTATGAACATTAAACTTCTCAATTCCCCCCAAACGGCGATCGCCAGGGTACTTCTGGAGGCCAATGAAGAATTAGCAGCCCAGCATGGTTCTTTAATTGCCATGAGTCCCGACATTACGGTGCAAAGTTCCGTGCGGCGCACTAGCGATGGAGCAGGGAAACAGAGTAGCCGGGGCAATCAAGTTAAAACCATGTTTTTAAACAATTATCGAACCGGGGAAAATGGCGGTGAAATTTACCTGGCCCCTCCCCTAGTGGGAAACCTGGGGCACTATCAACTGGGCGGGAGGAAATTAATTGTCCGCCAAAGCTCCTACCTAGCATCCGATGGCAAGGTGGACATTTTCATGGGCTACAAATCCGCCGCCAAGAAAGAACCCTATTCCTGGCTGAGTTTGGTGGGCGTTGGAGATGTGTTAATCAGCTCCTTTGGGGCCATGTATTCCCTGGAAGTGAATGGCAAACAAATTGTCAACTCCGACCATGTGGTGGCCTTTGATAACAGCCTCAAAGTTAAGCCGTATCAAGAGTTGCGTCCCTGGCCCAAACGTCTGGTGCCCAACCAAGAAATCCTCTATGAATTCAGTGGCACAGGTACAATTTTTTGCCAAACCCATGGTCCTCGGAATTTTGCTCGGGAAGTGGGTCGCCAACTCAAACCGGAAAACTTCAAACTGCGCTAAATCATAAACCGAAACCACTAATATCATTGCCCTGTAACTGAAATCTGCCCGCCATGATGGAAGAAGAATCCCTAGAAAAGCTCGAAGAAAGTCTAGAACAGATCGACCCTGAGGAGGATTTGGAAGAGGATTACACCCAACATCTCTTTGCCCATCCCCGGGAAGCAGGGGGAGATAACCAGGTACGTCCTACAGATGATGAATTTAATCTTCCCTACAGCATTAATGGCCATGCCCTGTACGCCACCCTGGAGCTGACCCTGAAGCCCGGTCAAATTGTCCTTGTTGATGCCAATGTAGTCACTGCCATGGACCGTTCTGTTCTCTTTGTTAACAAATTGCGGGGGGGATTGTTGGATGTCCTCCGTAAAGCCCTAGGGATAGATACCCTATTTCTTAACCAATTTACGGCAGAACAAAGCGTTGGCCACCTGCAATTGGCGCCAGCCCTACCGGGGGATATTTGTCATTATTTTTTAACCACAGAAAAAGGTATTTATCTCCGGGCAGATAACTTCCTGGCCTGCCAACCAACGGTGAAAATTGACACTAATTTCGCCAGTATGAAGCATTTTTATAACGATAGTGAGAGTTTTTTATTGCGTTTAGTCGGACAGGGGGATTTGTGGTTCAGTCTTTATGGTGGTTTGGTGCAGGTTTCCATGAACGGCGATCTGGCCTATAATCCCGATTACATTGTTGCATTTGAAGATACCCTGGATTACCAAATGACTAAACAGGAGGGGCTCGCCGTCGATCGCCTACGGGGGGACGTGTGGGGTGGTAAGGGTAGATTGTGCCGCTTCACTGGCCAGGGGAAAATTTGGCTCCAGGCCCGTCAGGCCAATAGCTTTTTGAACTATGTCCAATCAATTTTGCTCAATTTACGTTTTCCCCGACTGAATTAGGGGGATCAACGCATTTACGGAGGACTTGGGCCATGGTAGGATTACCAGGTGAAATTAGGTTATGGGCATTAAAAATAAGCTTTTGCTTCAACGAATTAGAGCGGAAACTCACACCACTTTTGATCCGCAGTCGAAATTAAAACCACTACAAACATCACAACTTTTTTGGCTAGACCGATGACAATGGGGGACGATCTCTGGGGATGGCAGAACATCAATGGTTCACCCTATCTCACCTGTGCTTTGTTGGCTCCCTGGCCCCATGCCTTTTTCACCAGAGCCTTCTATCCCCAATTGCCCGAACAACTGATCACCTATCTTGATCCCCAAGGAAAAGCTTTCCGGGTCAAACAGGTTCATGGGGACGTAACCCTAACGGCAACGGAAATTGGCCAAACTCCCTTGGCCCCAGACAGTACCCATCCCCCAGCGGATGGCATCATTAGCGACGCTCCCCACCAAGGGGTCTGGGTGGCCAGTGCGGACTGTACCCCGGTATTGATTGGCGATTTGATTGGTAAACGTGTGGCGGCGATTCATGCAGGCTGGCGGGGGACCAAAGCCAGAATTGTGCCCAAAACCATCGATAAATTTCTGGCCCTGGGTAGTGAGTTAAAGGATTTACGGGTTGCCCTAGGCCCGGCGATCGCCGGAGAGGTGTATCAAGTCGATCCCTGGGTGGCCTTGGAAGTGGGGCAAAGTGTGCAAGCAGTACAAAAATTAGCGACAGAAGAACAGCAATGGGACCATTTATCCACCATGGTGAACCCGCCCGTGTTACCTGATGCAGAACCGGAAAAATATCGCCTTGATGTGCGTCGCATCAATCAATTGCAACTGTTAGAGTTAGGTTTTGCCCAGGAACAGATTGCTGTGGCCCCCCACTGTACTTTCCAAATGGAAGAACTTTTTTTCTCCTATCGCCGTACCCACACCAAGGAGGTGCAATGGTCTGGCATTGTCAGTTACTGACGCGGAGACAAAATGGGAAATCACTCACGCCTCGTCTCAATTTTTTCCTTGGTTAGTGGTTGGGGCGATGTTGACCAACTATTACAGTTAGGGAGCGACAAATATTTTGACCTCCGTACCGGCAGCACCCCCTCCTTTTTTACAGACTTTGGGAGGTTTTGCAAAGTTCAGGAGGAGGTCAACGTTAGAGTTCAGCAAATTAACAAATTACTTTTTCGCATTTTCTTTAAAATCCTTATCCACCACAAAACGGTTAGCCACGGTTTCCGGTTGAATAGCCGAAAGAATTACCTGATTAGAGTCCATAATGATCACAGCCCTGGTACGTCGGCCATAGGTGGCATCAATTAACTGACTACGTTCCTTGGCATCGCTGATAATCCTCTTAATGGGAGCGGATTCTGGACTGACAATGGCAACAACCCGATTGCCAGAAACAATATTGCCAAAGCCAATGTTGATGAGTTGAATTTCCATAGATTAGGGTGGATGGGAAATGGGAGGAGAGGGGGAAATGATCGCTTAGGTATTTATTAGAAGCAATGGTTAGCCTTTAAGAGTAAATGTCTGTTTGTCCCGTAATTTAGCTAACTGAGTTAAATTATGGCCAATTTCAGCCTATCCCTCCTTTTACTTTCGACTTTCAGGGCTTTTTCCGCGTCTATCCAGAGATAGATTAATCCGGAAAATTAGGACGAACCAGCGGATTTATCGTCAAATTGCCCAATATTTCCGGTTGTATCCACGGAAACTCCCCTTTGTCAACTTTCATGGAATTTTCATGCCCTTTGTTGCCATTGCTTTCGCCAAAATTTTTGATACCCTCGACGCCACCACCCTAAGTTTTGGGCGCACCCAACTTTCCCTCTTGGATTTATTCCAGTTGGCCCTATCTGCCCTAGCCATATTCGTTTTAACCCACTACCTCAATCGGGTTTTACGGAGCATTGTTCTACGGCGTTTTATTTATGAACAAGGCATCCGCTACATTGTGGCCAATTTGTTGAGCTATGGTTTGGGTTCTTTTTTGTTCATTGCCATGCTCCAAACCAGTGGCATTAACCTCTCTTCTCTCACGGTGGTGGGGGGCACCCTTGGGCTAGGGATTGGTTTAGGTCTGCAAAATGTGACCCGTAATTTTGTTAGTGGGGTAACTCTGCTGGTGGAGCAAAAGGTCAAAATTGGCGACTATATCCGCTTTCAGAACATTCAGGGTTATGTGCGGGAAGTATCCACCAGGGCCGTGGTGGTGGGACTCAAGGATGGCTCCAAAGTAATTTTGCCCAGTAGTCTACTGATCGAAAATCAGGTGATTAACTATCATTACGAAACGCAAACGGTGCGTTTGACCGTGGCCGTGGGGGTGGCCTATGGCACTGATCCGGTGTTGGTGACGGAAACCCTTTTGATGTGTGCCTATAGCCAAGCCTGTGTGGTCAAAACTCCCCCAGCCCAGGTGATTTTCCAGAATTTTGGCGACAATGCGTTGGAATTTGAGCTTTGGGTCTGGATTGAAGAGCAATACATGGGCCAGCATCCGGAAATTCTTAGTGCCCTACGCTACACTATTTGCTTTTACTTTAAGCGCAATGGCATTGGCATCCCTTGGCCCCAACGGGAACTCTGGCTTAAAAATCCCGAGGCGATCGCCAAATATTTTCACCCGGATTTGGATTTGCCCAGCCTGTCTGACCCAGCGCCCCAAGAACCGACCATTTCCCTCAGTCAGGTTTTGAAATCGAGTGACTATTTCAGTGGCTTAAACGAGTTGGAAATTCGCCAGTTGGTGGAAATTGGCCAGTTACAATCCCTGCAATCGGAGGAGGTGCTTTTTCGGGAACGGGATCCAGCCGATGGCTTTTACATTGTCATTTCTGGGCTGGTGGAAGTCTATACGGAGAAACTGGGTCGGGTACTGGCGAGTTTGGGACCTGGTAGTTTCTTTGGTGAATTAGCCTTGATGCTGGGCATTCCCCGCACTGCCTCGGTTAAAGCTAAGGAAAAATCTCTCCTGTTTGTGGTGCGATTTCCCCAATTTGAACAATTGCTACAAAGCAATCCTGATTTCCGTGAAGCTATTATCAATGCGTTGGGGGAACACCAAGGGGAATTAATGCGCCGCAAAGAAGAACTGGCCACCAAGGGTCTCCTTACTTCGGAAGAGGAAGATAGTAATATTATGAACTGGGTGCGTAAACGGCTCCAGCGGCTATTTGGTTAGGGACTGAAGACCACGGACGGACAATTTTTACTAATTATTCCTGAGGTTATTATGGGCAATCGATCTCGTTTTGGGGCATTGACATCCCTTGGTTTAATCGTTGTTGCTCCCTTGGTTCTGATTCTGAGTCCCAATTTTTCGGCCATGGCTACGGAACCGACCCAGACCCAGCTACAAACGGCGGCCAAACTTGTTTGCCAAGCTTTGAGTGAAGGTAAATCCCCCGATGTGGCCAGGGATGCCGCTAGGGCATATTTAATCGCCGAAGTGGGTAGTCGTGATTTGCTAAATGCCGATAATGTTCGCCAAAAACTACGGCCGGAAGTGATCAAGCAATGCCCTGGCCAAGCGATGAAACTCATTGGCCGCTAGACCTTGCTAACAAATAAACAACCTCGATAATTTGTCCTGCTAATGCGTCTTGCCACCACCATTGAAGCGATCCTTTATCTCCAGGCTAAACCGGTGGCGATCGCCGACTTGGTCAGCATCAGTGGTCAGGAAAAGGCCTCCGTGGAGGATGCCCTGATGGAGTTGATGGAGGACTATGCTCACCGGGACAGTGCCCTGGAAATTGTGGAAACTAACCAGGGTTACAGCCTGCAACTCCGGGCCGCCTTTCAACATCTGATCCAAGATTTTGTCCCCGCCGATCTCAGCACCGCGAGCCTCCGTACCTTGGCGGCGATCGCCATTAAATCCCCCCTACTGCAAACAGACTTGATCGAACTACGGGGCAGTGGAGCGTACCAACAGGTGCAGGAATTGGTGGAAACGGGTTTTGTCCGCAAAAGAAAGCAAACGGAAGGACGCTCCTATTGGCTGGAAATCACCGACAAGTTTCACCAATACTTTGAGATTGATAGTTTACCGGCGGATTTTGCTGAAAAAAAACCAAAATAAGCAAAAAAAACATCCGATCTTCTTAAACCCATCCCCAAAAACCAGTTTCACGCTTGATCATTATCGACTTAATCCCACAATTGCCAATGGATATGACTGCTGGGGAAACCCTAGGTTACGGACTAGGAACGGGAGGTTAACTTTGCTGAATCTGCCTCAGAGAGCTTTTTCTCACTAGTTTTACCCCGTAACTTTTCCCGCCAAAACAGCTAAAAAGATCGGGCAAGGCCGCCGACAGCCCTGATAATGGGAAGGAATTGTCGCAAGAGGGTATCAGTCCGTTGTGAAACCCCGTTCTTTTTTCGTTCTACTGGCCGCCGTTGCAATTTTTTCATTGGCTGTGGCCGGCTGGGGTACTGCCCTGGTACTAGGCCACAGTCCCCTTAATTTAGCCCGGGGAGGGGTGAGCCGTAGTCCCATGGCCCCAGGGTTAATTCCTGGCCAGTCACCCATTATGGTGTCTTTGCTGGTTAATCCCGATCGCCTGGAAGCCTTTACCCAATTGGCAGTTAATCCTGGGCGGCGGCGTCGATCCCACCGGGAGTTGGCCGAGTTGGAGCAGAGTTTGCTTGCTAAAACGGGGCTGGATTATCGCAAAGAGGTGAAACCCTGGTTAGGGGAGGAAGTTACCCTAGCGGTGACAGATTTGGATTACGACCACAATGGAAGCAATGGAGCCCAACCGGGATATTTACTGGTGGTCCACAGCCGGGATCCAGAGCTGAGTCGGGAGTTTTTGCAACTGTCCTACGCCACTGCGGCGATCGCCGGAGATACGGACCTGGTGTTTGACCGTTACCAAGGAGTCAAAATTACCTATAAACACCCCGTTAACCCAGTGCCCAACGGCAATTTACTGGCCAGTGCGGTGGTGGGGGACTATGTTCTATTTGCCAATCATCCCCAGGTTTTGCGCCAGGCTTTAAATAGTTTGCAGGCCCCTTCCCTCAGCCTGGCCCAAACCGCAACTTACCAACAGGCCCTAGCCAGTTTAAATAACCCGAAATTGGGAATAGTTTATGCTAATTTTCCTGCCCTTGCCGCTTGGCTTGGCCAGCGACCTGCCATTGATAAAAATTCTGACCAAACGGCGATCGAACAAACTTTAACAGTGGCTTTATCTCTCCAAGCCCAGGGATTGGTGGCCCACACTGCTTTGACGGGGGTACCTAGCAATAACCCAGGGGAAAAGGCGGAAAATGTAACTGCCATTAAAACCAATTTAGTTAACTTACCCCCCAGCAGTAGCTTGGTAATTAATGGTCAAAACCTAGCTCAACAATGGCAACAGTTGGCCACGGGTTTAGCCCCCCATAGTCTCCTACAACAGGCCTTAAGTAAGTTAGTTTATGATTGGCAACAGCCCCTAGGTTTAGATTTAACCACTGATATTTTTCCTTGGGTGCAAGGCGATTATCAATTAATCTTTTTGCCCAAAACTAATCCGAGCCAAAATGATTGGGTATTTGCCGCCCAGGACTTGGATGCCGCCGCCACTGACTTAGCTTTGGAACATCTAGATCAATTGGCGATCGCCGCTGGCTACCAATTATCAACTTTGGACCTGGGTGGGCAACGGGTATGGGCTTGGACTAGTCTCCAAACCCTGGCCAAGCAGAATATTACCAGCCTACAAACCCAAGTTAGGGGAGTTCATTGCCGAGTCGGCGATCGGGTAATTTTGGCCAGTTCCCTCGAAGCTTTATCCCAAGTGTTGGACCAAACCAGTCCTTCCTTGGCTGATCAACCAGAATTTCAACAGGCATTGTCCACTTTGCCCGATGACAGTTACGTTTACCTTGATTGGCAAAGGGGAGAACCATTTTTTAGCCAACAATTACCCGTGCTCAGGGTATTGGAGTTATCGCTCAAACCTCTGTTTAAAAATTTACGATCCCTAACCATTAATCAAGAGTCTAGCTCCACTTCCATTAGCAACAGCACTATTTACCTGAATCTGGGGGTTGATTAGCTTGGGGAAGTGCTCTCGCCATCTGAATTGGGAGCAAAGGTTTAGAGCCTGTTTTAAAAGCCCCCTTGGGCCCCCCAATTTTGGGGAAAAGTGAGTGAAATTCCCCCAGTATTCCGGTCGATTTAGGGGACGCAATAAAACTGTCTAAAAACGTTCTTAGGGAAATTTCCTTTGCTTTGATCGGATTAGCGTTGTTCCACACTTTGGCAAAATTTTGCCGACAAACCGTCAAAGATCCATACCTCCCTCACTGAGCACCACATTGGGATTTTCCCCCATGCGGAGGATATGGGCCGCCGTATTGTGTACGCCAAATTCTGCCCCCAGTTGGGCCCCCAGGGTGCCATGGATGGCCATATAGGCCATGAGAAATAGGGCAAAACCGAGATAGGCCCAGCTAACTTCATTGCGGCAATTGGTGCGCCAAACAAACCGTTGATAGCCCCGCCAAATAGTTGTGCCCACCATCATCGCCAGTAGCAGGATGCCCCCCACGCCATGGAGCAACATGGTAGTACCAGCGCCAATGCCCCAATCACTGACTTGATTTGTGGGAGGTTGGGCCAAAAGAATTTCAAAAAAGCCCGCCGCCACCGTGAAAAAACTAATGAAGGCACCGGCCACGGCATTGTACCAACCCACATCAAAGAAGTTTTGGCGCTGGGCGGGAATGGCAAACCCTTTGAGAATTGGCCGCTCCAAGGGGAAAAATACGCCCGCAAAATCAAAAATTAGGGCAATGATGAATAACCCCAGACTGAAATGAACCAAATTGGGATGGATGGGAAATCGGTAGGGCAGACCATTGGTGCCTAGCTGGAGGCCAATTTCTTTGAGTTGGTCAATCAGGGAAGGGTTCATGGTGCGGTCAATTTCCTCAGTGAAAATGAGATGGGGGGTAAAACTTCTATTTTGAAAACTTGTTAAGACTAGGGAATAATGCCGTCTTTGGTTGCTTGGACTACGGGTAGGGTGTGCAGACCATAAACCCAATCCACTAGGGAGCCAAGGAAGATTTGGATGCATACTAACACCATAAATACAGTGGCTAGCATGAGGAAAGGCAGGCTGGTTTTCAGCGGATTTCGCACCCTCAACACTCCCCGCCAAGCCGTTAACCCTGCCAAAATGGCAGACAATGACCAGCCGTTGACCGTGTGCCAATCCAATGCCGGTTGGGCCGCCGGGTAGGGCATCGCTAGAGCCGCTTCAAATTCCCCAAAAATCACTGCAAAAAAAATGGCGATCGCCGCTGTGAGCCAATTCCACCAAGCGACTTCAAAGAACCGAGGCTTTTTTTGGAGGTAGCCCACCAGTTCACTAATGTAGGCAAAGAAAACCATGCCAATGACAAAGTGGACAATGATGGGATGGAGGGTATCGGGGTAGGGCAGATTTTGGTCATTGAGGGTGAACATGGGCAGGTTCCGCAAAGTGGTTGGGTTTGGGGGCTGAAGTTAATAGTTGCCGGTGTGGTCAGGTCAAGAACAGATTTAAATACAAATTTAGCTAATTTAAAAACTAATAAAAAATTAAAAGTAATTGGCCATAGGTTAACCCCCCTACCGATTCATACCGGGGCTAGGTTGGGGGACGAAAGGAGCCCTTTCCCTTTCCGGTGTTTTGAAGCCAAGGTACAACAGGACGATAAAAATCAGGGGCGCAATGATGGCGATCGCCTTGATGCCTTGGTGTTCCTGCCGTTGGGCTGGGGTCATGGCGGCCCATTTTAGTTCCTGGGCGGTGGGGGCGTGGGGACGATGGAAACGGTCGATGGTTTCTTCCGCTAGCCATTGGGTGGTGGATTTGAAGTTATGCAGAGGAGTGGGCAATAGCTCTAGATAGGTGGCATTCCGCAATAAATCCCCTGCCTTGCCTTGGATGCGTACCCGGTCAAATAAATTGGCTACCCCATTGTTCAAGCCCAACTTCATCAATGTGCCCCGCAGTTGGGGATCGGGACTAACTAACGGTTTACCATTGTGTACCGCCATTAAATTTTTGGCGATCGCCGCTCCTTGTTGGTAGGCAATCTGGGCCAGGGCCGGTTTGGGATTATCTTTGACTGTCACACAGTCCCCGGCGGCAAATACCTGGGGAAAACTAGGCAATTGCAAAGTACTGGTTACTAGGGGTTGCCCATGGCGATCGAGTTCCTCGGCCGGAATCTGTTCCTTGAGGGTTTTGAGTAGAGGGTTAACCGCTGTGCCGGCGGTCCAAATGGTGGTGCCAGTGTCTAAGTGGCGCAATTCCTCCTCCCCAGTTTCCACAAACTGCAAACTTTCCGGGGTAACGCTTTTGACCCCCACCCCTAACTTCAACGTCACCGGAATAGTTCTAGCTTGCAACTCCTCCAGGGCACAGCGCTTGAGCCCGCTATTGGCATCCCCGGCCAAAATTCCCGGCGCATGGTTGACCAAGTAAATTTTTAAATCGTTGATATTGCCCCCCATGGGCACATACCAACTGGGCAGTAAATCCGCCAACGTGGCCGCCATTTCCACCCCCGCCGGCCCGGCCCCCACGATCGCCACGGTCAATAATCTTTCTTTTTCCGCTTGATCTGCTGTGGTTAACGACTTTTCTAAACAGGCTTTGAGATGATCCCTAAGGGCGATCGCCTCGGTTTGGGAACGGAAAGCAAAGGCATTTTCTGCCGCCCCCTGGGCCCCCAAATACCCCTGCACTGACCCCACTGCCAGCACCAAATAGTCATAATGCTGTTCTTGGCCAGAATCAAGTACTAACCGTTTTTCCTTCAATTGCACATCCGCAACTCGGGCTTGGACTATATCAATGCCGCTATCGGCCAACAATTTTTCATAACTGGGACAAACCACCGACTCTGGTAACTCTTCGGTGAGCAACTCGTAGAGCATGGGCTTAAAGACAAAATTTGCCTGGGGTTCCACTAGGACAATGGGGCCGGCGTGCTGATGATGACGCAGATGGAGAGCAGTGAATAGTCCAACAAAACCACCACCGATAATCACCGTTGTTGCTGAATCAGACGAATTAATGGCCACAGTTTTCCATCCCACTCCCGAACAAGTTTCACTATGCCCGGAGGCACTTCCCCTGTAAAGGTAGCACGCAAGTAAAAAGTGGGGCCAATTTCCTGGAAACTGGAACCCCACTTAACAAAACTTAGGCCAAAGATCTTAGGTTAATCAGACGAATTACATAGGAGGCAGAATTACTTGGTCAATGACATGGATTACACCGTTGCTGGCATCCACATCGGCGGAAATGACAGTGGCTTTGTTAACTTTCACTTTGCCATCTTTGACTTTGAAGGTGAGGGCTTCCCCAGCTAGGGATGCCACTTCACCGGATTGAACCTGGGCGGCGGTGATTTTGCCAGGAACGACGTGGTAGGTCAAAATTTTCACCAATTTATCTTTGTTTTCGGGCAACAACAGACTTTCCACCGTACCAGCGGGCAGAGCGGCAAAGGCATCATTGGTGGGGGCAAAAACGGTAAAGGGGCCTTCAGCGGATAAAGCTTCCACTAAATCAGCCGCTTTGACTGCTGCAACGAGGGTACTGAAAGTTTCATTGCCTGCGGCGACTTCCACAATAGTCATGGCGCTGTCCGTGGCGGCTTGACTAACTACGGCAGATTTTTCGGTGGTTTCCATTTCCGCCATGGCAACGGTGGGCATCCCCAGGGCAAATCCAGTCAGAGCGGTAAAAGCAACAATTCTAGCAGCGGTTTTCATAGCAATGTTTCCTAGTGAGAAGACTGTCCATCGCTATTATGACAAATTATAAATTTTTGTGAAGAAATGTTAAGACAAAATTGCCACTGGCACAAGCTGACCCCTGAACACAGGTTAGAAAATATCCGCCGGATCTGCGGCCCGCAAACGCCCCACGGCGATCGCCCCGGAAATGCAACACATGGCAATGGTCATAATTAATACAGTTAACGCCCTGGCCGTGGTCATAATCAGGGGCAAACCCGTGGCCCGGGCTGTGTTGGTGTAGAGTAGAATCCCCAAGCCAAAACTGGGTAAAAAGCCAATCACTGCTAGCAATAGGGCTTCTTGGAACACAACTCCCAACAAATAACGATCGCCGTAGCCAATGGCTTTGAGGGTGGCATATTCCGGTAAATGGTCAGAAACGTCGGTGTAGAGAATTTGGTAAACAATGACGGTGCCCACAATGAAACCCATAGCGGTGCCCAAACCAAAGACAAAACCAATGGTGGTGCGGGTTTGCCAATAATTCAATTCGTATTGGACTAACTTTTCCTTGGTGAAAACCTGGACATCCCCCTCGGTTAACTCTTGGCGGATTTCCTCCGCTACTTTTTCCGGATCAGCGCCGGGTTTGAGTTGCAAAATACCCGCATCAATGGAACTGCGGTCCCGATTAGGAAAAAGACGGAAGAAATTCAAATCGCTGGTAATTAAAGTCCCATCCGCCCCAAAGGAAGAACCGAGGGTGAATAAACCCTGCACCTGGATGCGGCGATTACCCACTTCGGTGAAAACTGGGCCGTCGGCTTCTAACAGGGCCGGCACTGGGCCAAATTCTTCCCTGGAGTCTTGGTCAAACAGGAACACGTCGGGGCGCTTAATCAAATCTAAATTTTCGGCTACCCCTGGTAGATTGATCGGATTGTTAACGGGGTTGAAACCCATGATGTAAATCTGGCGGCTGACTTTAGTTTCCGGGTTTTTCCAGCGGTTGATGTCAATGTAGAGGCTAGTGCCATCCTTAACAGAGGCGTTGCCCATGGCCTGGTATAAACGGCGGGCTGCAAAAGGGGTGGGGTTAACAAAGGTGTCCGTTTGGGTACTGAGAATGAATAAATCCCCTTGCAAACTTTTAGGAACCCGGACTGCACTGTCAAACAAGGCATTTTTGAACCCCAGTTGCATAAAAATCAGCACATCGGCAAAGGCAATGCCGGCGATCGCCGCCAGGAGTCGCATCCTTTCATGGAATAGCTGGTGCCAGGCAAGGGGAATTTTCATCTACTAATGTACTGATGGATAAATCTTTGGTTGATTGATTGTTAGTTGGGGGCAGAAGGAGGAGCGCTGTCGGGTTCAATTTTGACCACCACTTTGGCGTTGCTCAAGCCGGCCACGGTTTTGCTGGCGCTGGGACTGAGGGCAATTTTTACTTCCACCACCCTGGCATCAATGTCGGCGGCGGGGTCGGAGTCCAGCACATCATTTTTGCCAATTCTCAAACCAATATTGGTAACTCGCCCTTCCAATTCACCGCTAAAGCTGTCGTTTTCACTACGCACCCAAGCAGTTTGACCTAGTTCCACCCGGCCAATGTCATTTTCATACACTTCCGCCACCACAATCATTTGGGACGTAATGCCGAGATCGAGGATGCCATTGGTATCACTAACTTTTTCTCCAGGGCGAGTATAAATTTTTAACACCTGGGAATCCACCGGAGCCCGCACCAGGGCAGTGTCCAACTCAGCTCGGGCTTCCTGGAAACGGGCCATGGCCAAATTCAATTCTGCTTTGGCTTTTTGCACATCCACCGGACGAATTTCGGCAATTTGAGATAGGGTGGCCCGGGCCGATTCCCTTTCCAGCACCATGGTTTGGGCGTCCTTATCTCGGACTGATTGCTGTTCCCGAATTTGTTCTTCTAAAGTAGCTTCGGTTTTCATTAGCCGAGCCTGGGCTTCTCGCAAGCGCTGGTTGCTGGTCTCCAAATTCAAACGTCGCTGTTCCCAGTCTGCCATGGCGATCGCCCCATTTTCCGCCAAACTCCGATAACGCCGGTCATCGTTGGCCGCTTGATTTACCTCTGCCTGTAGGCGATCGATGGTGGCCTGTTGCTCTAACTTTTCCCCTTCCAACTGCTTAACCAAATTGGCCAGGGCGGCTTGGTTGACAGCAAAATTCTGTTCTAATTCCGCCTGGGCTTTCCGGACTTGGGACTCCTGGGCAGCGATTTCTCCCCGTTTGGCACCGGCTTCAATGATGGCCAAATCTGCTTGGGCTACCCGAACCGATTCCTGGGCAGAAACCACAGCGGCGGCTTTTTGTTCGTAGGAATCCAGCACTGCCACCACCTGGCCTTCTTTGACTTTGTCCCCTTCTTTGACTAATACTCTGGCTACTTTCGCCCCACCAAAAGAACCGGGGGAAGCGGAAAGCTTAATAATTTCCCCTAGGGGAGCAATGCGTCCCAGGGCGGCCACGGGCTTGTCTTCTGGAGCTTGAGTTGCGGGAGAAAGGGCACTGGAAGCGTTATCCTCCCCTTGATTGACCCCGGAACGGAGACTGTAAAAAATTATGCCCCCGGTGAATAAAACCCCCACCACCATGGCCAAAATGATCCAACGGAGGCTATGGTCAGGGTTGGTAAGTTGTCCAGTCCTAGTGGATTCACCCATAAAGCAAAAAGGGCCAATAGCTTGAAAATGCTAAATGGATTGTAACATTTTGATACGGGAGGATTCAGGGCACGGGGACACAGTTATTGCTTATTGCTGGCTTTCAAGGGCGTAGATTTTCCCCCGCCTGTTGGTCCAGAAGCCAGATCAGTTCCCCCTGGGGCTGGATAAACCGGGCTGGATATTGTTGGGGGTCGGCTTCGGGGGCAAAAATTTCCCCTAATGCATGCTGTTTACTGGCCCCTGCTACGAGAAAAACTACCGAACGGGCTCGGTTAATCAGGGGAATAGTAAAAGTTAACCGGGGTTGGCCATCTTTATTGCCCACCGTAATTAGGCGATCGCCAACGGTCAGGGCGGGGGTATGGGGAAAAAGGGAAGCGGTGTGGCCGTCGTCCCCTAAACCTAAAAGGATTAAGTCAAAGGCGGGGAAATGTCCTGCTTCCACCTGGAAAAAGGTGGCCAACTCATTTTCATAGGTCTGGGCATCCTGCTCAGGATCGGCCGCAGCAGTAGGCATGGGATGAATATTGGCTTCGGGAATGTCCACCTGGTCCAACCAAGCGAGGCGGGCCATGCGTTGGTTACTGTCGGGGTGGTCCACGGAAACATAACGTTCATCGCCCCAAAAAACGTGGATCTTTTCCCAGGGGAGGGCTTGGCGGGCGAGGGCTTCATATAACGGTTTAGGGGTGTTGCCCCCCGATAGGGCAATGGTGCCTTGACCCCGCTCGGCGATCGCCTTGGTAATACGAGTGGTGACACAGACCAGGGCCCGTTCAATCAAAATTTGTTTATTTATCAACACATCCACTTGGGGAGCCATGGAAACCTCTGGGGAATGGATAATCTTGTTTTTCCCCTCCATCTTGGAGTCGTTTCCCGTTTAGGTAAAGGAATTGTGGAATTTCTTCATCTTTTGGCTTTTTGATGGGCTAATTTACCGTAACCCCCCAAGAGCATTAGCCACGTTACCACCACCAACCAATGGAAAATGGCGATTAACCATAGGGAGCCACTGTGCCAATAAATTGCTGTGGTTGCCACCGCCAGTAGTCCGGTAAGACCGAGAAAAATAGGCTGGAAAAATACATTTCTTCCCCTGGGATAAAACAGGAGGGCGTTGAGGGGATGGTAGAGCAAAAAGAGCACTAAACTCAGCAGCATGGCCCCCAGCGTTGGCCAAAACAAATTCAGTTCCGTGGGATAGGGCAACAGCATAACCCGAAACACTAATTCTTCCCCCAGCGCCGGCAGAAAGAATAGGGCCAGGATTGACTTCATACTGCCCCCCAAGGATTGCCCCCACCATTGCCATTGCAATAGACCAAATTTAAAGCCCAAGGTCATGGCGATCGCCCCGTAGACGACAACAGCGATCCCGAAGAATTGCCAATCCTGGGGCCGGGGTAAAAATACTATCGCGGCCAAAATGCGCCGAGCTAAGGCGGAAAGAACAGGCACATCGCCAAAAATACCAGTGGGGGCCAGGGGTAAAATTTCCGGCATCGATCCTCCCACTTGGTTGGGGCGCATAAACCAAAGCTGAGCACCCTGTTCCAAGAAAATTTGGTTGAGAATATCCTGATTCAACCGGGGCAACATGGACTGCCAACTGAGCAGGGCATTGGCTAGGGTATTTTCCTGGATGAAATCGTATTGATTGGTGGGATTATCCGGATCTAAACCGGCTAGGGTGGCGGCATTGTTTTGCCAATCTTCCCTGGTAATACCCCTGGGTTTTAACATCGTCAACAGGCGATCGCCTAATTGCTGTAGCCGTTGGAAACGTTGATTTTCCGGGGAATTGCCATGCTGGGCTAACCAAGTGATAATTTCCGGGCTATTTTGCACCTTTTGCTGTAGACCAACAATGGCCAAGTACAAAGCTTGGTTGGAATCCTGTACACAGGAAGCTGCTGGACTAACCCCTGCGTAGCCAGTGCCATCCCCCGTGCGGTATCGAGCCATCATGATTTGCAATTGTTTTTGCAACTCATCCAGGGGAGAAAGTACGGAGCCGCCGAAGTTATAGTCCTCCAACACATCCAGTTTGACTACTACATCGGCAAAAGGACGACTCTGAATCCAGCCCCGCTGCAAATTACCCGCGTAGTTTTCCCAGGTTTGGGAACCAGCAATGATGCCCTGGGGATTATGGGCATAGACCTGATAGTAGGGAATTTCCCACTGCAACTCCTCTGTAAAGGGATCCCGGATAACTTTGGGCAAGCTAAAGGAAAAATGCCCCGTCACCGTACCCAACATAATTTTTTCCCCCAATGCGCCCCCAATGCCGCCAAATAAATGCATCCCCAACAGGCGATCGCCTTCTTGCCATTGCCCTAAAGCTACTGCGGGGGAATCACTGCGGGGATCAACTAAAACCTTTTGGACTGTGCCTTTGCGAGCAGGGGTATTCTGCCAATTTTTGTGACTAATGTAGTCCCGACCGGGACCGAGGCGAAAAATTTGTTCATCGGGTTGCAATTGCACCAAGGATCGGGGGTTGAGGGATTGGACCGTAAATATGCCATCTTTTCCCTGGGCACCATAGACGTACCAACCCGCCTGACCCACGGGGGAACTAGCCAAATCCCTGGGGGTGGACATAAACCGATCGCCGTTTAAGTGGGGTTGTTGGGGAATGCGAATGGTTTCCTGGGGCCCGTCAAACTCTTTACTGCCAGGGTTGTAATGTTGCACCAGCATCAAATCCGCTGGGCAGGGTTTAGTTCCAGGGCAATCCTGCGGTATGGCATTGGCGGGAGCATTGGGCGCAGGGCCAATAATTTTCACCAGGGCTTGGTAGCGTCCCGTCACCATTTCCGGCATGGTGGCCAGTTTAATTTCCGCCTGGTTGCCCACAGGAACATTAACTTGGGCCTGGACAAACCGCACCAGCACATCGTCCACTGGTCTAGCTCCGGCCAAGGATTGCAAAGGCCCCACCTGCGATCGCCCATTTAAACGGTTGGGCAATAAATTTCCTGCCTGTTCACTCTTCAAAGCGGCAGGGGTAAAATTTACATCCGTGGTCACTAGTTTGAGGTATCTGTCCAAATCAGCATTGCTCTGCCAGGTGAGACGGAGTTTTTGTCCCACTAATCCCTGTTGGATAGAAGGCGCTTGATACAGTTCCAACCAAACCCAATCTCCTGTCCTGGCTTTAGTTTCTTCCACCGTCGGCAGGATTAAACGACCCAACCACTCTCCCAAAGGCCGATAATACGCCTCATCTAAATTCTGTTGCAGAGGATAATAATCTACCTGGTTGGCGGGCAACTGACTGCTAATTTGATAATCCGGGATGCGGCCAGAGGTTTCCTGAGGTTGAAACAGCGTAGCTAGGGAAATCACCACCAGAGCGGCGATCGCCACCAATACCATCCGCCAGCGCCATTGCTTCATCTGTGGACTGCCCTAAAAATTGCCATAAAAAAACACCTGGGGCGTCTTTCCTTGTTTCGACTCCAGATGTTTTTCTAATTTCCTCACACCTGTCCTAAGTATAAATCACCAACGGGGATTGTCAAGGCTTCAGACCTGGAAAAAAACTTAATTTTCAAGAAACTTTGACCTAAAGCAGAACTCCGAAGCTTTTTCCATCGTCCTTCGCCGTAGATTGTGAATTTTTTCTAAGATTTTTAAAAATTCTTCAATCAGGGTTTCCCCTGGCCCAGCACCACTCCATAGACCAAAAACAAATTCCCCACTCGGATTGTTTTCGGTTAAGAGTTGTATAAAGGCCATCGCCATTTTAATAATCACGCTAAGATCACGGAGGATTGGCAAAAAGCCCAGGCTGATTGGTGACTTTTTTGGACAGCAACAACACTTCCCTGGATCGGCTTTGCCTTTCCCCATCTGACAGTGTAATTGGTTGATTATTTCAGTGGCCCGGCCGATGGATAATTACCATGGCCCGACCGACCGGGATTTCCAGACCAGTTTGAACAGTATTAAATTAGCCTTTCCGGACAAGGCCTCTGTGAAAATCTTAAAAAAGTATTAAGATTTTAAAAGCTAGCTTATTTTCGGAGGAAATGTGTTTACTCGACTTGCCCAGCAACACCGCGATTTCGTGAAGGATTTAGTCATGAGCTTGAGGGCTTTGGCCACTGTGCTCGAAAATCGGGGCTACATTGCTTCTTGCTACACCTGTGGCGACCAACTCAACAGCGCCTCCTTCATGGTGAGCTTGGGGGAAAATCATCTGATCCGCTTTTTGGTATCGGACTACGGCATCACCTGGACAGAAATGCGGGATGACCGAGAATTAATGAAATTAGAAGGAGCCGAGGCGATCGCCCAATTGGAAGAATTGGCCAATGTGGTCAAATATTGCCTAGCAGATGCCCCCAAAGGTGGCCGCAAAAAGCGCAAAACCGCCCAACTACAACTAGTCTAGGGCCCTTGCCATAACCCCCGATAGCGTGAGTTACCAGGAAATTCCCGCTGATAGTCCCCTGTAAAGCAAGGGAGCTGGAATAGTTTGTTTTACCGTAAGGTGTTGACTCCCCTGCCGGTCAAAACTGTGGAAAGTAAAATACCCACGCCGAACCTAAAATTAGAGCTTGGGAATTGCCGTGACATGTTTCTACGCCTAAGCTCGAGGCAAATGGTTATAGCGTTTTAAACAGATAGTAACTGTTGTTCCCTGGTCAACTGCACTTTTTAGCAAGATACTGCCACTGTGTAAGTCAACACATTTCTTGGCAACCATTAAACCGAGTCCTGTTCCCGTAATATTTCTGACATTTTTGCCCCGATGAAAGGGTTCAAAAATTTGCTTTTGGTCCTCTGGCGAAATGCCAATGCCCTGGTCGGTGACTTCAAAAATAATCTGTTCCGAATCTAGGCTTAGGGCAATTTTAATCTGCCCTCCCCCGGGAGAGTATTTAATCGCATTAGATAACAGATTAGATAAAATAGACCGCACTAACCTTTCATCCACCAATGCCTTCGTATCTTGAGCGCTACAAATAAAGTCAAAATAATATTGGTCACTGACACTTAATTGAATTTCTTCGATAAATTGCTGGAACAATAATTTCAAATCTAACCAATTAGGATTAAATTCCAATTTGCCCGCTTCGGCACGGTTAATGATTAAAATATCATCCAGGAGCTGTACCATATTTTTCACGGAATTTTGAATACGGTGTAAGTTCCGGCTACGCTTATCGGGATCAAGCCAGGCCACTTCAGAATTTTCCAGTAATTGGGCAGCAGCTAAGGCCGTACTGAGGGGAGTACGAAATTCATGGGAAGCCATGGAGAAAAAACGAGTTTTTAGGCGGCTTAATTCTTTTTCCCGTTCTAAAGCTAGGCGGACTTCCTCCGTGCGTCGGCGCTCAGTGACATCCCTTTGCACAGCAATCCAATGGGTGTAAAAACCTGTTTTATTGGCAACGGGCACCAGACTAAATTCCACCCAAAACTCACTGCCATCCTTACGATAATTAATCACTTCAACGGTAACTGATTGCCATTGACTAATGGCTTGCCGCACCCTATCTAATTCAGTGCGACTAGTTTTTGGTCCCTGTAAAACTCGGGGGGTTTTGCCTAGCATTTCTTCAGCAGTATAACCGGTGATTTTAGTAAATGCTTCATTGACATAGAGAATTCTCGGCCCGGGATCATCAATGGGCTCCGCTTCCGTAATCACCACCGCATCATTAGTATTAACCACAACGGATTGTAGCAAACGAATTTGTTCTGCCTGCCGCTTTTGCTCGGTAATATCGGCGACAACCGCCACCAATCCGGCAATATTTTCTTCACTATCCAATAGGGGAGCAGCGGAAAGGACAATTTCAATCCAACTACCATCTTTTTTTTGACATTTTAATTCTAGGCTAGGGGAAACCATGCCTGATAAAACTTTCTGTTTAAATTGCTGATAATCTTCCAGCAAAATGTTGGATGTTAATAATTCTGGATGGGCAATAATTTCTGTTTCTGTCCAACCAAAAATACGTTCTGCTGTAGGATTCCAAATCTGAATTTGGTCTGCTAAATTAAGGGTAAAAATACCCCTGGGGGAGGCCGCAATCAGGGATTGCAGAGTATGGTTAGTGTGGCGGAGAGCGGCTTCCGTTTTTTGTCGCTCACTGATTTCCATTCTTAGGGATTGATTGGTGGCGGCAAGTTGCTGGGTGCGTTTTTCGACTCGGTTTTCCAAATCTTTATTGAGTTGCTGTAATTGCTCATATAATTCCGATTGTTGGATGGCGATCGCGACCTGATTGGCTAGCTGTTTCATTAACTCCACTTCCCACGGTTGCCATGGCCGGGTAAAAGCACATTGATGGGTAATTAACAGCCCCCAAAGATAGGGAAATTCTGATTCATTATCTAGGGAAGAAGCACGATTATGTTGAAGAATGGGCACTACTAATTTTGATTTCACGCCAAATTGTTTGACGAAATCAGCTAGGCAAATCTCTATGTCATCCTGGTCAATGTCATTAATGGCCCGTACTTTACCTTTGGTGTAGGCTTGATGGTATTCAACGGGAAAAACTTCATCGGAAAAGGTCCGCCCTAAAATACTAGGATAATTGGCATTCACCGATTCCGTAATGGCGCTGCCCGTGCCATCTTGCCAAATGCGATAAATTAGAACTCGATCAACTTGCAACAGGGTTTTAACTTCAGCGACGGTGGTATTTAAAACCGTTTCCAAGTTTAAAGATTGGCGGATATGTTGGGTAATTTGGTTAATAAATCGTTCCCGTTGGGTTTGTTGCTTGATGCTAATTTCAATCCTGCGGCGTTCTTGGTTTTGTCTGTGCCATAAATAACAGGTCATGGCGATCGCCAGAAAAACAAATTCGATTGGAATTAGAAATTTGCCCATATATTAGCGAATCCCAGTAGAAAAACCTTACTTAAAATATTTTTGTTTGGCAATAATTTTCATGACTTTTAACAATAAAGCTAAATCATGATCCTTGGCAAAAACGCCGTCAATTTGGGGCAGGTAACTGCGAGCTTGTACCGTGATCTGACTGTCGGCACAATCCGTAATTAGTAGTAGGGCCGGCGGCTTAGCAGACAATTTTTTAATAATGGTCACTAAATCTAAAGTAGCTGAAATATCAATTGATTCATATTTAATCCCGCAACCAACTAGGATCGAATGATATTCTCCAACGTCAACATTGTTAAACAAAATATCTTGGAAGTTGATAGCAGAAATTTCAAAACTTGGACATAAAAATCGCTTGACTGATTGATACCACTGCCGATCCATTTCTAGGATACCAATTTTTGCCTTCGTTTTCTTGCAGGTCAGGGCAGAGGCTTTTTTACCGGCTAGTTTCAACATTGGAGTCTGGCCTCAAATACAAAGTCTGCAAAGTCTCGAAATATTAAACCAGAGAATAAATAATTAAACGCCAAAATATTTCTAGCAAAAACCCCAGTTATTAAACCGCCTAAGTCCCCCAGGAAAGGGGGATATAACAGTATAGATTTTGTCAGCCTTCAGCTTGGCTTTACCGTCAAAAAAACTACAACCCAATAATGCCCCAAGCACTAAGGGCAACGGCAATTATCCCTAAACTGACTAACGCCCCTCCGACGTAAAGCACGACTTTCCCTGCTAGATAAACCCCGGCGGGATAGGGTTGCTTTTGCCATTCCCAACGGTAAGTTAACGGAGCTTGGTTGCGGAAGTAGCCGATCGCCTCTAATTTTTCCCGATGATCAGCACCGTAACGGGGCATCCGGGCAAAGGGTAACTCACCACTAATCCGTTGGGGCAGAATGCGCCGCCGTTGATAGGGCACAGTATCGTAGCCAAAGTTTTCTAAATATTCTTGACTATTGAGCAGTTCGTTGATGAAGCCAGGTAACCCTTTAGTGGCGATCACAATGGACCAAGCAATTTTTTCTTCTTCACTATAAACATCTCGACCCAGTAATCGTTGAATACACATTTGTACAAAACGATAATTATTATTTACTTCAAAATTGCGACGACGAAAGCTATCCGAAAGAGCTAGACCACGGATAAAATCCCGCACGGTAATTTGCTGATTTTTGAATTGGGATTCTAAGGCAATCTGCCGATTACTTTGAATCATTTGTTGCTCGTTGAACACCTGACGATAGGCTGCGGCGATCAGATTATCCATGGCAGAGGGAGAAAGGGTGCCCTCCGTGGTGAAAATACGAGCGTGTTCATCTCCAGAGACTTCGTAGTTGGTAACCCGTTGATTCTGACTAACGGGAGCATAAGCAATTAAAGGCAGTGTCATAGATAAAGTTAGTAATTAAACTTAAAAGTTGTTTAATGTCCAGCCAATAACTGGTATGTGTTGGCATTAAAAATGCGATCCTAACAAAGTAAAATTGAAGAAAAGGGGGAGAAAATCGTAAAGAAATCGGAAAGTTAGCTGATGCGACTAAAACTGTTACATTTCGCAACATGAATTAACCCAGACCTGTTCACCCCTTCAGGTAAGCTGAGGTTGATAGAGAAAAGCACAATGGGCTATGAGAATTCTTTTAGTGGAGGATGATTTGCCGCTGGCGGAAACCCTTGCTGAAGCATTGAGTGACCAGCTTTACACCGTTGATATTGCCACCGACGCTTCCCTCGCCTGGGACTATGCCTCCCGACTGGAATATGACCTCGTTATTTTGGATGTGATGCTGCCGGAGTTGGACGGGATTACCCTCTGTCAAAAATGGCGATCGCACAGTTATTTAATGCCAATTTTGATGATGACAGCCAGGGATACGATCAATGATAAAATCACGGGCTTGGATGCGGGGGCGGATGATTATGTGGTCAAGCCAGTGGATTTGGGGGAGTTATTTGCCAGGGTGCGAGCTTTGTTGCGTCGGGGTTGTGCAACGTGCCAACCAGTTTTAGAGTGGGGGCCAATCAGGTTGGATCCAAGCACCTATGAAGTTAGTTATGACAATGAGGTTTTGTCTTTGACCCGCAAGGAATACAGCATTCTGGAATTACTACTCCGCAATGGCCGTCGGGTGCTAAGTCGGAGCATGATTATCGATAGTATCTGGAAGTTGGAGAGTCCCCCAGAGGAAGATACGGTTAAGGTGCATGTGCGGAGTTTGCGACAAAAATTAAAAAGTGCCGGTTTATCAGCAGATGCCATTGAAACGGTCCATGGCATTGGGTATCGTCTGGCCAATTTAACGGAAAAATCTTTGTGCCAAGGGAAAAACTAGCCCTGAAAACCATGGTTACTCATGCAAGAATCCGTTCACTCGTTCACGCCCCTTTCTGAGAGCTAGTTTCTAAAGTAAAAATTAAGAGGTAATACGAGAAAGCATTATACGGATGAGGGCACCATAAATTATTGCTTCACTTATTTCGGTATAAAGTTCGTAATCCTTGCTTAATCGCCGATAGCGATTTAATCAGCCAAACGAAATCAGTCATGGCTTACGATCTTGATTTACGCATTAAGGTTATAGTTTTCATCGAGAGTGGTGGTGGAATCACAAAGGCTTCGAAAACATTTAGGGTGGGCAGAGCAACAGTTTATCGCTGGTTGGGCAGAGAAGAGCTTGCGGCAACGAAAGTGGAGAACCGTCAGCGTAAGATAAACAGAAAAGAATTAGAAGAGGATGTGAAAAATAATCCTGATATGCTTCTAAAAGAAAGAGCTAAAAAATTTGGTGTGACTTCTGCTTCACTCAGTTATCAATTCAAAAAAATGAAGATTACTAGAAAAAAAACAGTTACTTTATCAAGAGAGGGATGCCCAAAAGCGAGCAGAATATCAAAAAATCTTGAGGCAGTTAGTTTTAATATACGGTATTGAAAGTCTAGTATTCATAGACGAAGCTGGTTTTGAGAAATTTGCATCCTCACTTTATGGATGGTCTAAAAAGGGAGAAAGAGTATATGGAGAAAAGCAGGGGAAAAGAGGGAAAAAAGAAAATCTTGTAGCGAGAAAAAGAAAAATGCAAAAAGACTTGATAGCGCCGATGTTATTCACCGGAAGCTTAAATACAACAGGTTTTGAAGGATGGCTTAAATTCTTTTTAATACCAACATTAACAATGAAATCAATCTTGATTATGGATAACCCCCCCCCCATTCATCGAAAAAATAAGATTAGAGAAATAGTGGAGTCCGCAGGACACATTATGTTATTTTTGCCAACTTATTCTCCAGACTTGAATGATATAGAGCATGATTTTAGTGCATTAAATAGAGCGAGAATGCAGGCAACTCCTGATACTAGTATAGATAAATTTATTCAAGATCACTGCATAGTCTAATGTCTCATAGTTATGCTAATCAGCTATGCTAGCCTATGACAAAGCAGCCCCCCCTCGATGGTGATTGTTTGGTCGGATGAAGATGAATGTAATAAGCAATCAAATTAGCCTAGTACTTCCCGCACATCAGCTACTTGCCCCGTAATGGCCGCCGCCGCGACCATCGCTGGACTCATTAACAAAGTACGGCCAGAGGCAGAACCCTGACGACCCTTAAAGTTACGGTTGGAAGAGGAAGCACTCAGTTGATCACCCTGGAGTTTGTCGGGGTTCATGGCCAAACACATGGAACAGCCTGCTTCTCGCCATTCAAAACCCGCCGCTTGGAAAATTTGATCTAGCCCTGCTGCTTCGGCCTGTTGCTTGACTTGTTCGGAACCGGGCACCACAAAAGCTTTTACCCCGGCCGCTACCTGGTGACCCTTGGCTACCTTAGCGGCTTCCTCCAGGTCGCTCAAACGACCATTGGTGCAACTACCAATGAAACAAACATCGACCTTGGTGCCTTTCAGCGGTTGTCCCGGCTGGAATTGCATATATTTGTAGGCTTCGCTGGCGATCGCCTGATCATCGGGGTTGAGGCTGTCAAGGGTAGGAACCGGCTCACTGATGCCAATGCCTTGGCCGGGGGTAATGCCCCAGGTAACGGTGGGTTCAATGTCCTCTGCCCGGAAGGAAACCACATCGTCGTACACCGCATCGGGTTCACTGGCAATACTGCGCCACCATTGCACTGCCTTGTCCCAATCTTCCCCTTGGGGAGCAAACTCCCGCCCTTTGAGGTATGCAAAAGTTACTTCATCTGGGTTGATATAGCCGCAGCGAGCTCCCCCCTCAATGGACATATTACAAACGGTCATGCGTTCTTCCATATTCATGGCGACAAAGGTTGATCCGGCATACTCATAGGCATAGCCCACCCCGCCCTTAACGCCCAATTTGCGGATAATGTGGAGAATCACGTCCTTGGCGTAGACCCCAGGGGCTAAATCACCGTTAACCTCAATTTTTCTTACTTTTAACTTATTTAAGCTCAAACTCTGGGCTGCCAACACGTCCCGCACTTGGGAAGTGCCAATGCCAAAGGCGATCGCCCCGAAGGCCCCGTGGGTAGAAGTGTGAGAATCGCCACAGGCAATGGTCATACCTGGTTGGGTTAGGCCCTGTTCCGGGGCAATGACATGGACAATGCCTTGATTGCCGGAGCCAATGGGATGGAAGCGAATATTATGGGCTTTGGTATTAACCTCCAACGCTTGCATCATTTCTTCAGCTAAGGAATCCTGGAAAGGCCGTTGCTGATTTTCCGTCGGCACAATGTGGTCCACCGTAGCCACCGTTCTTTCTGGATACATAACCCGCAACCCCCGCTCTTTCAGCATGGCAAAGGCCTGGGGACTGGTGACTTCGTGGATCAGGTGCAACCCGATGAAGAGTTGGGTTTGACCCGATGGCAAAACACTGATGGTGTGGAGATCCCAAACTTTGTCAAATAAGGTTCTTGCGCTCATGGTGGAAGTCTAGACAGGGCGATCGCCGAGGGAAAATGAATGGAGAATGGGGTGGTGGTCGTAGCGACTATCACCATCTTAGCCTGACCTGACAACCTGAACCTAGGAACAATAATGGAGAAAAATCCAGTCAATTTGGTCTTAAAGTCTGGGAAATTAGGCTAGGATGTCACTCAGAGCTTGTCTGAAAACTCCCTCTGGCCCGCGACAAAGATTTGATTAATCCCTATGAGTACTATTTTAGTTGTCGAGGATGAAGCCATTATTCGGGAGTTAATTGGCGAAACCCTGAGTCTGGAAAATTATAAGATTCTAGAAGCAGAAAATGGGGCGGTGGCCCTGGGGCTGCTCAACTCCTTGGAGGTGATGCCCGACTTGATCATCTGTGATGTGATGATGCCGGAAATGGATGGCCATGGCTTGATTACAGCCCTGCAAAAGAACGCCAAAACCGCGGCTATTCCCTTCATTTTTCTGACAGCTCTGGGTACTATGCAGGATTTTCGTAAGGGCATGAATTCCGGCGCGGATGATTACTTAATTAAGCCTTTTAAACAAGAAGATTTACTGAATGCGGTTAATAGCCGTCTGCAAAAACAAGCCAAGTTGTCAGCCTTTTATCAGGGGAGTATATCTAGTTCCTTGACCGAGAGGCCACGCCGTTCTGGTACCATCGGTACACCGACCCTCACCCCGGATGAAGCGGAAATTTGGCGGGATTTAGAAGTGGGTTTAAACACTGGGCAAGTTTTTCTCTTCTACCAACCCAAAGTATCTATCCACAACCATTGTTTGGCCGGCTGTGAAGCCTTGATCCGTTGGCACCATCCCCGTAAAGGTTTTGTTTCGCCGGGACTTTTCATCCCGATCGCCGAAAAAACTGGCTTTATCAGCGTGGTGGGGGAATGGGTAATTGAAACAGTTTTACGTCAATGTCAGCAATGGCAGTACCAAGGGCTGGACCCGATACAAGTGGCAATCAACATTTCTGCCCGACAATTCCATGGAGAAGACCTAATTTGCATTTTGCGGCTCGGCACCCATAAGTATGATGTCAGTCCCCAACAATTGGAAGTGGAATTAACCGAAACTTTGTTGGTGAAAAATGTCCAGGATTCCATTAAGCAGTTGAATGAACTCCGGGCTGAGGGTTTCAGTGTGGCGATCGACGACTTTGGCACTGGTTACTCTTCCCTAAGTTATCTGCAGCAGTTCCCCTTTGATGTGCTGAAAATAGATCAAAGCTTTGTGCGTCACATTGACAAAAACGCCAAGAATAAAACTATCACCGCCTCAATTATCAACCTAGCCCACGAACTAGAGTTGCGAGTAACGGCTGAAGGGGTGGAAACCTGGGCAGAATACGATACCATTGCCCACATGGGGTGTGACGAGTTACAAGGCTATCTTTTTAGTCGTCCTCTGCCAGTGGCAGATTTCACCGAGTTGTTAAGCCGGGGCACGGATGTTCCTATTTTGCCCCTACGGCGCTGACAGTTCAGTCAAGATGCGAAAAATTAAGCAGATTAATAATGGTATTACACCAACAACGTTTCTCCCTCGACCATGGAGCTTTTTGTCAAACCTTAGCCCAAACTGAAAATTTACTCATTGTCCAAGACTTGGATGGGGTCTGCATGGAATTAGTGCAAGATCCCCTCAGTCGCCGCCTGGATGCCGATTATGTCCGGGCCACCACCCTGTTTGCTGAACATTTTTACGTGTTGACCAATGGGGAGCACGTGGGAAAAAGAGGAGTACAGGGCATTGTGGAACAATCCTTTGGGGATGCTTCCTTTGTGCAACAGGAAGGCCTATATTTGCCCGGTTTGGCGGCCGGGGGAGTGCAGTGGCAGGATCGCCATGGCAAAGTAAGTCATCCTGGAGTGGGGCAAACGGAGCTGGAGTTTTTAGCGGCGGTGCCCGAAAAAATCACTAATTGTTTAAAAACCTTTTTTGGCGATCGCCCCCATTCCCTATCCCCAGAGCAATTACAAACGGGCATTGAAGCTTCGGTTTTAGATAATGTGGCTTCCCCCACCGCCAATTTAAATACCTTGGCCAATCTGTTACAAGACTTTCCGCAAATTTACCGAGATTTGCAGGAAACCATGGCTCAATTATTGGATCAGTTGATGGCGGAAGCCGTTGCCCAGGGTTTGGGGAATAGTTTTTTTGTCCACTATGCTCCCAATTTAGGTAGGGATGAACGAGGTAAGGAAATTATTCGTTGGGCCAAAGCTGGGGATTCCGGCACCACCGATTTTCAATTTATGTTGCGGGGTGGGGTCAAAGAAGCCGGGGTTTTGGCTTTGCTAAATCGTTACTATCACAATCGGACAGGGCAATATCCTCTGGGAGAAAGTTTTAGTGCTCGCCAAGCGCCCCCATCCCACCAGGACTTGTTGCATTTGGTGAAAGCGCAATTTGATCCGGCCTTGATGCCGCTGATCATTGGAGTTGGGGATACGGTCACCAGTCAGGTGGATGAAGCTACCGGGGAAATTCGACGTGGCGGGAGCGATCGCCAATTTTTGCAATTAATCCAAGATTTGGGGGATTGGGGAAATCACGGTAACTTAGTGGTGTATGTGGACAGTTCCCAGGGGGAGGTGAAAAATCGCCAACCTCTACAACTAGAAACCGTGGCGGGGCAAACCCAAGTGGTGGCTGGCCCTGGGGATATGCGGGACAGGGAAGAGCCATTGAAGATCAATGTGGCTTTTCCTGGTGGCCATGACCAATATGTAGCGGCGTTTAAGCAGGCGGCCCAGCGCCGAAGAGTCCATTTTTCCCAGTAGTTATGGTGGTGAAGCCATTCTCCGTGGTCGAATTAAGTACCCATTAAGTACCTAATCTCCGGGTAGTATGAACGGGGTTACACCGGTTAGTTTTAACCGTTTGATTTTAATTTTTTGTTGTATCGTAATTTTTGCCTATGGCCAGTGTCAGTTTTGAACAGGTAACTAAACAGTTTGATGATTATGTTGCCGTTAATAACTTGAATTTGGAAATTGAGGACGGGGAGTTTTTAGTTTTTGTGGGGCCGTCTGGTTGCGGCAAAACTACCTCCCTACGACTTTTAGCCGGGCTGGAAACCGTTAGTCAAGGACAAATCTGCATTGGCGATCGCCGGGTGAATGAACTATCTCCCAAAGACCGGGACATTGCCATGGTATTCCAGTCCTATGCCCTCTATCCCCACATGAGTGTTTATGAAAATATGGCCTTTAGCCTCGACTTACAGGGCAAACCCAAAGAAGAAATTAGGCAAAGGGTCTGTAGCGCCGCTGAATTGTTGGGCATCGAAAAATTACTGCATCGTAAACCCAAGGAATTGTCGGGGGGACAGCGGCAACGGGTGGCAGTGGGGAGAGCCATTGTCCGTAAACCCTCTGTGTTTTTGATGGATGAACCCCTTTCTAATCTGGATGCCATGCTCCGGGTGCAAGCCCGCAAAGAAATCAGTAAACTCCATAGCGACCTGGCCACTACTTTCATTTACGTTACCCATGACCAGGTGGAAGCTATGACCATGGGCGATCGCATTGCTGTGATGAAGGATGGCATTTTGCAACAGGTGGACAGTCCAGCTAATTTGTACAATCAGCCCGCTAACCTATTTGTGGCTGGTTTCATTGGCAGTCCCGCCATGAACTTTTTTCAGGTGGAAAGATTAAGTCAGGAAGGAAAAGAAAAGCTGAGTTTGGACGGTGTTGTTTTACCAATGCCAGACAGTGTAGCCAAAAACGGCGATCGCCCCCTAACCCTCGGTATTCGCCCTGAAAATATTTACCATCCCCAATATTTGCCCTTGGAAATTGAACCCATGGAGTTGCCAGCCACAGTTAACCTAGTGGAAATGATGGGCAATGAATTAATTGTTTATGCCCAAACTCCTGCCGGTACAGAATTTGTGGCCCGCATTGACCCCAGGGTAAATATTAAGCAGAAAGACTCAGTTAAATTTGTGGTTGATACCCAACGTTTTTACTATTTTGACCGGGAAATGGAAACGGCGATCTTTTAAAATTTGTCGGCGTTAAGCTGTCGATATAATCTTTGCCACTGTTGCTTTAAACCGAAGGGATTGGGGCTAGTTTCTGCTTCCAAATTCCACAAACTTTCATAGAAAAAGAAGGCGGTGCCGGCAAAATTTTGATCGTCAACCCATTGAGCCTGTTGCTTAATTCTTGCTGAGGGAATAGAACGATTTTTTAGCCCGCTCAAAATGCCCACTACGACAGGAATTTCCTGCTTAGTTTGTTGCACTGAGGATTGTTGTAATTCCCCGGTAAAAGCGGCTTGTTTTTCCCGATAAACTTGTAGAACTAGCTCATTTATTACCTTTGCTTCATGCCAGGTTTGCCAATCTAGCAAAAAACAATTCTTGGAAAAAGTTTGGGGATTGGGGGAAATGGAAATGGTTAAATTTGGTTTTACCGCCTTTAAAATAGGCACTAAACTTTGCACATAACGACTAATTTTAGCCGATCGCCAATCGGTCCATTGTTGCCAAATAGGGTCGGAGCTAACGCAGTTTTGGTTGAGATCTAACTCAGGGACTGGGAGCGGTTCCTGTCCAGTTTCTTGGCGATAAAGTGCAACGGTAATGGGATCATAGCCAAAGCTGTAGGGATAGCCAAAATGATCATCTAATTGAATACCATCCACATCGTAGCGACGGACTAAATCCACTAAAAGAGCAGTAATTAATTGTTGCACTTCGGGATGGAGCGGATTTAACCAGACCCTCGGTATAGTGCCCCCTTCCAACCAAATAGTTTCTCCTTGGGAATTAGTAGTTAACCAATGGGGATGGGCTTTAACCCAATCACTCTCTGCCGGGGCCATAAAACCAAATTCAAACCAGGGGATAACCCGCAAAGATTTTTCTTTAGCTAAGTTAATTACCTCCCCTAACATATCCCGATCTCCTAATTTTTCATCTTGCTTTTTTCCTAACCATTGTTGGGCCACCGCACTGGGATAAAGGGTATGGCCATCATTCCACACCGTCGGATAAAGGGTATTGAAATTAGTACTCTTCAGATCGGCGATCGCCGTTTTTAATTGGACTGGATCATAAAGAACATTACTGTCCACATTGGTTAACCAAACTCCTCGAATTTTGTTAGGAGAAGCTGAGGAATTCTGCCCAAGGAAAACCGTTGTCAGAACAACCAATAGGGCAACCAATAAAACTAGTAACCGCCACAATTTCCCACCGAGATAATGCCAGGGAGTCCACATTTTTACAGAGGACGGTAAACTCGATAGTCAATCTTGGGGAAAATATTGTCCATAACTTCAACCTTTTCTAGCCAACCCGCATCCACTTTATTGGCTCGAATATCATCAAACAGTTTATCGAAGCGCAACAGATGGGAACGGGTACGACGCACCGCATAGGGCACCATAGTTCCTGTCCGCATAATAAATGCCCAGTCGGAGGATTGGGCCAACAGCAATTCCCGGGCGGCCTGGTTCAATGCTTTTTCTTCTAGTTCATCCACCGCTTCCCGATGGCTTAATTCAATCATGCGCTCAGCAGCTTTATGCAAATGGGGATAAATCCAAGCATTGGTATCGTTAAGCCAATATTCATGGAAACCTTTATAGCCCCAACTAGACTGGGAAGGACGACAAACCTGTTGGTGAGGATTTCCCCGCAGATAATCGGCCAGATGGGTCATCTCAAACGTGTCTTGATCAAACCAAGATTTACGGAATAAATAATCAATAAACCACGGGCCTTCGTACCACCAATGCCCAAATAATTCCGCATCGTAGGGGGACACTACTAACGGCGGCCGACCCATAATGCCCGATAGATGACCGACCTGTTGTTGACGGTTATACATGAAATTCGAGGCGTGTTCAGCAGCCTTTTCTTTAGCCCAGTAAGGATCGTACCAAGCCTTTTCCGATAACCCCCCATCTCGACTGGTGATTTTGTGATACTTGATGCCAATATTTTTCCGTTGCCCGTTGGGCATGATATAGGGCTTGATGTACTCATACTCCGCTTCCCAGCCCAAATCTTTATAAAACTCTCGATAAACCGGATCCCCCGGATAGCCTACCTGGGAAGACCATACCTGTTGGGAAGATTCGTGATCCCGGCCAAAGGCCGCTACTCCAGTTTCTGTAAAAATGGGAGCATAAGTGCCAAATTTTGGTCTCGGACGGGCGTATAAAATGCCATGGCCATCTACCAAGAAGTAGCGCAGACCCGCATCGGCCAGCATTCTTTCCACCCCTTCGTAATAAGCACACTCCGGTAACCAAATGCCCTTTGGCGATCGCCCGAAGTTTTCTTCGTAATGCTCACAAGCCACTTTAATTTGGGCCCACACCGCCTGAGGATACATTTTCATCAAAGGAAAATATCCGTGGGTGGCACCACAGGTAATAATTTCTAAATTATTACTATCTTGAAATTGTTTAAAAGCAGTTACTAAATCACCGTCGTAACGTTCCCAAGTTTCCCGAATGGCGGCAAATTCTTTGGCGTAAAAATCAGCTAAATATTGTAGATGGCCGTTATGTTCATTGCGAACAATTTCCTTTGCTAATAATTCCTGCAACAGAGATAAATGGGCTTCGTAACGTTGTTGCAATAGGGGATCCCGGAGCATGGAAACCAACGGCGGCGTCATGCTCATGGTAATTTTAAAATCTACTCCATCCCGCTTCAAACCTTCAAATACATGGATGAGGGGAATATAAGTTTCTGTGATGGCTTCGTATAACCATTCCTCCTCCAAAACGTAATCGCTTTCTGGGTGCCGAACGAAGGGAAGATGGGCGTGGAGGACAAGGGCAACATAGCCAAGAGCCATAGGAGTTACGCACCTGATGCGGGATAGTACAAAGTTAGCGGCTAACTTGTAGCCAATCTTATCAAAATATGGCCCGGGAAAACTTTGCCTCAGATGGCGGGGATCGAGGGGATCACTTAGCCAAGCTAGATATAATACAGCCCATAGCCTATTGCTTCCCCTGCCATGCTCATTCCCCTTACCCAAGAAACCTTCGACCAAGTGGTACCTGTTATTGCCACTGGTGCCCAGTATTCCTATGCCTGGGGTAAGGTTTATAACCTTTTGGCCAGATTACTTATTTCCCTATTAATTGTGGTTTCCATTTGGATTGTGGGTCTAATTTTTGGCCACGGAGCCCAAGGAGTGGAATTGGTTTGCTTCATTATCGGTGGCATGTATTGGCTTTGGTGCCCCGTTTATGTGGCCAGTGTCCGCAATAGACAGTACCGTCGTTTTCCCTATGTGGGTTTTTGGCGGGGGGAAGTGTTGGATATTTTTATTACCGAAGAGGTGATTAATGAAACCCAGCAGGCGGATCAGTTTGGTCGCTTAGTGGTGGTGGAAAATATTGAGCGACGCATTAACCTAGAAGTTGGCGATCGCCAGGGATTTACAGCGGTGGTCCAAGCTCCGGTGCAAAAAACTTACAAAGCGATTCGGCCGGGCATGGTGGCGGAGATGTTGTTATTCTCCAAAAACGCCGAATTGGAACGGGTGGATAAACTCAGCGACCTCCATCTACCGGAACTGGATTTGTGGGTGGGGGATTATCCAGTGGTGCGTCGAGATATTTTTCGGGATATTAGTAATGAGTTTGGTTCCCCAATTCCCCGCCGCCGCCGTCAACCAACTCCCTCTTCCCGCCGCCTTCGTTAAGTTTGATTGCGCAATTATGCTAATTTCCCGCTGTTTGGCAAAAATTCACATTTATTCATCTTTCCTTGGTCTTTTCTGGTCAATCGGTCATTTTCTCAGTTGCAACTCTGGTCGTAACCACGGCAATCGGACAAAATCTAGTTAGTTCACTGACTGCTTATTTTCGCCTACTAATTTCTGCATAGCTCTGCCAGTAAGAGTTTAAAGTCTAATTCTTTTTAGTACAACTCTCATTTTTGTCTTAATCCCATCTTTGGCGATCGCCATAAGTAACTATACCCAGACAAGTTATTTTATTTTTGTCTCAATTTAATAAAAATAAAAACACAAAATTTGTTTTTAGGCGTTTTAAAGACTAGAAGCAGTTTTAAAAGCAATTAAAACGAATTTAAGTTTTAAAAATAAGATTTAAGCCAGATTAATACCCCAAACTATTTCTCCAAGACCCCAAACCTCGTTAATAATGCGATCAGCGCAGCGGAGACCACACAACCCTGAGCATTCCCCCAGAGCATTTTTAGGAGCAACTCCCTTGACACTGACACTTGCGGTATACGGCAAAGGCGGCATTGGTAAATCCACCACCAGTTGCAACATCTCCACAGCATTGGCAAAACGAGGCAAAAAAGTTCTCCAAATTGGTTGTGATCCCAAACATGACAGCACCTTTACCCTGACTGGCTTTCTCATCCCCACCATCATCGACACCTTGCAGGAAAAGGATTTCCACTACGAAGACATCTGGCCCGAGGATGTAATTTACAAAGGTTATGCCGGGGTGGATTGCGTCGAAGCTGGTGGACCTCCTGCTGGAGCTGGTTGTGGCGGTTATGTGGTGGGGGAAACAGTGAAATTGCTGAAGGAACTCAACGCCTTTGACGAGTACGACGTGATTCTGTTTGACGTGTTAGGGGACGTAGTTTGTGGTGGTTTTGCCGCCCCGTTAAACTATGCCGACTATTGTTTGATTGTTACAGACAACGGTTTTGATGCTTTGTTTGCTGCCAACCGCATCGCTGCTTCCGTGCGGGAAAAAGCCCGTACCCACAGCCTCCGCCTCGCTGGTTTGATTGGCAATCGCACTTCCAAACGGGACTTGATTGATAAATATATTGAAGCCGTACCCATGCCGGTATTGGAAATTTTGCCCCTAATTGAAGATATTCGGGTTTCCCGGGTGAAAGGCAAAACTTTGTTTGAAATGGCCGAGTCCGACCCTTCCCTAAACTATGTTTGTGATTATTATCTGAACATTGCCGATCAAATTTTGTCCCAACCGGAAGGGGTAGTGCCCAAAGATGCCCAGGATCGGGATCTATTCAGTTTGCTGTCTGATTTCTACCTCAATCCCACCCAGCCTGCTAGCCAAACCAAAGAATTGGATTTGATGATGGTTTAGGTCTAACCCCCTAAATCCCCCAATACTGGGGGACTTAGAATTAGATTTCTCTCGCATATTTCTTGAGGCTACGTTTAACTTATTTCCCATGAAGAATTCCCATAGAATTCGTGGAACTACAAAAGAAATTGAGCAAGCGGCTCGTCTTTTAAGAAAAAATATGACGATGGCAGAGAATATTTTGTGAGAGGAATTACGAAATCGCCAAATTTTAGGCTTTAAATTTCGTCGCCAGCATCCTATTGGTAATTTCATTGTTGACTTTTATTGTCCACAATTAAAATTAATCATAGAGGTGGATGGAAGTATTCATGATAACCAACGGGAATACGATCAATGTCGATCTGAAAAACTCAAAGAATTTGTTCATTATGTTTTACGATTTACCAACGATCAAGTTATTGATAATTTACCAAAAGTTTTAGAAAAAATTACTCAGACAACACAAACTCTACTCCCCCCAGTATTGGGGGGTTAGGAAGGCAAAATAAAAACTATACCTAGGAGAACCTAAACTATGACTGTTGCTCAACAAGCCCCTTCTGCCCTTAACTTTGACTGTGAAACCGGCAACTACCATACCTTTTGTCCCATTAGTTGCGTATCTTGGCTTTATCAAAAAATTGAGGATAGTTTTTTCCTCGTTATTGGTACTAAAACCTGTGGTTATTTCCTACAAAATGCCATGGGGGTAATGATTTTTGCCGAACCTCGTTACGCCATGGCCGAGTTAGAAGAAGGAGACATTTCTGCCCAGTTAAAAGACTATGAAGAACTGAAACGACTTTGCCTACAAATTAAGCGCGATCGTAACCCCAGTGTGATCGTCTGGATTGGTACCTGCACCACTGAAATTATCAAAATGGACCTGGAAGGTTTGGCTCCCCAGTTGGAAGCGGAAATTGGCATCCCCATCGTTACTGCCCGAGCCAATGGTTTAGATTATGCTTTCACCCAAGGGGAAGATACGGTGCTGGCTTCCATGGCCCATAAATGCCCTACTTCAGCCCAGGTGCAAGGGGAAGATAAGGAAGAACGCAACGCCATTCAAAAATTATTGACCTTTGGTCGTAAAGCTGACCAGGAAAAAGTTGAATCGGAATATGTGGATCATCAACCGCTAGTTTTGTTTGGTTCTCTGCCCGATCCAGTGGTAACAAATTTAACGTTAGAGTTGAAGAAACAGGGAGTGAAAGTATCTGGTTGGTTGCCCGCCAAACGCTATACGGAATTGCCGGTGATTGATGAGGGTTATTATGTGGCCGGGGTTAATCCTTTTCTGAGTCGTACCGCAACTACTTTGATGCGTCGCCGTAAATGTAAATTAATTGGCGCTCCATTTCCTATTGGTCCCGATGGCACCAGAGCTTGGATTGAAAAAATCTGTTCTGTACTGGGTATTGAACCCCAGGGTTTGGAGGAACGGGAAGCTCAAATTTGGGCAAGTTTAGAAGATTATATCCAGTTAATTCGCGGTAAATCTGTGTTTTTTATGGGGGATAATTTGCTGGAAGTTTCCCTAGCTCGTTTCCTCATTCGCTGTGGCATGACCTGCCCAGAAATTGGCATTCCCTATATGGATAAACGTTACCAGGCGGCGGAGTTGGCCTTGCTGGAAAAAACCTGCTCTGACATGGGAGTTCCCTTGCCAAATATTGTGGAAAAGCCAGACAACTACAATCAGATTCAACGGATTAAAGCTCTGCAACCGGATTTAGTCATTACCGGCATGGCCCACGCTAATCCCTTGGAAGCTCAGGGCATTAACACCAAATGGTCGGTGGAATTTACCTTTGCCCAAATTCACGGTTTTACCAATGCTCGGGATATTTTGGAATTAGCAACCCGTCCGTTGCGTCGTAACTCCCAATTAGGAGAATTAGGCTGGGATAAGTTGATTGCTAAAGACGTTCCTGCTCAGGTTTAAGTTCTAATTAGCTTCGGACTATTCTACATAGGAATAAACCATTGTCTCAGCAGGTTGAATGGCGATCGCCTGGGGCAATGGATTTCTTTAGAGATTTCAGCTATTGCCCAAAAAGCTTATTAGTCTTGGGTTTTAGTTCCTATATCAACGCCACGGTATTTGATTGCTTTTCCTTTTACTTCGTTATTCTGGGCCGTATGTGTTCCAGAAGATTCATAGTCGATTCCCCGATAACATTTACTTATTTTCTCAGTTTTCTCGATGGGAACTGTTGATTTGGGCGATTCGTAACTAATGCCACGGTAATGAAGCTCTGTATCCTTACTGTCGATAATTTGAGTATTGGGAAGATTATTTTTACTGTCAAAGCTTTGCCATAAAGGCCCAACTACAATGGCCGCCAGTATCAGCAAGATAACTTTGATTTCCCAGGGAGCCAAGAGTAAACTTGCCAATAGATTCGCAACGGCAAAAATTACTGCCAGATGGGCAATATCATGGCGAGAACCCCACGCTTTATAACCAACTATTAAGCCGATAGTCAGGGGTAGTAAAAAGGTAAATTCCATAGCTTTGCTTGATCACTTTTGCTATCTTTGATATCTTTGGCACAGTTCCCAATCCATTTTCTCTTCCTTTGTTTACCGGCTATGTATGTTGCAATACTTTTTAGCCTGATCTTGCCTATACCCAATGAAAGTTAATTTAGGCAATTGCTTCTGCCTTAGTTTAAGTCAAAAAAAATTTCCGTTGCCCTTGGCTAGCCTATTGGTCAATGTCCCTTTGGCCTTGATGGTCGCCCTAGGAATGAATTTAGCCTTAGAGCGGCCTGGAGTAACTGGGGAGATGGTGGTGCTGGAATCGCCCATAGCACCGGAGGCCATCTTTGCCCAGGGGGTTAAAGCTGGGGAAGCAGGCAATTATGCCGAAGCAGTGGAGTTATTTTCCGTTGTACTCAACCTGAGCCCAGACTCACCGGAAACCCACTATAACCGTGGTTTGGCTTGGGAGAGACTAGGTAACGTAGACCAAGCGATCGCCGACTATGGCCGCAGTATTGCCCTAGACCGTTATTACATTCCCCCCTACATCAACCGGGGCAATCTTTATAGCCAACAGCAGGATCACCACACAGCTATCCAGGACTTTACCCAGGCCATCACCTACGACCCGAATCGCTATAAGGCTTATTACAATCGGGCCAATAGTTATTTCCAACTGGGACAATACGCCCAGGCGATCGCCGACTATAACCGGGTGCTGGTCCTCAGGCCGGACTACATCAACGCCATTTATAACCGGGGTTTGGCCCACTTCCAAGCCGGACAGCTAGACAGTTCCCGTCAAGATTTGTTGTTTTCTGCCCAGGCCTATCTCAACCGTGGCGATCGCCGTAGTTACCTGGAGGCCCTGGACCAAATGAGTGAGTTAGGACTGTAACTTTTGCCAACGGAGGTCACAGAGCGACAACTTTCCCCCCGTATCCAGGGCAGAAATACCGGAGAGGGGAAGGGGATGCCCCTATAATTATGGCTGTCAACTGTGTTTGGAGCATTACACACCGATGTTAAGTAAAGTCCCCGCCACCATTGAAGAAATCGCCGCCCGGGAAATTTTAGACTCCAGGGGTCGCCCCACCATCGAAGCGGAAGTCCGGCTGGAAAGTGGGGCCCACGGCATTGCCCAGGTGCCCAGTGGTGCTTCCACAGGCAGTTTTGAAGCCCATGAATTGCGGGACGGAGACCCCAAACGCTATGACGGGAAAGGGGTAGAAAAAGCAGTACGGAACGTGACAGAAAAAATTGCCCCGGTGGTGGAAGGCCTGGATGCCTTCGATCAAATGGCGGTGGATCAGGCCATGATTGACCGGGATGGAACGGACAATAAAAAAGAATTGGGGGCCAATGCCATTTTGGGGGTTTCTTTAGCCACCGCTAAGGCCGCCGCCGCTGAGCTAGCCATTCCCCTCTACCGCTACCTGGGAGGCCCCCTGGCTAACGTACTGCCGGTACCGATGATGAACGTGATTAACGGTGGGGCCCATGCCGACAATAACGTCGATTTTCAGGAATTCATGATCATGCCGGTGGGGGCAGAAACCTTTAAAGAAGCTCTGCGCTGGGGGGCGGAAGTTTTCGCTGTGTTGGGCAAAGTGTTGAAAGAACGAAAACTGCTCTCCGGTGGGGTGGGGGACGAAGGGGGTTATGCTCCCAATTTGACCTCGAATCAACAGGCCCTAGATATTCTCATCGAGGCGATTGAACAAGCTGGTTACAAACCCGGTAGTCAAATTGCCTTGGCCATGGACATTGCCGCCAGTGAATTTTTCAAAAATGGTCAGTATGAATACGACGGTGGTTCCCATTCTCCCCAGGAATTCATCGACTATCAGGCCAAGCTAGTGAGTCAATATCCCATTGTCTCCATTGAAGACGGTTTGCACGAAGACGATTGGGAAAGTTGGAAGGGTTTAACCACTTCCCTGGGCACCAAAACCCAGTTGGTGGGGGATGACTTGATGGTGACCAACCCGGTGCGTCTGCAAAAATCCATTGATTTGGGAGTTGCCAACGCCATTTTGATCAAACTCAATCAAATCGGCACTTTGAGCGAAACTTTAGAGACCATTTCCCTAGCTACTCGCCATAGTTACCGTTCTGTTATTTCCCATCGCTCCGGTGAAACGGAGGACACCACGATCGCCGACTTGGCCGTGGCCACCAGGGTAGGGCAAATTAAAACCGGTTCCCTTTGTCGTTCTGAGCGGGTTGCTAAATATAACCGTTTACTCCGCATTGAAGATGAACTTGGCGATCGGGCCGTTTATGCCCCTAAAATTGGCCTGGGTCCCAAACATTCTTAAAAAGTGTTTTAAAGTTCCCCTAGCCCAAGGGTTGGGGTTACTTCGGGAGATAATCAAACCATTGCCAACAGGTTCTTTTGGTTAGGTTGTTGCTTAGGATTGTCTAAAATTCCTCAGTTTTTTATTCAAGACTTAATTTTTCCCATGGTTACCCTACCGGTGAACTGTGGGAATTTTTATGCCTAACCCGTTCTAAGCCAAGGAAGCAATGACCTTAACTTGCCCTGTGAGGTCAACAAAATACAATTCCACGATTAAATCGGGGTAGCGCTCCCGGATTTGTGCCTCAGCTTGGTGTAAATAACCAGCATGGAAATTTTCCTCCGCCTGGCGATCGCCAAAGGGTTGGGCATGAACTTTAGCATAGGCTCCACAATCTTGGTGATCAAAAATAATTACCCTATTAATGTTGTGTAACTGCTTGGATAGGGCCAGTTGATCCCAAAAGGTCTCTGCTTCAGCAGGATGGGGAAAACCAGTCAAAGCCAGGGAAGCTCCAGCCAAAGCCACCCAATCATAGGCCTGGTCTAAATTTTGCTCGTTTAAAAAAGAGCGTTGATAATTAAGGAAACGAAAATCAATACAACTAAGCACTAACGCCTGAGCTTGGAATAAATTTTTCAGGACGGGGGAATTATCCATGGAAGGGAAACCAGCTAGTAAACCACTGGCCATCAAACCCCGGAGAAAATGACGACGGGAGAAAGCATGGATTGGTGGGCAACAGCTACAGGGAGAATAATCAGGCAAATTAACTGGTTTGGCCATAACGAAGAAGCATGGGGAAGGAGATGATTGACGCTTGTGCTAGAATCAAACGTCAATAGATAACAGTAACAAGTCAGCCTAATTTTTATTTCTTCAATACGCCCTGAATTTTCTGAACGGTGGCGTGGAGGGAACAGAAAGCGGGGGAACCAATTCTGGGGCTTATTTCTAAGTAAATTAGAAAGGAAAAACTCTCATTTCTAGCCCGTCAGCTAACCCCGTAGGCATTGAGGGAGGACTAATAAATCATCATTGTTTAACGATGTTTTGACTTTATTCAGGAACTCAGCTACAGACGCGACTGTTATTTCATCCTGTTCTAAATAAAGTTGAGATTGATGATGGAAGAATCTTTTCATTAATTTTTGTTCATATTTGCCACTGGCTGGGGAAAAGTTTTTGACTCCTCGTTTTGTGCCAGTTACAGCCTAGTTATGTCGTGGCCTAGTTTTTTGTGGACTAAAAACCATGGCTACTGCCTTTGGGCTAATTCTTTTGCAATTTTTACTTAATCACGGCTTAGTTTAATTTTAATCTTCCGGAGGTTTTATGGTAGCTAATCTGCCTGCTTTATTCTCCCTAGGAGTTTTTGTCGGCGTTATTCTCCTAATCATGTCCGAGAAAATCCACCTTACCATAGCGGCTTTTTTAGGGGCATTAATCCTAGTTTTTACCCATGTAATTACCCTCAAGGAGGGCATTGATTACATCAGTCAGAGTTATGCCACCTTAGCATTATTTTTTGGCGTAATGGTCTTGGTTAGATCCTTTGAGCCGACTAAAATTTTTGAGTATTTAGCCACCCAAATGGTGCTGCTGGCTAAGGGAAGTGGCAAACTTCTCATGTTAGGGGTAATTGCGATTACGACTCCCATCTGTGCGGTGTTGCCCAATGCCACCACCGTTATGTTGTTAGCGCCCTTAATTCCCCCCTTAGCCCAGGAAATTGGTGTAGATTTTGTGCCTATCTTGATTCTGATGGTCTTTGTAGCTAACAGTGCTGGGTTATTAACATTGGTGGGGGATCCCGCCACCTTTATTGTCGGTGATGCCATTAATATTAGTTTTAATGATTATTTATTTAAGCTCAGCTTCATGGGAGTTTTAGCCATTGTTAGCATTGTGGTTATTACTCCTTTTTTGTTCCGACATATTTGGCGCAGTCGTTTCACTCATTTAGAGGATTTACCCCATCCTCAAATCAACCACCCGAAGGTATTAATGGCGGGGGGGGTTATTATCACTTTAGTGCTGATTTTTTTCGTTATTGGAGAAAGTCTGCCCGTTCCTATTCCGCCGGCCTCAGTAGCTTTGATGGGAGCTTGTTTGGCATTACTCCTCGCTAGCCAGAGCAAAATTGACACTGTCCATAATATTTTACGGGACGTGGATTGGAGCACTCTCATCTTTTTTATGTCTATCTTTGTCATTATTGGCTCTTTAGAAAAAACCGGAGTGACCGCGTCCCTTGCCCAACTTTTGGCAGTGGTGGTGGGACAAAATATCGCCTTTGGGGCGATTGTTTTAGTATTTACAGTGGGGTTGTTATCCAGTGTGGTGCCCAATATTCCCCTAGTAGTGGCCATGGTGCCCCTGCTCAAGCAATATGTGGTCAATATCGGCTTTGCCGGACCAGAAATATTGGGTGCAAACTTTGATGGACAATTGCCGGCGGAGGTATTGCCTTTGTTTTATGCCATGATGTTTGGCGCTACCCTGGGGGGCAATGGCACTTTGGTGGGAGCTTCTTCTAATATTGTGGCGGCGGGCATTTCCGAACAACACGGCCGACCAATTTCTTTCCATCGTTTTCTCCGCTATGGTTTGCCGGTGATGGCGGTGCAGTTGGTGGTAGCGGCTTTATTTGTGGCTTGGTTAATGTTTACCCAACAGGGTTAAAAATAAGAAAGCTTAATTGGACTTTGCCTGGGAATTGGGTGAATGATCTAGCTCCATGGCGATCGCCTGACGCACCAAACGGGGATAGGCCAGGAGAAAGTACCACCACCAGAGGGCAATGGCAGCGGCCACAGGTAAGGACAACCACCATCGGTGGAACAGCAACCAACTAGAGGCAATAATTACTGACCCAGTGAGCAAAATTGTCCAAGGCTGACACCAACGGGGCTTATCTGACCAAACGTTATAACCTTCAGGATTACTCATGTTTTTTTTCGATTAATTTTAATAATTTTTGATCATTAACTCTTTACCTTTGGAAGCTTTGTCTTGTTTGTAATTGTTCATCCCATATTGTAAATCCCATTCAATAATCTGGGCAAAACTAAATAATTTTCTGATTTCCTCGGAATCATCATAGGTAATCAGCCATTTATGAGAACAATTTTCCATCACTTCAGCAAATCTTTGATGACCAAAAGAAGTGTGTAAATCCCCCTTTTTACCATAGAGTTTCGATTTAGTCGCGCTCAGATAGGGAGGATCAAGAAAAATAAACACGTTCTCTCCTGGCTGTTCAATTAATTGTTGATAATCCCCATTGGTAACAGTCGTATTAGCTAACATTGTTCCCAGAGTTTTTAATCTATCAATGGAAGAATCGGTAAAACGTTTTTCAAACGCCTGTTGAGAATAGCCTCCAGATTCCACCGTGCCAGAAAAAGTAATGCGATTCAGCACAAAAAAACGCACTGCCCGCTGGAATTCGTCCAACTCTAACCCTTCTTTTGTTAAGTTGGCAAAAAGTTCTCTCCCGTCGGTTTGGTGTTGTTTAATTACTGTGACTGCATCAGTTAGCCGTTCAATTTCCTCCTGGGCGTATTTCCAGAAACAATATAAATCAAAATTTAAGTCGTTAATCCAATACTTATTAATGTGCTGACCAAAAATTTGCTTGATGGCTAAAAAGACAGAGCCTCCACCGATAAAAGGTTCCCGATACTCTTTGATTTGAGTAGGAACATGGGGCAAAATTTGTCTCAGGGCTTTGGATTTTCCGCCGGGATAACGGAGAGGACTTTTAACTTGGTCCCCTTTGGGCGCAGAATTTGCTGATTTATTTATTTCCCCGGTTTCCTCCATAGTTCTATTCGTCTTACACCGCCGTTTCTAAAAATTGACCCAAATGCCGGAATTTGTCGTACCGCAATTGTTTGCGTTCCTGGGGAGTTAATTGAGCCAAGGTATTGAGATGGAACAATAAAGCTTCCTTCAACTTAGCAGCGGCTCCCAATGGATTGGCGTGGGCGGCCCCCTTCGGCTCGGGAATAATCCCATCAATGATTTGTAACTTCGCTAAATCATCGGCGGTAATTTTCAAGGCGATCGCCGCTTTGTCGGACTTTTTCGCATCCTTCCAAAGAATAGCCGCACAGGCCTCTGGAGTAGCCACGGTGTACACCGCATTTTCCAGCATCAATACCCGATCGCCAACGCCAATACCCAATGCACCCCCGGAGCCCCCCTCCCCGATCACTGTGCAGAGAATGGGGACATCTAACCGAAACATTTCCCGCAAATTAACGGCGATCGCCTCCCCTTGGCCCAACTTTTCTGCATCGATGCCGGCCCAAGCTCCAGGGGTATCAATAAAAGTAATAATAGGCATACCAAAACGATCAGCGTGTTCCATCAACCGCAGAGCCTTCCGGTAACCATTGGGGGCCGCCATACCAAAATTGCGAGCCACATTATCCTTGGTATCCCTTCCCTTTTGATGGCCCATAATCACCACAGGTCGAGTCCCCAAGCGGGCCACTCCCCCCACCAAAGCCGGATCGTCATAACCTCCTCGATCGCCGTGCATTTCAAACCAATCATCCGCAATGGCTTGGATATAATCCAACGTACTAGGACGGCGGGGATGGCGGGCCAACTGTAACCGCTGGGAAGGATTGAGATTGCTAAAAATTTCCTGACGCAACTGTTCAGCCCGACTTTCTAGTTGACTGAGCTGTTCGGACACGTCCACATTTTTTTCCTCGGCTAGTTCCCGGATTTGATTGATTTTTTCCTCTAGCTCATAGAGGGGCTTTTCAAAATCCAGCAGAAAAACACGACGCTCACTTTTACTCATAACTAGGGATGGATTAGCCGGGCTAAGGGTGAAGGATTTTTCCAGCGTATCAAAAAGCCGTGACTTTACCTAAATCGACCAGCATTGAAATTATTCTCAAGACGAGAAAAGACTACTTCGGTCATCACCGTGGTAGTCGTCGCATTTAGCAATGGTTAATTTGGCTCTATCTAGCACCACCCAGGGACAAATGAAAGACCCAATCGGAGCACGCTGCAGGGTATGCACAACCCATTTCTAGATTAACAAGGCATCTCAAAGCTGCCCAATAAATTCATTGACGGAAACTCTGGCTTGCTTGAGAACGCCACTTAAAGTACCCACCTTTAGTTCTCGATGCAAAGGGACAACACAGCCAATATTTCCCTCAGTTGTTACTTTTTGCATCACCACATGGCTCCCCGTTTGTCGAACCACTTCAAATCCCAGTTTTTCAAGCACTCGAATTACTTCTCGACTAGAGATTCGCGGTAACTTAGGCATAACTCACTTCAATACTCGTTACAAATCTAGGTGATGTTTCCGGCAGTGGGAATTCCTGAAGATAGAGTTGCGTTGCTTCTTGTAGTCCTGCTATGGCCTGTTCGATGGTTTCTCCCTGATCGACTGTGCCTACTTCTGGGCACTCCGCAATGTACATCTCCTCTTCCTTATAGATAATTGCGGTAAAAGTACGATTCTTCATGCTGACTCTACCCTGATAATTTTTTTATAAACGTTATCATGATTTCCCCTTGGTGTTTCAGGGTCAACGGAGCAAGCCAAGTCCTTGCCAATTAGCCGGGCTAAGGGTGATGGATTTTTCCAGCGTATCAAAAAGCTGTGACTTTAATGCCGTCGTTGAGCCAACCTACTGGAGGGAAACCCCCAGGCTGGCCATAAACCCCATCGCCCAGAAAGACTGGCTCAGCCTGGCTTGGCCCGTTGTCAATGCCATGTAAAACAGGGGGCGAACCGCACTAAAAAGTAAAGCTAAAGATAAACAAAAGATTAAGGTCAAAAGCGTGACATTGCCGGTATGCCATCCGTAAAATAGGGGAGATTGTATTTTTTGTTACGGTTATACGGTTTTTCCCCCTTCCCTTAGACAGATTTTGCCCCTAAATTGTTAAAGGTTTTTGCACCGGTCGTCAAAATTACTACTATTTTGGGCTTTGTCCAGCCCCTAGCCTGCTCTGTTACCCCAGTTCCGTAGATATTGGCTTTTTATACACTGTCCATTTCCGGTTGAAGCACTATGGTCATTTCCTCACCCCTCCACCAAGAAACAGTTTTTTCCCTCGAAGTCATTCGCTCCACCGCCAGTGAACTGGTCCGCCAAAATCGCCTCGATCGCCAGCAACCCATCTATACCCTTTGTCAATTCATCCCCGCCCGGCAGTGGCTAGCCGTAGAAAGGGAATTGGAAATGCACGATTACCTTTTGCGAGACCACATCATCGATTTAATGAATTGTGAAGCTTGGGACTTTCAGGATCCAGACGGTTGTGCCTAGGGAACAGGGTTTTTCTTGGTAAGGATGTCAAAAATGATTCTTGGGCTACCTTGGTTAGTCTGCCAAGACCTAAGTCGTACGTAAATTAATATACCGACGGGAGTCCCTCCCCCTGCCCGCTTGGGGCCAACCGCTTCAGCCCAAACAGTGTCACCATCCCATGGCGATCGCCACGGCTGAGCCGAGATGGGCAAATTTAGCTACTTTTTCGCCAAATCAAGTATTCTGGGGTGGCACTGGTGATTGCCCCAATTCCCTAGGGGTTAACAATTGCGCTAAACTAACCTCAGCTATTATTTTTATTTCTAACTTCTATTCTATTTCTTAGCATTATCGCTAGTTATTTTTATTTTTACGATTTAACTTTATATGTCAATTCATAGTGGTATTCCTTTCCGCAGGGATCGTTTGTCTATCTTTGTGGATGGGAATAATATGTTTTATGCACAACAGAAAAATGGGTGGTTTTTTGACCCCAGAAGGGTATTATCTTTCTTCACTGAAGATCCATCTGTAAAACTCGTCAATGCATTTTGGTACACTGGTTTAAAAGATACCCAAGATCAAAGGGGTTTCCGTGATGCCCTTATAAGTTTAGGTTACACCGTCAGAACTAAAATTCTTAAGGAATATTATGACGACATTTCCGGCAAATATTCCCAAAAAGCTAATCTAGATATTGAAATTGTGGTGGACATGTTTAACACCGTAGATCAATATGATCGGGTGGTTTTGTTCAGTGGTGACGGCGATTTTGAACGGGCGATCGAACTCTTAAGATCAAAAAGTACCCACATAACTGTAGTTTCCACCGAAGGCATGATTGCTAGGGAATTACGAAATGCCACCGATCGTTATATTGATCTCAATGACATCAGGCCAGCCATTGAGAAACAGGATTTTTATAGCACTGAACAAACTGCCTAGTAAAATAGACCAAGGAAAAAAATGAACAAGCAAGAATTTTATGTTCTTATTGAAAGGGATGAAGATGGTATTTACATAGGTGAAGTCCCACAACTTAAAGCTTGCTACAGTCAGGGGGAGACCATTGATGAGCTTATGCAAAATATTCGTGAGGTTATCGAATTATGTCTTGAAGAGATTGAATTGGAATCTACTTCTGAGTTTATCGGCATCCAAAAAGTGGTGGTCTGATGGCAAAGCTTCCTACTGTAACAAGCACTCAGCTCATAGTCGTACTTCAAAAACTTGGTTTTAAAGTTATTAGACAAAAAGGAAGTCACGTTCGTCTAAAAGATCAAGATAATCGAGTAGTGACCATTCCTATCCATGGCGGTAAAACTATTGGAAAAGGTTTATTGTTGAAAATCATCAGAGACGCTGAAATAACCAAGGAAGAATTAATTCGCTTATTAGATTAATTTCTAAATCTAGAAAATATAGCAAGAAGCGAGATAGTTAGAATAGCTCTCTTAGCCCGATTTTACTTGCGGTTAATAAGACAATTAAAGCGTTGATAGGGATAGCCAAAGATATTTTCTTTCGGACTTTGATCTATTTGGCAATCGGGAAAATCTAGGGGAGCAAAATAATTAACCAGCCATAAATCTACTGGTTGTTCCGCCTGTTTCAATAAATTCTGTAGCTGTTCTGTGGCAACGGGATCTTGTAATTTTTCCTGGGGTAAAAAAACAAATCTTAGTTGGGGTACCAACTCAGGAAAATGGCGTTGAGCTTCCCAGGCAATGCCCAACAATTCACCTACCTGCACCAAGCTTTTATGGGTGGTGACAATCCAACGGGTTTCGCTGACAGGGTTTTCTGACAAGAGAGTTAAAAATTTATCAGGTCGATAATATTTCCGGTAAGCCAAGTTATGGGTGACAGTAACAGCACTCAAAATGCCAATTAACAAAATTATCATTGGTAAATAGAGGTCCCGGCGACTTTTTTGCCACCAATTTAATTGCCGCCATTGACTATTTGATGGACCTAAATCAGCACTGCGGTGGAAATTTACCTGGGGATTTTTCCCTAGACCCACGCCAGCTATTAACATTAGTAAACTCCAAAAGTTGAAACTATACCTTGCTCCCCTGGTGATATCTAAACCAGCTCCGTAACTAATGGTCAGATAAATAACTATCAAAAAAATAAACGTGGTTACTAAAACTATCACTCTTGTGTCTTTTTCTGTCTTGATACCATACCCTAAACCCTGCCATATCACCGGAGTTAACCAAATAAAATAAGCCAGCATTCCCAGGCCTGATAACAGTACAATCCAGAGATGTTCGGACTCTACAGGCAGGAGACAAAACATAGTTATGCCAGCGGCGGCTAATTGGGCTGGGGGGCCAATTAGCATATCCACCCAGGACATATTGGTAAATTGAATCCATTCGGTCATGCCATGGCCAAATTCCCGTTGACTAATAATGACAATCCAACTCAGACCAGCGGAGGCGGTGCCTAGTATGACAGGCGTAAGGGATTGTAACGCTGATAAAAAATTAATCCTTCCCTGACGGCTCCAAATCCCCAACCACAGTGCTAGGGCTAAACCTTGGGCGAGGATGGGCAAAACGGCAAAAAAATGGACTGAAATACCTAGGGAATTAGCCAATATCCAGATAATAACTAAGGAAAAAGGTAAGGGTTTATTTTTTAATAAAAAATTTAAGCTTTTTAAGCAACAAGTAATGGAAATTAAGCCCCAAATAATAGCAAAAGTATAATGGCGAGCTTCTTGACTAATGAAGATTCCATAGGGGGAAATTGCCATCAGTAGGGCAGTAAACTGAGCTAATTTTTCTTGGTCTTTCCCCCAGATCCATTTGGCACAGCCATAGCCTAAAGGTATGGCTATGGTACCAAAAATAACCGGTAATGATCGCCCGATCGCCAAGGATAAATAGTTGCCGTCGGGGGGAAATAATCGATACCAAAGATGGGCTAGGACAAAATAAAAGGGGGGATGGTTATCGCCGTTTAATAAACCATTAATGACGGTATTTGGTTCTGATTGGGGTAGGGGTTGCAGAATGGTTAGGAGATCGGCAACGGTTAACACTTTGCCCAAGGGTATGCTCTCAAAAGAGTTGCCTAGGCTAAAGACCAAGGTGGCAAATTCATCGGTCCAAGGGGGTTTACTGGCCAAATTCCAACTGCGTAGCCCAGCGGCGATCACCATCCAAAGTAAAAGTAATAAAAAAGACCGTGGCATAGGCAATTAACACAGGGGCAAAGACAGGGATTTTCCCCAACAGACGGACAATCCCCCCAGCGTTTAAGTTACCGGGGGGAAGGGGGAATTAGACGGAACATTGACCGGGTCGATTAGCCCAAAGCCGAGGTAACAATGGCTTCCGCCTCCGTGAAAATAGCCTGGAGATGGGCTTCGTCTTTGAAACTTTCGGCATAGATTTTGTAAACATTTTCCGTGCCGGAGGGCCGGGCCGCAAACCAACCTTCCGCAGTGGTCACCTTCAACCCACCGATCGCCGCTTGGTTGCCAGGGGCTTTGGTTAATTTAGCAGTAATGGCATCCCCAGCTAAGGAGGTAGCTGTAACGTCATCGGGGGACAGTTTTTTCAAGCGGTCTTTTTGGGCCGGAGTGGCGGGGGCATCAATGCGTTGGTAAATGGGATTACCTAACTTAGCGGTCAAATCCTGGTAATGGAGGCCGGGATCTTTGCCGGTTTTAGCGGTGATTTCCGCCGCCAATAAATCCATAATGGTGCCATCTTTGTCGGTGGTCCAAACGGTGCCATTTTTTTTCAAAAACGAAGCCCCGGCACTTTCTTCACCCCCAAAGCCAAAGGAACCATCTAGCAAACCGCTGACAAACCATTTAAAGCCCACGGGCACTTCGTAAACTTGGCGATTAATCATGGCCCCCACCCGGTCAATCATGCTGCTGCTGACTAGGGTTTTGCCGATCGCCGACAGCCCTGACCACTGTTGCCGCTGACTAAACAAATACCAAATGGCCACGGAAAGAAAATGATTGGGATTCATCAAACCCACGCTGGGGGTGACAATGCCATGGCGATCGCCGTCGGTGTCGTTGCCAAAGGCAATGTCGTAATGGTCTTTGATTTTCACCAAACTGGCCATGGCGTAGGGGGAAGAACAATCCATGCGGATTTTGCCGTCCCAATCCAGGGTCATAAATTTAAACGTGGGATCTACCCCGGGATTAACCAAGCTGATGTTCAAATTGTATTTAGCGGCAATGGGTTCCCAATAGCCCACATTGGCTCCCCCCAGGGGGTCAACTCCCAAGCGCAAGCCCGCTGAACGAATTACATCCAAGTCAATGATGTCCGCCAGACCGGCCACATAGGGAGTGACAAAATCATGGGCATGGGTGGTGGTGGCTTTTAATGCCTGCTCGTAATCCAGCCGTTTAACTGTTTTATTGCCATTTTTCAGCAACTCATTGGCCCGGTTCTGAATCCATTGGGTCGCTTCCGGTTCCGCCGGGCCACCGGAGGGGGGATTATATTTAAAGCCTCCATCAGTGGGGGGATTGTGGGAAGGGGTAATAATAATGCCGTCCGCTAAACCTTCTTTACGTCCCTGGTTGTGGGTCAAAATGGCGTAGGATACCGCCGGAGTGGGGGTGAAACGGGTTAAATCCGTGGCGGTGGTTAAAAAAGTTTCTACTTGGTTAGCGGCCAACACTTCCAACGCCGTTTTCTGGGCTGGTTCCGACAGAGCATGGCTATCCATCCCCATATAAAGGGGCCCCGTAATGCCCTGGGCTTGGCGATAGTCCACCACTGCCTGGGTCACCGCCAAAATATGGGCTTCATTAAAAGTACCGTTGAGGGCAGAACCCCGATGGCCAGAGGTACCAAAGCTCACTAACTGGGCGGGATTTTCCGGGTCCGGTTGCTGACGGTAATAGTCGTCTAAAAGTTTGGCCACATCCAAAAGGCTGTCGGCGGGGGGATGCTGGCCGGCGAGGGGATTAATTCTGCTTGTCATATACAAAAATTGTAAAAAATGGAGGGCGGCGATCAGGGGCTTAGACACCCAAATCCTAGCCAAAAAGGGTTAACTAGCCAAGGGCTATCCATGGGCAAAGAGATAAAAGAAAAAGTCTCCAAATCCCTGGTCATAGAGAAAAAATTGCCAAAGTTACCCCAGGCCATACACGGCCCAGCGCCAAGATGGGGAGCACAAATTCAAACTTTGTAAACAGGCCGGAAGCTATCCGGCCAAGGAGCACTCAGATTGTGTTAACGTTCAGGGGAGTTGCTTAACACAATTTTCCAATTAATAGTATTAATATTTTCTTAACTTGCACCGTACCATGGTGAGAAAGCCTATCTGAGCCCTTATTTGATTAACCTTCGACTGATTATTGATCCCCTGTGCAGTCTCCCCTCTCCCTCTGTCTTTTTGCTCCCGAACACGTTGCCCATAGACTCAGGTCTATTTTCCAGGGCGATCGCCATTACCTATCGACTTTTCAAGCACTAGATGATTTTTGTGCCTTTCTAGAAGACAAACCTGAGCGGATTGATTGCCTGTTAGTCTATTACGAAGCTAATTCCCTTCCAGTGCTGAATCGTCTCTATGAACAGGGGCGATTGTTGCCGATTATTTTGCTCGAACCCAGTCCTTCTGCCCTAGCCAAAACCACCGACGAACACCCCACCATTGTCTATCACAACGCTGAAATTCATCTGCCCGAATCCCAATGGTCGGAACTGCCCACCGTCGTAGACCGGGCGATCGCCCATTACCTACACCTTGGCCCCATCTGTACCCTCCCCAACCAAACGGAAACTATCCCCGCCCCGATTGTCGATGAATCATCCCAAAGCTTTTTACTCCTACAACAAAGAAGGCTGGCTGACAAACTTAAAGAAAGACTCGGTTACCTAGGAGTGTACTACAAACGTAAGCCCAGTCACTTTTACCGCAACTTTTCCCCCCAGGAAAAACAAGAATACCTAGAAGATTTAAGCTCCCAATATCGAGAGATTATTCTCAGTTATTTTAGTGACGAAGGCACAGTTAATGACCTGTTAGATCAATTTGTTAATCAGGCTTTCTTTGCCGACCTAGCCATTTCTCAAATCCTGGAAATTCACATGGAATTAATGGATGAATTTTCCCAGCATCTAAAGCTAGAAGGGCGGAGCGAAGAAGTCCTCCTAGACTATCGTTTAGTGTTGATCGACATCCTCGCCCATCTGGGGGAAATGTATCGCCGTTCCATCCCCCGGGAGGACATTCCCTTTGATGTATATTATCAGACGGATTAATAACCAAATGCTACGGTTTAATCATCAGCTCAACTCTTGGCTGTTGAAACTACCTCGATTCTCTGGTTATCTATTTTCTTAGTTGTTTCTTGGTTGGTTTCCCCCTCGTTCTAGTAAACCCGTAAAATGAGCCCCTTTAAAAAAACTTACGTTCTCAAACTCTACGTAGCTGGCAACACCCCCAACTCTGTGCGGGCCTTAAAAATGCTAAAAAATATCCTTGAGCAAGAATTCCAGGGAGTTTATGCCCTCAAAGTAATCGACGTGTTGAAAAATCCCCAATTAGCCGAAGAAGATAAAATTCTTGCCACCCCCACCTTGGCTAAAATCCTACCGCCCCCTGTCAGGAAAATCATCGGCGACCTTTCCGACCGAGAGAAAGTATTGATTGGTTTAGACCTGCTCTATGACGAAATTCGGGAACGGGAAGCAGAAGACCAATAGAAAATCGGGGAACAGGGCGAGATATTTCCCCCATCAACACACATCATCAGACTCCTAACAAACTTTAATCCTGCCCCTCAAACTCAACACATTCAATCAGTTTTAGTCAAACTGTTATTTAGTTTTAATTTTACTAACTTTTTTCTTCTTTAAAAATCTAAATTTAGCTAATGAACTTACCGATTGTTAACGAACGTAATCGCCCCGATGTGCCAAGGAAGGGAGTGCAAAAAATTCGTACTGTGATCGAGGGCTTTGACGAAATTACCCACGGCGGTTTACCCATTGGCCGTACAACCCTGGTGAGTGGCACCTCCGGCACAGGCAAAACTCTCTTGGCAGTACAATTTCTTTACCAAGGCATTCACCATTTCGATTATCCGGGTTTATTCATTACATTTGAAGAATCCCCCAGTGACATTATTGAAAATGCCTATAGTTTTGGCTGGGATTTACAACAATTAATTGACGATGGCAAATTGTTTATCCTCGATGCTTCCCCCGATCCGGAAGGGCAGGAAGTGGTGGGCACCTTTGATCTGTCGGCCTTAATTGAAAGAATTCAGTATGCAGTGCGGAAATATAAAGCCAAGTTAGTTTCCATTGATTCGGTCACAGCGGTATTTCAACAATATGATGCGGCTTCGGTGGTGCGGCGGGAAATTTTTCGTTTGGTGGCTAGGTTAAAACAGCTCCAGGTAACGTCCATTATGACCACCGAACGGGTGGAAGAATATGGCCCCATTGCCCGCTTTGGCGTAGAGGAATTCGTCTCCGATAACGTGGTGGTTTTGCGTAATGTTTTAGAAGGGGAACGGCGACGACGCACGGTGGAAATCCTCAAACTACGGGGTACCACCCACATGAAGGGGGAATATCCTTTCACTATCACCCACGACGGCATTAACATTTTTCCCCTGGGAGCCATGCGCCTCACCCAGAGGTCTTCCAATGCCCGCATTTCATCGGGAGTACAAACCTTGGACGAAATGTGTGGCGGTGGCTTTTTCAAAGATTCGATTATTCTGGCTACGGGGGCTACTGGTACGGGCAAAACCCTGTTGGTAAGCAAATTTTTGCAGGAAGGTTGTCGCCAAAGAGAACGGGCCATTTTGTTTGCCTATGAGGAATCCAGGGCTCAGCTTTCCCGCAACGCTTCTTCCTGGGGCATTGATTTTGAAGAAATGGAACACAAGGGTTTATTAAAACTTCTTTGTACCTATCCAGAATCGGCGGGCTTGGAGGATCATTTGCAAATGATCAAGTCGGAAATATCGGAATTTAAACCTTCCCGCATTGCCATTGATTCCCTTTCTGCCCTGGCCCGGGGAGTGACCAATAATGCTTTCCGTCAATTTGTCATTGGGGTAACGGGCTACGCCAAACAGGAGGAGATTACTGGCTTCTTTACCAATACCACGGACCAATTTATGGGGGCCCATTCCATTACGGAATCCCATATTTCCACCATTACAGACACCATTTTGATGTTGCAGTATGTGGAAATCCGAGGAGAAATGTCCCGGGCATTGAATGTGTTTAAAATGCGGGGTTCCTGGCATGATAAAGGCATTCGAGAATATAGCATTAGCCATGATGGCCCTGATATTCGCGATTCCTTCCGCAATTATGAGCGGATTATCAGTGGTTCCCCCACCCGCATTAGTGTGGATGAAAAATCTGAGCTTTCCCGCATTGTCCGGGGTGTTAAGGACAAGACCGCTGAGTAGGATTGAAAAAGGGTAAACTTTCCCATCCGAATCTTGGTTGGGAAAGGCGGCATGGACAGTGGTTAAGGGTTAGTTTTCTGGGGAATTTAATAACTAAATGTTCCCAGCAAAATCCAGACTGATGAGAAGATCGTTAAAGTCTCGATCGCCACCGCCGAATAGATCCTCAACTCCATAAAGGGATTGTCCAAGACGCATGAAGTGACTTTCGTTATCTGGATTGGCTTGGTCGTACATAAAGAAAGCGTTGACATTGCCTGGTTGATTACCGGGGTTTTGTTGGAGGAACTGCTCAGTGGTTCCATTGGAGATGAGGAACAAGCCGTAATTACCCCCTGCTTTTAACTGAGTGGTCGCCGTTTTTTGGGAAAAATTGTCTGGGGCACTAAAGGTGATGCCTCCAGTTAAAGGATCTCGACTCTGGGTCATGCGAACCGCCGCTTCAGCATAGCCCGCTTGCCCTGGCGAGAAATCGATTATGCCATCGTTATTGATATCAATATCCCCATTGGCATTAGCGAGTTTATACAAACCAAGGGTGTTTTGATATTCACCAGCACGATGGATTTGAATATCAGTGGCGATCGCCTCTCCTTGCAAACCGGGGACAACGAGGGGAAGGGTAAAAACTTCGACGGCATATTTCCCGTTGGGGGTGTCTGCGGAAATTTGGGTAAAACCCCGACCATCCTGGGTCACTGACAAATTCTCATCCTCAACAGAAAACATTTCGTTACTGTTCAAGTCAAGGATATAGGGAGTCAAACTATAAGCATCCTCAATGGTGACCTGGGAAAACGTACCGATGTCCTTATGTTCGGTGGAAGCCAGGGAATTACCGGAAGTAAGCACTTGTTGAGCCAGAGTTCGGTTTAAGGCCAAACCATCCGCCGGAGCGGCTTCCAAAACAGGGCTAAATGAACTCCGTTCACCGTTACGAAAAACCCCGGCTTGGGTTTCGAGGGGGATAAAAGCTGACCAACCTTCATCGGTGGGATCATAGGCACCGACCAGCCCCCGGAAATCATCATAATCAGTTTTAATAAAGCCGAACTCAAAATTGCCACTTACAGGCAAGGACACAGCCCGCACCGTCAATGGTATGGGTTGGCCAAATCCATTTAAAAACCCTGAACCACTCACAGGGGTTGCCAATCCTGGTGTTGTTGTCGCTAAAAGCCCGGACAATTCCACTTTGCCATCGGCCAGGCCATCTAGATCCGATGGTGCGCCGTCTTCAAGGTGGAGAAGAATTTGGTCAAATTTACCGTCATTATTGCTATCGATTAATTCAGCGCCGACGTTACCGTCAAATAAGAATTCAGTCCAAATATCAGTTGCCGGATCTTGTCTTAAAAAAGTATTTACTCCCTGGTGCTCCGGTAGTAGATCAATGGCGATCGTGCTGCTATCCCCTGGTTCAACGGCTAGACTTAGCTTAAAACCTTCAGAAGCAGTGCTATATTCCCAACCGGGAAGTGTGCTGAGGGTGAAAGTGGAAACATTCTTCAATGTATCTCCGAATTCATCCAGATTAAATTGTCCTAAGGAAGTGCCGACTTCTCCGGTTAAGAAGACAATGTCATGGGAATCTTCTATGGCAAGGGTGGCATCCCCGGCGGTGTAAAGGATAAAATTCCCGTCTTCATCTTTCCTTTGTCCTTGTTGTTGCCAGTCATCATTGAGATAGATGGTTCCGTTGTCACCTTCGATGCGGAGTATATTTCCATCGGGGGCGATCGCCAGGATGGCGGCTTGGTCAAGGACAACTTCTCCTGCATCGGCGAGTTGAAATATTTCAATGCCTTTAATGTTGATCGTCTCGCTTTCTGCCAGATTGAGCAATTGAATGCCCGCTAAAGTATCGGTACCTCCGCCACCGTCAATAAAATCGTCTCCTAAACTCCACCAGATGATGTCATCTCCGAGGCCGCCCAAAAGGGTATCATCACCTTCCCCGCCGATGATTATGTCATTGCCTTCTCCCCCATTTAAATGGACACCACCGAAACTGTTGTCGGGGGAAGCTTGCAAAAGGTCGTTTCCTGCTCCACCTAAAACTTTCGTGTAAGAACCCACTACAAAGGTATTATTTCCCCTCTCCATGGTGATAAGTTTAGGATTGGCATTGATAACCAGGTTGTCATCCCCTAGACTATCACCGTTTCCGGAAGCAACAATCAGGGAATTGAGGTTAATGGGATTATTTTTTTGGTACTCAAATATGTCGAAGTCTTCCGGTAAATTAATCACTTGAAGCTGTTCAAGGGAATACTCAAGCACCTGCACCCGTTGGGTTTCTAGATAAACATCACCGAATTGATTTTCAACTTTAAATTGCAGCCAATGTTCTCCTAGTTGGTCAACCGTCGGCTGCCAAATAAGTTGATTGGTTACTGGGTCATAGCTGGCCCCTTCCGGCAGAATTAGGGGAGTTACGGTTTCATTTTCAGCCTTGCTAACTTCACGGGTATAAGTTTCGCCCAACACCGCAACGTATTCCCACTCATCGCTCTCACCTAAGGCGATCGCCGCATCATAATTACCTGCCACCGCCAGGGATGTTTTCCCTACCGCCCCTAGGCGATCGTTATCGTCCACCGATTGAATTTGAAAGCGGTATAATTCCCCTTCGGTCAGGCCATCAACAATAAGTCTGTGATAGAAACGTCCATCTTCCTCTTCGTAAATAGTTACTAAGCCGGAAGTAGGTTGAATACCGCTAAAATCAGGGTCTAGGGGATTATCAAGAACTCCCGCAGGATTATTAGACCAGCGTACATTGTAGTACTGGGGCGTTGCGGTATCGCTCCAGGTTACCGAAAACTTACCGTCCCCAATCCAGTTGGCGCTGAGATCCTTAACAACGGGTAAATCATTGCCTTGGCCCAACTCAATGCCGCCAATGGGAAGGTTACTATCCGTTGCTGAACCAGTGCTTGTCGCCACACTGAGATCGCCAGTAAAATACCGGTCATTGGGTAAGTGCCCCTCACTTTCCGCCGATGCATACAAGTGGTAAACACTTTGGGGAACATTGCTTAAATCCCAACGGTAGCGGTAGCTTCCACTTGATTTGGGGTCGTGGTCAATTGTGGTGATGAGGAAACCATCTCCCCCCTTGCCATCGGTGTCCGCATAAAGATTAACTTTAATATTTTCGGCAAAGGGATCGCCAGTAACGGTGTAAAGAATGTCTACCCACTGGCGATTAGGATCCCGAGCAAATTGCTTAATTTCTGCAACGGGGGCGATGGAATTTTGAACCATTTTGATTTGAATTGGCCCGATATCATCCGACCGAACTTGCTCAACTGTCCAGGTTCCCGCTTCCGGTCTCGGAATGAAGAGAGAAGTCCCGAACTCATCACTAAACTCGTTCCAGAGCTTGACCCTAGTCCCTTGTAAATAATCTGCGTATCTGTAGACAGTTCCGCTGGGGGACCTCAGGTTAAACATCGCTGCTGGGGTCTCGTAGCGACCTCTTCTCAGCCACCGAATACTTACCGACGCCCATTCTCGCCCTTGACGGACATTAAAGGATTGTCTTGCTAGCTGATCGCCGGCGTTCTGCTCTTCATAAGCCGCTAGGGCTGATTCAGATGTGGCGAGTAAACCAAATTCATCAAGGGAATCCACCGTTGCTATGCCGCCAAATCCCTTAATATCCTCTCCCTTGACGATGCCAACCTTGCCGTCAAATCCGACCCTAAAGCCAATACTATCTTTGAAAAACAAAGTATTTACATCTACCCATCCCGCAACAAAACCATATTCAGGTCGAAACTGAGCTGTGGGGTGGTAGGGGGCAGCATACTTGATCATGGCGTTGGCCCCAGCAAGTTGTAGCCCACCTAAAAAGGGTATAAAAGTCGGTATGTTAAGCCTTGCCCCCGACCGAAGGCTAAAGTTAAGCCTTGCATCTATGCTGAACTCTCCATTTGTTGTTATTACGTCGAACGGCGTGCGGTAAGTGGTATTGGTTTTCAGTACTACTCCCGTACCCTTGATTGCAGCATCAAGGTTGAGGAAGGATCGACTCTCTGCAACTGGGAATCCCAGAATACTAATTTTGGCGGCTAGGTCAATGCCCACCGGAATTTTTAGTGTTACTGCTCCATCGATACGGACAGCACTGATGCCCTCACCTTTTTTGCTGCCCCCTAGCCAATCGGGGAAATCCACCTCAAATGATTGCCCCAGGGACACCGCAAGAGACCCGCCCAGATTGAAACTTTGCCCCGGAGCCAAGGGCGGAATATTTTCAAAATCAACCCCAATGCGCTGGAGGTAAATTTGAGATTCTGGTGTAGAAATCAAGGCATTCAGATTGTCTGCATAAAGACCAATAGTACTGATTCGAATATCAGCGATACCTCCTGCAGGATTTGTTGTAAATTCTGTTCCAATCCTGCCGCCCACCTTCAGGTTGTTCCAAGGACGAATCAGTATTTCACCAGCTACCGTCGCTTGTTTTTTGATTGAATTAAAATCAAAACTTAAAAGATTAATCCTAACAGCGCCGAAGTCAACGAATTCAATGGAAGCGAGAAAAACCGTTTGAACATCATTATCGAAAATACGGATAAATCGCTGGCCGGCGATATCGACTCCAATTTTTGCCATTTTGAACAAGTCAACATCGGCTTTCCCCTGAACTTGAACGTACTTGTCGATACTATTAATTTCTAGAGCTACTCCGGTAATACCACCAATCTTAATTGGTTTCTTCGGATCATCTGGTTTTCCTGGTTTTGGATCCCTAGGTTCAAAAGTTGGAATATTGAACGCACCCTTGTTTTTTTTCTGGTAGTACCAGTTGAAAGCATTGCCTAAATTGATATCCGGCAACTGGATACGTCCCCCGCTTATTGTCGGAGTGCCTCCAGGGAAAGTAAGATCAAAAAAAGAGTCAGTAGTTGGGATGTTGATACCGGGAAAGATATCTGGAGCCGCTCGATATGAAACAGCACCTGCATTGTTTTCACCATCAAAAAAAGTAATGTTTTGGTAATTGAGACCGATGATGTCCTGCACTGGATCATAGCCACCTTCAATACGGTCACTACGCTTTACTTGACCTACCAACTTATCTTTATTCTTCTCCGATAAAACATCATTAAAAGCGACAGCTCCCCGGAAAAGCCTGATGGGCTGAGGACCTGCAAGACTATAAAATGTTCCCAGGGCAGCTACATTTTGAATCTTTTTTCCATCTTTGTTTACATACTCTAAAACTTCGATGTAATTGCCATCACTGCGACGACCGTCCCCAACCTGAATTAATGCAGTACCATCCCAATAAAGCTTGACATCATCGTAGACCGATTTAGTTGCCTCTGTTCCATTTTCCAGGAAGACAGTTTTTTGTTCGAGTAAATTACCAGTAAATTTGAATTTGTTAGCCATGGCAAAGAAGCTCTTAACTTAAGTGTTAACAAGAATGGAAAAAGTATTAAGTTGCAGATTCTTAGAATCTTTGAAAATCGGGTCAATCATTCCCGGGTGAACGTCTCGAACAATTGTCTTAAATAAATCTAAAATTTAGACAGGCCCCTCTTCCCTTTGTTTTTTCACAAAAACCTGGGTTTCTGTCTTTTGTTAACCGTTATAAATGGCAGAGTGATTGAGGTAAAATCCAAATTTTTGGAAAAGTTTTTTATTAATGCTTTACAGATTTTACAAAAATTTAAACATTTACCCGGAGCCCTTGAGTTCTGTATTGAACTCGAGTCAACCACGCCCTGTAACCATAACACAAAGTTCACTTTTGGTCAAAATCATACAAATTTTAATTATTTTTAGCTATTTTCAACAACCTTAATGTTCTCTTAATATTCCCCTAGCATTTTTTTTGTAAAATTGACGTTATTTATATTTTTAAGCTTGCCTGAGATACACCTTTCTAAGGTGACTTTAGCTTGACAAATTATCCATGCCCGTGATTTGTTAATCAATTTCCCGAGCAATACGAAACGATTCTCGGTGCGGTAGGGGCAAATATTTCCGGAGGACAAAAACAAAGCTTGGCGATCGCCAGTGATTATGATAAGTAGATGGCCATTTTGCTGAACCTAAATCGGGGAATTATTCCCAACAATGAAACGACCCCAGGTAAAGCCATGGTGGTTAAGTTGATATCGCCTGGAGTCTTGTTAAAGTCGGCCACTATCAAAGGAGATATGTGGTCTCCGAGTCTGAAAATTTAACCCTATCAAAAAAACTTTATCGTCGGGCAAGCATTCTACGAATTTCAGCATTCAACTCACGGAAAACCCCCCTGGGACTGACTGCGTCTAACATCTCTACAATCAGCTTGGTTTGCCCCATGCTTAACTCTCGATTATTGGTAAGGGACTCTAATTTAACTTTGACAATATGATTACGAATGTCTTCCTCCGACGCTTTCTCCGCCACCATAGTTGAAACAATTTTACTGGAATTAGCAAATTGAATAAAATCCTTATTGAGCAAATCGTATGAAAGTTCGCTTTTTTTGTTAGTGTACGCTCTAACAATAGCTTCGTACTCTTGGCTGCAGACCGTTTCCAAGTCCTCGGGGCCATCATCTTCAACGGCATCGGGGGGATTTGTTGGAACAGAAACTGTTGTCGTTAACTTAACTTTACCCCGCTTAGAATAGGGCAACCCGGAAGTCAATTCCAAAGCTTCCCGAAAAGCTTCTACAGGAAATAAGTCAACCGGAACGTTCGCCGCAAGGTCTGGTTCCCCAGAAGCTTTATTGATGGTAGCTAATCCTGACTGATCAGCATCGTAACGCAAAATTACGACACCAGATTTACTTGGATCTTTCAGTTTTTGGCGATAGGCTACAGCTTCAATGGTGGACAACTCAACCAATTTAGTTCTGATCATTTTTAGGTATTTGTGATTGAGAAATGGTTCTGAATAATATCAAATATCAATTAACATATGACATTTTTAGGATATCATGGTCTACCAATTTAAAGTTCGATTTAATAAACAAAATATTCCAAAAAATGAAGTTTATATTTCAGATTGTTTGGAGTAGAGAATTATCAATTTGAATCAGTAACATCATAGACTTTAAATGTTATCAAGCTAATCCAGTTTCATTAATTGCAACTCCGAAAGCATTGAACTGAGCCAGGGCCTGGGAGGAGCCAGGGACAAAAACGTTAGAGAAAACCCAGTTCCAGTTACTATCCGCATACCAAACACCAATCTCTCCAGAGCTTTGGTTTTGCCAGAGCACCTGGTTGATGCCCTCTACTGTTTCCGCAGCCAGGGCTTGCCAGTTACCAATGTCATTTTCAAAAGCCTCCCCAAGGTAACGTAAAGGAGTCGTCAGACCATCCCCAGTTTGAACATGATAGCCAAAGATTCCTCGCAGGAGGCTAATAGAACCCTCGGTTTCCACGTTGGTGAGGCTGTCACCAATAAGTTGATCATTGTTGATGTCAATTTGGAAGGTGACCTCGGCATTAAGAGTCTTCAAAGAATTGGCCGACCAAGTTTCAGAGGAAATCCAATTCCAGTTGGCATCAGTATTCCAAATACCAACCTCCTCGATGTCGGGATTTCGCCAGAGAATTTGATTGATCCCGTTAATCGTTTCTGCCTCTAGGATTTGCCAATTACCAAAGGTGCCATTGACAAAGGGTTGATTCTGGTATTTAACTACCATTTGTGTCTCGTCAGACAATTTGACGTGGAAAGAGTTGGCTAAAATCCCAGCTTGAATATCATTGGCGATCGGAACAACAGATGAAAAATTTGGAGGCGAAGAAAAGTTTTTCTCAATACTTTCAAATAAAGATTTATCGAAAACAAAATTTTCAGTTGTTAAATTTTCTTCTTGAATATTTTGTAGGAGAAGAATGTCTTTTTCAAATAGAGAAATAATGAAATCATTACCCTCTTGCCTGGAGGTAAAACTATTTAACCCTAGGGGGAAAGGAAAATCCACAACCCCAATCACATCTTCTTCTGGATTAAAATCTGTAATGACATTAATTGCACTGGTACTAAACCTCTGCCCATATTCTTCAATCGCATCAAAACTAAGACCACCCTCATCAATGACATTTTCAACAATGTTAATACCTAATGTTCCATTGGGATCATCGTAAAACCAGAATTGGTCCTTGCCACTCCCCCCAGATAGAGTGTTACCCCCAGCAGAAATACTGGCATAAATCACGTCATTGCCCGCACCAGCAAAAACCTCTTGATTGCTATTGACGATAATTCGGTCATCGCCATCGGTTCCCATAACATCGCCACTGAGGGATAAGGACTGCCCTTCGCTCTGTAAACTAGTTATTTTCCTGCCACTTAATAGTTCTTCGGCACTAATACGTGGCATTGGGCTGGGAAAATTAAAATTAGGATCAAAGTTCCCAAAATCATCATTCCCCGGGCTGACATCAACTAAATCATCTTGCTCATCGACAATACTATTATCATTGTTGCCTATAACATTTTCAAACAAAGAATTATCAAAGGTAAAACTCTCGGGGGAAAGACTTTCAACATTAACACCTTGCAAAAGAGCGACATCCCTGGCAAAGAGGGAAATAATTGCGTCATTGCCTTCCTGCCTTAATTGGACATCATTAACTCCTACGGGAACAAGAAAATCAGCAAAACCAATTGAGTCTTCATCAATGTCAAAATCTACAATCACATTTATTGAGCCTTCACCGAACATATCGCCATAAATTTGGCGGATAAACCTCTCCTGCTCATTTGCATCAGCAATACCAACATTTACTATTTTTATTGTTTCTTTGAAACTATCAATTACTTCCGCTGCCTGATCGTCATAGAACCAGAATTGATCCTTCCCGATGCCTCCGGATAAGGTGTTACCCCCTAAGGATATTCCTGCGTAAATTTCATCATCGCCTGCGCCGGCAAAAACCCGTTGACCAAAATCCACAATGATTTCGTCATCTCCCCCTAAGGCTTGTATTTCGCGACTCTCAGAGTCGATAACAGTGACATGATCGTTATCTTCCGTGAGAACAAAGGGACTTCCCTGAATGTATGGTTCCGGAAACTGTTGGAGTGATTCTGGCTTGTCTGATTTGATATTAGGCAAAAATGTATAACTAATCATTCTCGCTTCCTTAATTCCATTAACTTCTTCTTCCACAACTTTTGAGACCATTTGTTCTATGTGGCGATTTGTTAAACCTTCTAAAATCACCCTCGGTTCTTCTGATTTCCCCTGGCCATCGCGAAAAACCAGGCCTCGATAATCTTTGTCACCAATCGTTAGATGCTGATATGTTACGGAATACCTAATCTTGCCCCCGCCGTTATCTAAATACAGAACATCTAGTCCAGGATCAAAGTCTTTAATAACGGTCATTTTATCTAAAATACTAGGCTCCTGGGGGTTTCCTGCACTATACTTACTGATCGTTGAAAATATTTCCACCCCTAGGATGCCCATTTCCAATGCTAACTCTGGAATTTTCCCTCCTGGAACCACTGCCCCGGCGACACTAAGTACCTTTAGTCCTACTTTCAATCCTTTCAGAGAAAGTTTCGTAATATCTGCCACCATGGCTTGATTAATCGCATCTTTTCTGGAAATAGCAACGGTGGAAACAATAAAAATATCGGCTTCACGCCTTCCAGACGTTTTAGAATTACCGTAAATCAATTGAACTTTGTCTTTTGTGTTGGCTGAAGTGGGTAGTCCTGCCAAAATAATATCTGTCCCATCTCCCGCCTCAATGGTATTAAACCCCTTACCCCCGTCTATGAAGTCACCGATTGTCGGGACAACACCTTCAGCGTTTTCTAGGGTTTTGATAAACTCTTTTAACTCTTTGACCTGCTCCTCTAAACCGGGTAAAACTACTAGATCTTCAATCGGAACGGAATTGTCTCCCCCTTGGATTAGATCGTCTCCGTCACCACCAATGAGAATATTAAAACCCTGTTCGCTGATTTCTCCTGAGACTTTGATTACATCGTTACCAGGACCGCCATAGGCAAAATTATGGCCTGTACCAACATCTATAAAATTATCTCCATGGAATTCTGCGGGGGGGATAAAGCTACCTGAAGGGTCGTAGCCTCCATAAATAATATCGTTCCCTTCTCCTCCATAAATCGTATCATTACCGGCCATTCCTTGTATGGTGTCATTCCCCAGTCCGCCCCAGATTATGTCTTGAGTGTATTGGAGGACACTAGACCAAAGACCATCATTAGGAAAATAAAACGAATCTCCATAAATCAAGTCGTTCCCAGGACCACCGTAAATTCTGTCAATGGCATCGCCAACCGAGGAAGGATAGGCACGAAGTCCCCAAAGAACATCATCTCCAGGGCCACCCTCGATGATGTCACTATTTTCTGCACCAAAAATAGTATCGTTCCCGTCTTCTCCGGATAAGTATTTCCGCCCGGCCATCCAATTGCTCGTTATTGTATCGTTTCCATTTCCTCCCCACGCTGAATCAAGTCCAGGACCAACGTCAATATAATCGTCTCCATCCTCACCCCAGATTTGATCATTTCCATGTTCTCCGAAAAGCCGATCATTGCCAGGGCCTCCCCAGATCTGATCATCTCCTCCTTCTGCGAGAATCATGTCATCACCTTCTTCTCCGTAAAGTTTATCTGCTCCATCAGGAGTTCCACCAGGAATCCAGTCGTGGTACCCCCCACGGATGGCGTCATTTCCAAAGCCGCCATAAATTGTGTCCGAATCCCCTTCACCTGAAAGAAAATCATCTCCGTGGTGGCCGTAGATGACATCGTTCCCATTCGCTCCAGATATGGTGTCATTGGCTCCTGATAGGCTGGAAAAATTTCGACCATGGACAAGATCATCTCCGGATTTTGCCCAAACAACATCGAATTTATGACGATCAGATGGTCTGAGATCGATGTTGTCAGCTGATTCCGAGCCTTGCCATATTTTCCCCATTTTGAAACCCTCCACTGGACTCTAATACTTTAACTAGATAAAACTAAACTTTAATCAGATAAAGTTTTAGCCAGATACAGTGATGCTTAATTTTTACTCAATAACCCTAACACATAAAACAGTAAAAAATGAGGTAAATGTTATGGGGATTACATTTGCACAACGAATTCTATTCTGATATCATGAAATCGCAACAATTTGGTAAATCATTCTGCTTCAGAACGTGTTTAAAAAACACCCAATATTGAGGGAGTTAGGGGATAAATAAAATTTTTAAACAGATTTTTAGTTGTGTTCTCAATCGAATAACTGTAAAATAATCTTTGTTTCTTAGATTATGCTTTTAGCAATAATAAGTTGCTACCCGTAGGACTTTTTTCCCATCTTTATCTAGCCTTAAACCTTTGACTATTTTATTGGGAAAGATATTGTTTTTCAGATCATGGACAATTTGTTTGGCATGACCAAAGGGTGCAATGAAGTAAAGAACATAAATGTTTTCTCCCGAGTTTCTCTCTTCGACACTTAAATTAATATCATTTTCAATAAGTTCTTTTTCTACTTGATCATTAATAAAAGCCCAACAAGCAAAGCCAATTGGCTTATTATCTTTAACTGTCCGATAGATTCGATATTGATTCAGGTAGATAGAGGGCAAAAGGTAATTTATAATAAAACTAACAGGATACTTGGCAAAGTTCTGTGAAGCCCCCATTAAAAATACAATTTCGCCCAGTATTTTTAGAGCGTTTTCATTGATAGCAACTGTATATTTATCAGCAGTCATTAACTGTTATCGAATAAAAAACTAAAATCATATTATGCAATATTTGTAGTCATGTTAAAAGTTTAGAAGCCCGCCACGCATATTTAAGATTGTCGAGATGGGGAGCAAGACGACGCTCAACAAAATTAACCATAGGATAGTTATCAATGTCGACTCGACAGGTTGCTTTAGGAGCATCTGGCGCAGTTTTAATTTGAATATTCATAGCCGTAGCAAGCATGATCAAACTTCGGCTGAGGGGCTGAAGAGCTGGATCGACAAACATCTGGGTGTAGCGAATGGTATCGGGGGCGATGCGATGGGTAAGCATCCAGCCAACAACTTCATCTTTGTAACGCAGGCCTAAGCTGTTGAGGGATTCTAACTTATGACTTTCCACAAAGGGATTAAATTTTTTAATGAGCGGATTGGCTTCCATTGTGTTTTTAATTGCTTCTGCATCTGCTTCGGTGAGGCTCGACCAAGGGAAAAGCGAAAACTGAGCAGGAAGCTTTGCTGATAACTTGTCGAAATTTTTCAAAAGACTGGCATTTTTTAACTTCCCCATATTTCCGTAGCAGATCAATGCCGTTTTTGCTGGTTTTTCCCAATTACAGCTTGCAAGCATTTGTTCGATAAATACCTTATTGGGATTATCGAGGTAACCTAAGGACACTTTTTCGCAACCACGATGTATTAGTTCATTTTCCAGCGATCGCAGTAGCGCAGCACCGATTCCCCGTTGACGATATTCGGGAATGACAAACAGTGAACAAATCTCGGCAACCTTTTTTTCCTCGCAGATAGCATCTTTAGCCAGAACAAGACCAACGGGATAGCTTTCAATTTCCAGACCGAAAGCTATCCAAGAATTATCCTCTGAGATATGCAGCAGATGAGACTGATAGGCTGGGTAGGTTAATTCTTTAAAATTTACAGCCGAAACACTGTCCAATTGAATTGGTTCATACATGGAAAATCAGCTCAAAAAGTTTTAGCTATAGTCACAATATGGACGGGAAAACATTTGCAAATATCATCCCTGACTATAAATCTAAAGAATCCAAATCCCCCCAAATAGGGGGAACTTAAAGTGGCAGTTAAATTTCATAAACAGCTTCTAAATCAAGCTTAGATAAAAGTAGGCACTAGAGTCCTAATTGATTTAGAGGTGTTACAAAGACTAATTTTTAATAAATGCGTTGAACAACATAGAACCGCCACAAACTACCTCTAACTCAGCGTCAGAGAGTTCGCGGTACTTGGGAGCAGAAGACTGGGATTTTGTTTCTTGACGTTGCACAGACTTTTCAACTTTAGACATGGGAGTATTCCTCAAAAATGTTTGACTAGTGAAATGAAGTTTGTCCATCCACATCAAAAGGCTTGATCAATAAAGTCAGCCTTATCGAACTAAATTGTTTAAAACAATTTCCTACGCGTTTTTAATGGCAGAGTCAGGTAACTTCACATTGTCACCACAGATTATAGCGATGCCACCACAAACAACCTCTAATTGAGCATCAGAGAGTTCACGGTACTTGGGAGCGGTGGACTGGGATTTTGTCTCTTGGACTTGTACGGACTTTTCAACTTTAGACATGAAATTTTCCTCGTATGGCACTAGTTAAATAACTAATCTTTGTACCATAACAGACGCAAATTAATATAAGATTAAATTAAGGTTAAATTAAAATTAAGTTTTCATTATTTTTTGTTTACCTGCATTATTGATAGAATGCGCTAACAATAAAAATTGTAGTTGTATCAACTACTACATTTGATTTGAGATGGTATCGCTTAAGCAAAATTTACTTGGTGTAAAAAATCGCATTACTTGCATGGCTAAATATCAATGGGTTCAACAACAGAGTGGTGAGGACTGTGCGGCGGCAAGTTTGGCGATCATTGCAAAGCATCACGGACGCAATATCAGAATTAATCGAATTAGGGCGCTGGTGGGGACTCGCCAAGGGGGAACCACTTTACTCGGGCTTAAGTATGGGGCGCAGGAACTGGGCTTTATAACCTCAGCCATCCAAGCAGAACCGGAAATTCTCGACGAATTGGATGAGTGGGCTTTACCGGCAATTATTTTTTGGAAGGGATATCATTTCGTTGTTTTGTACGGGCAGGAAAAAGATAAATACGTCATTGCAGATCCGGCGATCGGGGTTCGTTATTTAGACCGCCAAGAGGTAATTAAGGGGTGGCAAGGGGGCATGATGCTCCTATTAGAGCCAGATCCCAAAGGATTTATTTCTCAACTTGATGAAGATCCTGTTCATCCCGTTGATAATCTGCTCAAACGACTGTGGGAATATCGAGAAATTTTTGGCAAATTATTTCCCCTGAATTTGGCCGTCGGTATTTTTTCCTTATCTACACCCTTATTACTTAAATTTTTAACGGATAGCGTTCTGACTAAATCAGATACCCAAAAATTAACCTGGGTTGCCATTGGCGTTATTTTGATTACAGTGGTTAATGCTATTTGTTCATTTTTACAATCCAATCTCGTTGCCTCCTTTGCGGAAGAATTGCAAAAAGGTCTCAAGCTAGAATTTGGCCTGCAAATCTTGAATTTGCCCATTACCTACCATGAAGCCCGTCGCAGTGGTACGGCAATTCGTCGTCTTTCCGATATTCAACGGATTAATTTATTAGTTTCTCAGTTAGTTATTGATCTCCCCATCAAGACATTTATTGGTCTTGTGGCCCTTGGTTTTATCGTCTTTTATAGTTGGCAGTTAGCGGCAATCGTGGCGGCGATCGGGGGCATTATGACCTTATCAACCATTGCTTTTCAGCCCATTGTCCGCCAGACAACCTATCGTTCCATCACTATGGCGGGGGAAAATGCTGGACTCCTGGCTGAATCATTTAATGGAGCCTTGGCCACCAAAACAACGGCGGCTTCTCCCCAATTATGGCTAGAAATTCAACATCGCTTGCAACGGGAATTTAAGCTTAATTACCGCACTGCTCAAATTCGCATTATCAACAATACTTTTTCGCAATTAATGGCGGGGATAGGCACAGTAATTATGCTGTGGTATGGCAGTGTTTTGGTTTTTGGCAATCAACTCAGCATCGGTCAACTTATCGCTATCTATGGTCTGCAACAAAGTTTTTTACTTTTGATTACAACTTTAGTGCAGTTTTTTACCGATTTCACCCAAGTTAAAGCTATCACTCGACTCCTGGCGGAGTTATTTGAGTACGAACCAGAAAATCAAGGGGATGATCTCAAAGACCCCATTGAAATTTCTCCCCAGGACGACATTGATTGTCAAAACATTAGTTTTTATTATCCCGGTCGAGTCAAGTTGATAGAAGATTTGTCCGTTACCATCCCCGGCGGCAAAGTTGTCGGCCTTATCGGAAAATCAGGCTGTGGGAAAAGTACCTTAGCAAAAATTTTAACCGGTCTTTATTCAGTGCAAGCTGGGGAAATTAACATTGGGAACCATAGTCTCGGGGATTTTTCCTTGATCTGCCTACGAAAACAGGTAGTGTTAGTTTCCCAAGATGCTTTTTTCTTCCATCGTTCCATTATTGACAATTTCCGTTTAAGCTCACCAGATATTACTTTGGAGCAAGTTATATCAGCTTGCCAAATCGCCCAAGCCCATGAATTTGTTAGTCAATTTCCAGAGCAATATGAAACAATTCTCGGTGCGGTGGCGGCAAATATTTCCGGAGGACAAAAACAACGCTTGGCGATCGCCAGGGCAATTGTAAACGATCCAGCGGTTTTGATTCTAGATGAGTCAACAGCTAATCTTGATCCGGTGACGGAAGCTGAAGTACTCAATAGTTTGCTGACCAAGCGCCAAGGAAAAACAACGATTTTAATTAGCCATCGTCCTAAGGTTATCAATTGTGCAGATTGGATTATATTTTTAGAATCGGGAAAGGTTAAATTTAGCAATACAATAAAAAAATTTCGTTCTGAATTTGGAAATGCCTCTGATTTTTTATCCCCTTAAACAAGATATAAAAGCATTATCAATTCTACTTTACGAGATTTTATTTGCTATCAAAATAGTATTAAAATCAAGAAAATTACCACATTATCCCAAGATCACTGGACATTAAAGATCGGCGGCGAAGTCAAAATTTATCATAAAAATGTATTAACTTATAATATTGCAGCAAATTTTCTGATTAATCTCTCAACAACCTCCGACTGGAGACTAACGAAGAGGCGGATACGTAGGCATTGATCGCCGATCAACTATATCTTTGAGGGTATGATTAGTGGGATTGTCATCAAACTAAGGTACTGTCACCGAGGTTATAACTATTGTTTTTTTCCTAATGGGCATTGAGCAAAATAATCCTATGGCTTTGCCCCTCTGGATTGCGGTGGGGCTGGCGGCGACCTACCTAGGGGCTGTGGTGTTAACCGCGGAACTGCTTAACCGCCTTTCCCTCAGTCCGGCGGAGGTAACTCGTAAAATTGTCCACATCGGAGCGGGGCAAGTGGTGCTGATTGCTTGGTGGTTGAGTATTCCTGGTTGGGTGGGGGCGATCGCCGGGGTTTTTGCCGCTGGCATTGCAGTGCTCTCCTATCGTTTGCCGATTTTGCCCAGCTTAGAAAGTGTTGGCCGCCACAGTTACGGCACTTTGTTTTACGCCCTTAGCATTGGTCTATTGGTGGGGGGATTTTTCTCCCTTGGACTGCCGATATTTGCGGCGATCGGTATTTTAGTCATGGCCTGGGGCGATGGACTGGCGGCCCTGGTGGGACAAAGGTGGGGGCGTCACCGCTACCAAGTCTTTGGTTTCCGCAAAAGTTGGGAGGGCACTCTCACCATGGTGTTGGCCAGTTTTTTGGTCACGGTTGTATTTCTTAGTTACACCTTCGGCTTCACAGTTATTGTCCTTGTTGTGGCTGGGACGGTGGCGATCGCCAGTGCTGGACTGGAGAGCTTTTCCCGCTGGGGCATTGATAACTTAACTGTTCCCCTGGGCAGTGCTTTGATTGCTTGGGCTGGTAGCTATCTTTGGTTGGGATAGTCCCTGGGGTAAATGGTTAAAATGCAAATACCATCCTGCTTTTCCACCATGGTTTTTACCCTTCCCCAGCCAACTAATTTACCCAGCACTAATGTCCGTTTGCCTATCCAAGCACTACACGGTCAATTGATCCAATGGCGACGGCAGTTTCACCAATACCCGGAATTGGGCTTCCAAGAGCAGTTAACGGCGGCCCACATTGCCGAAACCCTGACTAAATTAGAAATTCCCCACACCCCAGGCATTGCCAAAACCGGGATTATGGCGACGGTTGACAGCGGTAAGCCGGGACCTGTGCTGGCCATCCGAGCCGATATGGATGCTCTGCCGGTAACGGAAGAAAATGAAGTAGATTACCGTTCCCTCCACCCCGGTAAAATGCACGCCTGTGGCCACGACGGTCACACGGCGATCGCCTTAGGCACCGCGCAATATTTAGCGGCCCATCGGGATAGTTTTCGGGGCCAGGTAAAATTCTTTTTTCAGCCAGCGGAGGAAGGCCCTGGTGGTGCCAAGCCCATGATTGAAGCGGGGGTGCTGGAAAATCCGGCGGTGGATGCCATTGTCGGTTTACATTTGTGGAATGACCTACCTGTGGGCACGGTGGGCATCAAGCCGGGGCCAGTAATGGCGGCGGTGGAACACTTTGAATGTCAACTGTTCGGCCAAGGAGGCCACGGAGCCATGCCCCACCAAACCGTGGATACCCTGGTGATCAGTGCCCAAATTGTCATGGCTTTGCAAGGTATTGTGGCCCGCAATTTAAATCCCCTCCAGTCTGCTGTGGTTACTGTGGGACAGTTGCAGTCCGGCACTGCTTTTAACGTCATCCCCGACAGCGCCTATTTCCGGGGCACAGTGCGCTACTTTGACCCCAGTTTTGCTGGTTATTTTGCCCAACGCATTGAGGAAATTATCAAGGGCATTTGCCAGAGTCACGGGGCTAATTACCAATTTACCTACGAAAATATTTATCCCCCCGTGGTTAACGATCGCCGTTTGGCGGATTTGGTGCGATCGGCGGCGGCGGATGTATTACTCACCGATGACCATCTCCAACCGGATTACCAAACCCTAGCAGGGGAAGATATGTCATTTTTTCTCCAGGCAGTGCCAGGTTGTTACTTCTTCCTAGGGTCTGCCAATGGGGATCTTGGTTTGGCCTATCCCCACCACCATCCCCGCTTCAATTTTGACGAGGCTGTGTTGCCAGTGGGGGTAGAGCTATTTGTCCGTTGCGTGGAAAGGTTCTGCAATGCCTAGAAGCTGAAGGTGGTACGAATTACCCCCATTACCAGGGTGCCATTGGCGTTGTTGTAGTCCGCATTGGGTACCACCACAATACCGGGGGTAATGGAAAGATTGTCACTCACTGCCCACTGGAAAAAGCCTTCTAGGTGCAAGGAACTGTCAATGTCAGTGGTGGCAATGTCATCGGGGAAGACAATGGAACTACTGCTCACCCAGGGTTGCATACCCACAATAATCCCCGCCATATTCCCTTCCTTGATAATGTCGGGGAAAGCCAGGGTCACAGCCCAATTCCAAATATCTAAACTTCCTCTACCAATGCTGGCATCCGCCAGATCTATAGATTTGAGGGTGCGGGCCTTAGTAAGGCCTCCCCAACCCCCTAGGACAAAATGGTCGCTCAACTGCCAAGAAAAAGCGGCCCCATAGGCGTTGTGGGAAGTTTTGGCCGCTTCCCCAAAGGTGGTTTCCGTAAAGTAGCGAAAATTAGAGCGTTGGCTACCGGTGCTAGTGTCCAAGGTGTTATAGCCATAGCTATAGGTTAAAGCTACGGTCAGATTATCGCTGAAATCATAGTTTACCTGGGCGATCGTGCCAAAACTGCCGTTAAATAATCCTTCTCCCTGGGAAGGATCATTGCCAGCGGGGGCCAGGTAACCAAGGCTAAGTTGTAATTTATCCCAGGTGCCCTGGAGGGCCGCCCCGGTACCTTCCCCCAAGAAATAGATCGGGCTACGGGTGCCAAAGGTAGTCAATGCTCCAAAGGCTCCATCCCCGTCTAAAACATTGACTGTATTGGTGAAATCGTCGAAAGCGCCCCCGGCCCCCATGGCCCACAGACGAATATTTTCCGTGGCAGGAAAAGTATAGTACAAAACACTATTGCTGAGGTTGCCATCTTCCGGTTCCGTTGCCCCTAACACTGGCTGGAAAGTACCGGCAATGGGGCCATAGTCTTCTAAATTGCCACTGGATAGGCGAATGAACAGATCGTCATCTCCCCGAAAGCTAGTATTGAGCTCCAAACGGGTGCGGTAACCCAAGGTGGTGTTTCTGGTAATTGATTCAGTGCCATTATTTTTGTCGCCGCTGACAATGCCACTCAGGGCCGTCACCACCTGTCCACTTAATTTGGTGGTGGTGGAAAATTGATGGTCTTCCAGGTAAGCTGTGCGGACTTCCAAATTATCAACCCGGGCCCCCAGGGCGGCCAATTCCCCCTGAAACTCCTGGGCTAAGCGCTTCAACTTATCAACGTCTTCCCGTAAAACCGCTACGTTCTCCTGGATTAACCGCTCCATGACGTTCATGCAGGCATTTAGTCCCGCAGCAAATTCCCAACGGGATAGGGCTCCATCGCCGCGAAAAGTGCGGTCAGGATAACCAACAATGCAACCGTAGCGCTCCACTAAACTTTTGAGTGCTTCGTAGGCCCAGGCGGTGGGCTGCACATCCCTAAGCTCCGACACGGAAGTGATCTGTCCCATGGGGTTGGAGTCCATCTCTTCCACGGATTGACCGAACTGCAAAGGTTCAATTTTGCCCCCTGGTTCGGCTAAAGCTTCCCCCCCTCCCCCGGCGATCGCCATCAGGGCACCCAAACCCCACACTAGTGACAGTTTTCTTAACATAGGAGTCCTCACACCCTAGGAATTAGCCAACAAATTATCGAGAATATAGGCAACAGCCAAGGGAAAAACAATGCCCTTCCTCCCCATGGCCATCACGGGCAAACTTCTAAATAATGATAATCATTATCATAGCATGGGCTTTTCTGGAATTTTTTAGATAGATGGTTTCACCAAGCCGATTACTTCCTAATCCTTACTGGCCAAGCTCTAACCACTCTTCCGCCCGTACATTAGCCACCAACGTAAACTGATCACCACCTAGGGGCTTAACCACATAGGCCATGCCCTGGGGATCGGGATAAATTCCAGTTGCCGCCTCAAATAGATCGTCATGGCCAACAACAACATTATTAGTTCCAGGGGCAGGAATTTCGGTTAAAAATGGCATTAACAACGCTTTCATTTGGGCAATTTGTTCTGGGCTATAGTCTTCCGCTTTGGGAAAATTAAGGTCGCCATTTTTTTCGTATCGTCCAAAGGCTAAATCCGCTGTTTGCCAGGCTCGACAATATTGACTGGAAAAAACTTTGTCGTAGGGAATGGCGTATTTTTTGAATGCTTCACCGATCGCCTTGGCCTGTTGCCAACCGACCTCGCTTAAAGTCCTTTGGGTGGCGCAGTTACCCATTTCCGCTGTGACTTGGTCAGCATAATCCTTTTCTGTTTGGCCATGGCGAATGTAAATGACATACCCTCCCTGACGTAATGCTTCTAGCAAATCTTTCTTATTTAACTTGTCCTGAAAATCACGGTTAGCCTGTTCTCCTGGGGTCATTTCTTGCGCCGCAACCTTGGCTAGCTCTAGGTTTAGACCGCTAATTAAGCTGGGATTATTGGGGGAAAAGGAAACTTCCATGGATTGCACCCACAACATAACCCCAAATAATAGCAACCGGTTAGCCCATTTCATCAGCAAGCTCCTTAATAAAAATAATTTTCATTTAATCCCGGCAATTATCCTAGGGCTAAATAGGAGTTACTGTCAATAGACGAAAAAATGAACGGGTGAAATGCCCCTAGCAACCGAAGGCTTCAGTCCGCACCTTTTGAAGATTGACCAACGGCGATCGGACAACTTCAGGCAGGCAGGGGGCATTATTTGAATATTGCAAACATCGTCTTTTGCTCTATGGTTTTAATTTGCCCAGACCATGAAAAGCGAACTGGGGCAGATTGAAGAGGATTATAAAAAGAGAAAAAATTTGGCTCGTGGGGAAAATTCCATCCAAAGAAAGCCTCCAAAGTAGAGATCCCAGGCGGAAAAGCCGCTGTTGAGTGGAGGTCAATAAAACTTAATGAATTTTTTTAAAGCTAAAAGCCATTTTCCTCGCAAAACGTCCCCCCGTGCGTAAAATGGGGACTAAAGTTTTGTCACGTCCCTGACGAAATTCTTTAATAGGAGAACTCAATACCAATGGCTGAATCTAACCAAGTTGTACAAGCCTATAACGGCGATCCTTTTGTGGGGCATCTTTCCACCCCCATTTCCGACTCCGCTTTCACCCGCACTTTTATCGGCAATTTGCCCGCCTATCGCAAAGGCCTTTCCCCCATCCTCAGAGGTTTGGAAGTGGGCATGGCCCACGGTTACTTCTTGATTGGCCCCTGGACCCTGCTGGGCCCGCTGCGGGATTCTGAGTACCAGTACATTGGTGGTCTGATCGGAGCTTTGGCTTTGATCCTGGTGGCTACCGCTGCTCTTAGTAGCTATGGACTGGTTACCTTCCAAGGGGAACAGGGTTCCGGCGACACTCTGCAAACAGCCGATGGTTGGAGCCAATTTGCTGCTGGCTTTTTTGTGGGTGGCATGGGAGGTGCCTTTGTGGCTTACTTCCTGTTGGAAAACCTCAGCGTTGTGGATGGGATTTTCCGGGGTCTATTTAACTAAATAACCTTATAACCTTTAAACTGTTTCAATTTTGCCGTTGCCACGACGGCCTGAGCTTACAATCATCCAATTAATAAGGAGTATTAACTAATGGACGGTTCCTACGCTGCATCTTACCTGCCTTGGATTTTGATTCCTATGGTGGGTTGGTTATTTCCCGCTGTGACCATGGGGTTGCTTTTCATTCACATTGAGAGTGAAGGCGAAGGTTAGGCTGGAAAGGTTTGAAGACTAATGGTCTTTTAATTGAAAATGTCTAACCATCTTTGGGTGGGTCAGGATTCCTCCGTTATGCGGGGGATTGGACATTTTGATTTGTTACTCCGCCAGCGGGTGGGGTATTTTTTTTGTGGGCTTATCAAAGGCTTGTGTAGTTTTTAACGGATATTTGGGCAAGATGACTGAACCGATTCGTTTACTAATTGCCGCCAGTGGCACGGGGGGGCATCTTTTTCCGGCTTTGGCCCTGGCCCAGCAGTTGCCGGACTATGAAATTATCTGGTTGGGGGTGCCCGATCGCCTGGAGACGACCTTGGTACCCCGGCAATATCCTTTGCAAACGATCCCGGTGGAAGGTTTCCAGGGACGGCCCAGCTTAAAAACAATCAAGATTGGCTGGAATTTATTACGGTCAGTATTCACGGTTAGAAAACTGATTAAGAGCAAAAAAATTAATGCTGTGGCGACCACAGGGGGTTATATTGCCGCTCCGGCCATTGTGGCAGCTAAATTATGCAACATTCCGGTAATTTTCCACGAATCTAACTTTATTCCCGGTAAAGTAACCACTTGGTTGGGCCGTTGGTGCGACACAGTGGCGATCGGTTTCCGGGGCACAGCCAAATATCTGCCCAATTGTGCAACGGTTTGGATTAGCACCCCCGTGCGGGAGCAATTTCGTCAGCCCCAGTCTTTGGATTTGCCCATTCCCCCAAACAGAAGCTTAATTGTGGTGGCAGGAGGTTCTCAGGGAGCAGTGACAGTCAATCAACAAGTTCGTAGTTGTGTGCCTGCTTGGGTAAATGCGGGGGCCTTTATTGTCCATTTGACCGGCAAGAACGATCCGGAAGCGGCCACCTTTAGCCATGACCATTATTTATCCCTGGAATTTTTCGATAATATGGCGGCCCTGTTGCAAAAGGCGGATTTAGCCATTAGCAGAGCCGGAGCGGGCACCCTAACCGAATTGGCTGTCACCCAGACCCCCTCCATTTTAATTCCCTATCCCTTTGCGGCGGAAAATCATCAGATGTATAACGCCCAGGTGTTTGTTGATGCCGGGGCCGCCCTAATGTTTGCCCAAAAATCCCTGACGGCGGAACAGTTGGAACAAGCTGGGCTAGACCTGCTCCAGAGTCCAGAAAATTTGGCTACCATGGCCAAAGCTGCTGGCACATTGGCTGACCTCGATAGTGCAGAACAGTTAGCGGCGATCGTCCGGGCATCAGTGGAAAAATCCCGCTGACATTGACCCAGCCTGCTGCAACGTAGTCACTGGGTTCATCCAAAAGACTGTTGTAAAATCCAACCTAATTTTCCCCAAGCTTGGGGGAAACTCGGGAAAGGTTTCCTAGTCAGTCGATTTAAGGGCAAACCCGAACTTTGCCAACACCTCCCAAATCAAGATAAAACTTGATCACTATTTTTAGTTTGTGAATCTATGGGAAAAACAATGCCAGCTCCGTTTCCCTGCCCCAACTAAGCAGAGGATAATTAAACACCAATCTAGGGAAAATAGTCCTGGGTAAGCAGTCATTCCTAACCAAGTGAGTTACATTGAATAACCTAGGTAAGTAAATAAACTCACTCAAAAATTTCCGGATCCTATCCCCGTCTTCGCTCCCCACTATGACTACGACAGAATTAACGGCGGCCACCCTAACTCAACTTCAGCAAGAAATTAATCGGTTACAACGGGAAAATGATGATCTCCACATTGCCTTGACCACGATCGCCGAACATGGGGACATGATCGAGTCATTGCTGAATGAAACCAATGTCAAGCTCAGAAGCGAAATCCTGGAACGACAGCGGGCAGAGGCGAAGTTACAAAATATTCTCAGTTTAATTTCCCGGGAAAAGGAAGACCTAGAAATTATTGTGGAAACCATCATGCAACATGGGGACGTGGTGGATGCCCAATGGCGACAAAAACTAGGGGAAACCGCAGAGTTACTTAACCTCGATAGCCTCACCCAGGTTTCCAACCGCCGCCATTTTGACCTCCATCTGGCCCAACAATGGGAACGGGCCATGGATAGCCAAGAGGCGATCGCCCTGATTTTATGTGATATCGACCATTTCAAACAATTCAACGACTTCTACGGCCACCTCAGTGGGGATGACTGTTTGCGGCGCATTGCCAAAACCCTCAGTGCCACCCTCCGCAACCCGTTTGATCTTTTTGCTCGCTACGGTGGTGAAGAATTTGGTGTAATTTTGCCCCAGGTGACCAGTGAAGCTGCCCAGCAGATTGCTAAACGGATGCAGGCCTCTCTGACAATGCTAGAAATTCCCCATCACCATTCCCCCACTAGCGAATTCGTCACCATGTCCTTTGGCATCGGTCGCCTGTATCCCCAGCCGGGACAACTCCCCCTAGACCTAATTGCCCAAGCGGACGAAAATCTTTACAAGGCGAAACGCCAGGGCCGGAACTGCATTTTCGGCCATTGATTTTTCGAATAAACCAAGTGAGCTAGTCCCATAGACATAACCATGAGCACTGACCAAACCAACGTCAGACAATGGGGAGAGTTCCTCGATCCCATTCCCCCCAGCGACGAATTTCTGACCCTAAACTTTTCCCTCGACCGGGTAAATCGTTTACAACGCTGGCGCAACTATGGCCTGTCAGCAGACTTTTTGGGGGACTACTTTGCCACCTTTTTTCCCGGCAACGGAGCAGACGACGGCCTTAGTCAGCGGGACACCATCAAAGGCTCCGTCAGTTATATTGCCAACGAATTGTTGGAAAACGCCGTTAAATACAGCACCACCGACCATGATTGTCCCATCACCATTACTCTCCATCTCTACGACCATAAATTAATTTTTGAGACCAGTAATATTTCTCCCCTGCCAACCACCATTGACTATGAGAATTTCATCAAAGTGCTATTAGAGGCAGATCCGCTGGAGCTATACATGGAACGACTAGAAAAATCCGCCCTGGAAGATTGCGAAGCGTCCCAGATCGGCTTGTTGACTATGATTAACGATTACCAAGCTCAGTTTGGTTGGCGATTTGTCCCGGTTTCCGGTTCCGAGGATTTGATCAAAGTTACGGTGATGACTCACTTGGGTGTCGAAATTTGAGCAGTGGTAGCTAAGAAAAAATTATTCTCCCCAAATCCCTAATTTTATTGCGACCTATTCCCATGGAAATAACCACTGAAGACTATCGGATTTACTTTGAAGAGGCCAACAAGACCCTTTACTTTCGGGGCTTTTTGCGGTTGGAAGGCATGAAGGAATATCAGCCCATTATGAACACCATGCTGGAGATTTTGTCTGATTGTAGTGAGCTGATCATTAACTTAGAGGGGTTAGAATTTCTCAATAGTTCCGGCATCAGCATGCTGTCTATGTTTGTGATGAAGGTGCGGGGTAAGGAAGACACCAGCCTAGTTTTTAAGGGTTCTAAAAACATTCTCTGGCAAATGAAATCCTTGAGAAACCTCCAACGACTGATGCCTGATTTAACCTTGGAATTCGTCTAAAATTCTCGATGGGAAACGTGGCTAGGTTAATATTCCCTCTCTTGATCTACTGGTGTTGGGAATGGCAAGCCATCGGACAATTTTCCCCCTCTTGGTTGTGGTTGACCCAAAGCTCACCCCAGGTTTTTACCGGCTGAAATAGTTCTGCCAAAGCTAGACTAGGAAACTCCACCTTCTCAATTTCTCCCTATGGCCCGCAGACCCCCACCCCGTTACACTCCTCCTCCCCGTCCCAGCTATGATCGGGATTATGGGCCCCCGCCGGGAAAAGCCCCTGGTAAGTTCAGCCTGGGGGCCATCAACTATGGCACGATCGCCTTATTAGCGGGAATTTTTGTTTTGGGCATTGGGGTAGGCATTGGTTTTAGTTCCACCGCTAGCTTTAGTCCGGAAAATGTGGCTTCCAGGGAAGTGATTGACCGCAGTGCCCCCAACGCTGAAGTGTGTGTACAGTTTGGCTCCAGCGCCATTGTCACCGATATGCGGGTGTTTGTGACCCTGAATCCCTTTAATGTATTTGTCACCCAACCAGTGATGCAACCGGGCTGTGTGTTGCGCCGCAATAACTGGAGCATTTTAGAGCGGGAAAAATTGGTGGACAGCCGTCAGGTCAATGATTGCAAAAATCGGATGAATACCTTTGGTTTCACCGGGCCTCTGGAAGGTAATCCTCGCATTGATTGTATTTACCAAAATGAAGCGGCTGGGAATTTATTCACCAATCAACCGGGGGCAGTGGGGCCCAGGCCAGCTACGGATAAGTTTTAGCTCCTGGATCCGTTTGAAGAGTTGTCCTAGGTTATGGGGCCAATCGGGACTTTGCCGACATTCTTGCATTTCAAGTGTGGACCACCACTTCAACTTGATCCCGCAGGACAATTCCCCCCTGGACTGCTTGCTGAACTATAGGTAAAAGCTGATCGATTTTCCCACGGCGATCGATAAAGGCGGGCACTATTGCCAGCCAAAATTTGTTTTGGTCGCTCCCTTGGGTTTTCCATTCCCGGTGGATCTGCCCACTGGATTACATGGAGGATTAGGACCCTGGCATCATTCCGCCGGCAATAATGCCTTGGGGCGAGATTGCACTGCTCTTAGAACTGCCTGTATCGTGGCTTTAGCAGAATTGACATTGGTTGTTTTTGCTGCAGAAAAAGTTAAGCTAAATTTGCCAGAAGATTATTAATAAGAGTTAGTAAATTTGCCAAACAATCTAATTAATCAAAATTTATCGATGGAGATTATCACCCCCTTCTTGTAAATGAGAACGCCGTAAATCTAGCCATTGTTGTAGAATAATTTCCGCCGCTTGTTGATCAATTAAACCCTTGTCATAACTAGAAAATCTTTTCCGCGCTTTTAACTGATTTTCCGCTTCTACTGAACTTAACCGTTCATCCATATACTCCAACGGCAAGTGTAACTGCTCCGCCACCCGTCGCGCAAATTTTTGCACCTGTTTAGCTTGAGAACCAATCTCTCCAGCCATGGTGTAGGGTAATCCCACCACCAACAGATTAACATTCCTTTCTTCCACCAATTGCTTAATCTGAGCAATGTCTTGATCGTAGGAACTGCGGACAATGGTGGTAATGCCAGTGGCAATCAAACCAGTGCCGTCACAGCCCGCCACCCCGATACGTTTTCGCCCCACATCTAAGCCCAGGGCCGCTACTTTTTTGCTCATAACTACATGATTAACTGTGAAAAATCTCCCCTTAACTTAGGTGAAATTTTAGCTTTAGAGAGGGTCTGAAAAGTGCAAAGCTAGGTATTCATCCTTCCAAATCCTCCCACTAAAGCTCCGGCTTAAAAAGGAGGTCTTTTGTAACAGTTCTCCCCTTCCCAAGGGGGGTAGGGGGGATTAAACAGCCACAACTCAAATTTTTAAACACTTTCCTAGAGAGGGTCTGAAAAGTCTAAATTCTCCCTGTACATCTCATCATACTGGGAAATTTTGAATTGAATTCCCTACATAATTGAGGGACCAGGGGAGGTATTTTAAATTTTTCTTAACCCTGACGAGATTTGAGCAAAATTGCTAGAGTTGCTACTACTTTAGTATTAAATTCTTCTTCAAAAACAACTTTTTTATAATCTAAATTCCATAGTTCCAAGGCACAGTCATCGTCGGGATCTTTGGGGGTAATGTGCAAATGTAACTGCCGTTTATCTTGATCATAACGACAATCAAAGCTTTCAATGGCTCCCACTTGGCGACGGTCCAAGGCCACCGCTAAGCGTAGCAAAGAACTTAATTGCCGCACCGCTAAACGGTGGGGTTCAGATAATTTAATGTAATCATCGTGGCGTTTTTTCGGCTTACTACGGCGATGGTAACGGGCAATATTGGCAATTAGTTCTAGCTCAATTTCTGTGTAACCTAGCAGTTCCGCATTACGAATTAAATAATAGGAATGTTTATGGTGGGCGGAGTGGCTGACATAAGTACCACAATTATGCAAAATTGCGGCGGCCCAGAGCCATTCCCGTTCCGTTTCCCCCCAGTCGTGTAAAACTCCCCGCAGTTGATCGAAAAAGCTGGTGGCAAATTGGGCGACCCTTTCCCCAAAACCGAGATCCACTTGGTATTTGCGGGCGATTTTTAGCACTCCCCGTTGACGAATTTCTCCCTGGAAACGCATCCGGTCTTGGATTAGCCCATGGGTGAGCATCCAATCGACGATCATGCCTTCCCGCAACGCCCGCTCACAGATGGTGATGCTATCCAATTCCAGCATGGTCATGGCTTCGAGTAGAATCACTGCCCCCGGCAAAATAATTTCCGCCCGGCGATCGGACAGGCCCGCCACTTCAAACCGTTCTTGGCAGTTGAGACCAGCCAATTTTTTGACCCATTCCTCCACATCTTTTTGGCTAATGCTGTAACCCTGAATGGGATTGGGAACCTCTTTTTGTTTTTGTAAAGCGGTCATGGTGGCTAGGGTTTCAATGGTGCCGGAAGTCCCCACCATTTGAGCTTTTTCCCCTCCCTTGAGCCGTTGTTTAATCTCATCCACTGGGCGCTCCAGCATGCCCCGCACATAGGCCCGCAACACGGCCAATTCGGTGGCATCAATGGGATCGCTGTGGACAAAGTCTTGGGTGAGCCGCACCGCCCCTACTTTGGTACTGCTTAAAAACCGCACGTCCCGGCGATCGGCCAAAATTAGCTCCGTAGAACCGCCACCAATGTCGATCATCACATGGGGTACTTCATGGAAATCCATGCAGGAAAATACCCCCAGGTAAATTCGTCGGGCTTCCTCTGGGCCAGAAATTAAATCCACCGTTAGCCCCACTTCCGTTTGCACCCGGGTAAGAAAATCTTGGCCATTTTTGGCTTCCCTAGTGGCACTGGTGGCCACAGCGATAATGTTTTCCACTTCCAAACCCTTGGCCAATTCCACACAACGTTTCAAAGCGGCGATCGCCCGATTCATGGCCGCTGGAGTGAGGTTATTAGATTGGGGGTCCCGATCGCCTAGGCGGACAGTATCTTTTTCCCGAGCCACAATAGTAAAGGTGGCCAGAACTGGATCAATGCGGACAATGACCATGTGAACGGAATTGGTTCCAATGTCGATGGCCGCCAACATACAGGGGTCAACAATCTGGGCAGAGGAAGGAGCCATGGGTTAACACTCTCAAGGGGACAGGAACGGGGGAGTTAGGGTCAAAACTCTACCAACCAGCCTAGGGCCAATTAACCGTCCCTAACTTAACTTTCCCATTGTCCATTGTTATCAACCCCTCGCAAAGCAACACTGAGGAGAAAATTTGCTCAAACATTTCAGTAGGGAGAAATATCATCAATATCCCATTGATTTGATGCGGATGAAAACACTGGAGTACTGAGTTCGCAAAAATTTCACCGTGCCACCTGGGGGCCATAATCCCTCGGGCCATGGGAGCAGCGGAACCTGTTAAGGTTTGAATGCTACAAAATACTTTTAGTAGCCATCTTCTAGGGCTGACAAAAGCTGACAATCCTGTTAAAGTCTCTGTAAAAAACTGTGCAGTCCCAATTTAAGCCTGATATCAAAGCCAGGGACGCAAATATCTCCTCCCCACTCTGACTAGCTACTTTGTAGCCTTCCACGCCGACCTGTTCACCACCGGAGATGCCCAGGGCCATGTTAAGTTGCCGTTATACCCTGCAATTGGCGTTGTGCTTTTGCTTACCATTGGGGCTAGTAAATCAGGCTTTGGCCACAGGTTTGGGTACCTTTACTTCTAAGGTGCCAGTAGTAATTGAGCAAGAAGAGAAAGATTTAACCCTAGACCCAGATACCGAAGAGATAAAGGCGATCGCCGCCAAAGAATTTTTCCTTAGCCAAGGACAAGTTCCCACCCCTCCCCTACAACCACTGCCATCGGAAGACGATATTCAGGTCCCCCCTACTAGTCCTCCATTGGAACTAGGGCCAGAGTCCTCCCCTCCCAGCGCCGAAGAAGCGGTGGACACCTGTGGTTATAGACCATCTGCTCCTACCAACATAACGCCCATACCTCTGTTACAAGGGTCGGTGGATGGCACTCCCCTCCGGGTGAACCTACTGGGCATGACGGTATTTTCCCCGAAGGAGTTGTTAGCTTTACCAGCCCTACAACCTTGGCAAACTGATCCCCCCAGCGGCACTGCTCCCCTCATCATTGATACGAATTTGACGGCGGCGGAATTTGAAGTTTTATACCAAGGCATAGTAGAGGGCATTACCCAGCTATACATCAATCAGGGTTACATTACTTCCCAGGCGATCGCCAAACCCATTGAACCTGTTAAAAATGGTGAGTTTTTGGAACAACCAATCCAGGTGGTGGAAGGGCAGGTGGAGTCGATCCAAGTACGGGGTCGGGGTCGTTTGCGCCCAGCTTACATTTGCGACCGGGTAGCTCGGGGAGTTCATAGTCCCATCAATGTGGGTCAGTTGGAGGAAAGTCTACGGCTGTTGCAAATTAATCCCATGCTGGAAAAGGTGCAAGCTAGCCTTTTGCCCACCGGAAAAGTTGGGCTGAGCAATTTATCTGTCACGGTGGAGGAAGCTTTCCCCTTCAGTGCCAATCTCAGTTTTGATAACTATTCCCCCATCAGTTTGGGAAGTGAGCGGATCGGCCTTAGCTTGGACTATAAAAATCTCACCGGCCTTGGCGATCGCCTGTCGGGGAGCTATTACGTTTCCACCACTGGGGGTTTGGACATCCTCGATTTTAACTATCAGGTTCCCCTTAATCCCACCGATGGCACTCTCAATCTACGTTTTGTGCCCACCTGGACTAGAATCACCCAGTCCCCCTTCGACGTTTTTGATATCACCGGCAGCAACCCCCTCTACGAAATCAGTTATCGCCAACCCCTCTGGACTTCTTTAACAGATGAATTTGCCCTTAGTTTTGGTTTCCGTTACCAAGACGGTCGCACCCTAGGGCTAAATCGTCCCGATTTGACCAATTTCAGCCGCACCAGCGTGTTTCAGTTTGGCCAGGACTACACCCTGCGCGACCCCAATGGGCTATGGTTTTTCCGCTCCCAAATGAACCTGGGCACAGGACTATTTGATGCCACCACCAATCCCGATCCTCTACCCAGCGGCAAATTTTTTAGTTGGTTGGGACAAGCCCAGCGGCTGCAAAGACTGGATGATAATAACCTGCTCATTGTGCAGGCAGATTTACAACTCACCCCCGATAGTTTGCTACCGGATTATCTGTTCATCATCGGCGGTGGGCAGTCCCTGCGGGGCTATCGACAAAATGCCCGCTCCGCTGACAATGGCGTTCGTCTCTCGGTGGAAAATCGCATCACCTTGGCCAGGGATGGAGATAATAAATCTGTGTTTGAACTCGCTCCCTTTGTGGATTTTGGCGCAGTGTGGAACAGTGCCGGCAACCCCACCCAATTGCCGCCCAATTCTGTGCTGGTGGGGCCTGGATTGGGCCTTATTTGGCGGGATATTTTGGGTATGACCGGTTTGAGCTTCCGGTTTGACTATGGCATTCCCGTGATCAAATTGGATAACCTGACCGGCAATTGGCAAAATGACGGCCTATACTTCCAGCTCAATTACCGCCCTCCCTTTGGCAAGTAACTGAGAGAGGGAGTTTGGGGAACGCCGTGGTTTTTCCCATTTTTCAGAGATGTCCATTTAGAGTTGTCCTCCCTTGCCGGTGCTTTAGCGGGTCAACTTAACCAGAGCGTTCCAACCAATCAGTTGTTGAAAACCACCTACTCAATGGTGATTGTGGTGGGGGAACTATTGTTACTGCTACCGCTGCCGTTGTTCTGATTATTGTCCTGTTGATGACTGCGGCGATATTCCCGATAAAGGCGATCGCGCCATTCAAAAAATGCACTGTAGGCACTGTTATCCGCCAAGCCAGGAATGCCCTTACCCTTCAACTCCTGGGCAATGTTTAAGTAATTTCCGCCGGGGATTTTGATCACCATACTCAATGCCGCCACCGTTAAATCTGCCAACGTTGGGCGATCGCCAATTAGGTAGGGCTGATGTTGCAGAATCAGAGTTAAAGCCTCCAAGTCCTGATGCAAGCCCCGCATGGCTTCCTTGACCGCATCACCACCAAAACCAACGCCACTGCCCAATAGGTCTAACATAGCCGGGGGTACTGCACTGACTAAATTTTTGAAAATGCCTGGGGTTTGTTTGGGCAAAATAGAAGCCCGCAGACCAGGATTTTGGTTCAACGCCCCCACCATGGCAACCCGACCCTTCAGACCAATGGATTCGTCGGCCCATTCTTCCATCAGCAAGCATTGTCCCCGTTGCACCGGATCGTGGGGTAAAAGGGAATTTTCGGGGTATTTACGGTCTAGGTAGAGGGCAATTTCCGTCGAATCTGCAATGACAATGTCCCCATCCTTGAGCACTGGAACCTTTGTTTGTCCAGAAAGACGGAGCAAATCGAGCTGACCAACCCCCGGCACCACTTCCACTGTCCGATAATCCAACCCTTTAAAGTCGAGAATCAGGCGGACTTTTTCCGAATATTGGGACAGTTCAAACTGATGAAGCTCAAGCATGGTAGGAATTTTAGCAGTGGGTGTACAATCGAAGGCAAACTTTGTTTAAAGTCCAACATAACATGACTCTCTCCCTCCCTGGAGCAACCTAGTCTCAGCCAGCCATTACACACAGAATAAATTTCAAACTTACTAATAGTTTTTGTCCTTAATTTTTGATCATCAGCAAGACTTTTATGGACTATTTTTTAGTTTGTGGGTTAGGGTATCTGGGACAACATTGCGTTGTTGCGCTGAAAAAATTTGGCGTTAAGGTAATTGCCATTGAAAAACAGCCACCGCCCCAGTGGGAAATTAAAAATTTAGACCATTACCTAGACCGATTAATTATTGGCGACTGTAGTCAAGCTAATATTTTACTCCAGTTGCCTATTAGTCAAATTCGAGCTGCTTTAATTGTTACCACAGTCGAAAAAATTAATCTTGAAACAGCCATAACCATTCGTACTTTAAATGCTAATACCCGTTTAGTTGTCAGAAGTGTACGGGATAATCTTAATTTTTTATTGAGTAACGAATTAGGGAATTTTATTGCCTATGAACCCAAACATTTGCCAGCCAATGCTTATGCCCTTTCTGCCCTGGGCAAAGAAACCATTAGTCTGCTCAATTTAGGAGGGATAAAAATCAGAATCAATCGCTTGCAAGTTCCCGGTTATCACCATTGGCTCAGCTACAGTTGTGTGGATGAAATTAATAATCGTCACCGCCGTATTCTCAGCCACGATCGGCAGGGCGACTCTCCGTCCCAATCCATTGAGTTTCACTGCTGGCATCCAGAAGCAAAAATTCAGCCCCAGGATACGATTATTTACGTGGAAACAGAGGATAATTATTCCCTTAACAAGGGCTATGGCATTAATCCAAATAGAAAAAAGATTAGTCTAAATTTTCTATATTATCGCAGTTTGATACAGACCAAAATTAGTGACTGGGTCAAAAATTTTTGGGGGCTAAGCCTTAAGCAGCAGGTGGCGAGGGTTGCTATTATCTATGGCTTGGTAGTGTTTCTGCTTTTAATTACGGGAACGGTATTATTCCGCTTCTTTTACCCCGGCACCACCTTGGTTTCTTCCTTTTACGTCACTGCTATTTTACTCTTAGGCGGTTACTCTGACCTGTTCGACTCCTTTGAACCCATATCAACTTTGCCGGAATGGTTACAGTTATTTAGCCTGGCTCTCACTGTTACCGGCACTGCCTTTGTCGGAGTTTTATACGCCCTATTAACCCAGGCTTTATTATCATCTAAATTTCAATTTTATAATAAACGTCCCCCTATTCCCGAAGCTGACCATGTGGTGGTTATTGGCTTAGGTAAGTTAGGTCAAGAAATTACCAAGAAATTGCGGGAATTAAAAATTAATGTGTTGGGATTAACTTTTAATCCTATTACTAGCCAGTCAGATTTTTTAGATCTTCCCTTAATTTATGGCCATAATTTAGTCGATAGTTTACAGTTAGCTAACTTAGAAACCGCCAGTAGTGTCATTGTGGTCACCGATGACGACATTGTTAATATTGAAACGGCGTTACTGACTCAAAAAATTAATCCCCATTGTCAATTAGTAATTCGCACCAATGGCGATACCTTAACCAAAAATCTAGGACGATTATTACCAGAAGCAATTATTATTGATCCCTATGTAGCAGCGGCGGAAGTGTTTACAGGGGCAGCCTTTGGCGAAAACATTCTCGGTTTATCCTGTTGGCAAGAACAGACGGTTTTAGTCACCCAATATTATATTGAAGAACAGGATACGCTCCAGGGTTTATCAATTGCAGAGGTGGCCTATGGTTATGGAGTAGTGCCAATAATTTATCAAGATAAATCCGAAGATGAAGCGATTTTTTTGCCCTCGGAAGACCGATCATTAATGCCTGGAAATTTGCTAATTGTTCTAGCAACAATGGCAGGTTTACAATCGATTGAAGCAGGTGATTTAAAGCCCAAGCAATGGAAACTTAAAATTATTAAAGCTAGTTCTAAAATGTCTGTTTTCGACGGCATTAGCGCCATCGCTCGCATTGCGGGTTGTTCCTTAAAAATCGCAACGGAAACAATGAATAACTTACCGGCAACTTTACCCGTTAAAATGTACCATCACCAGGCGACAAAACTTAAAAAAGTGCTCCAGCAAAATCAAATTGAAAGTGTAATTGAACAAAGTTTGGCACCAATTTCCTAATTAGTAGTAATTCTCTTTCTTTTCCTGACAAAATTGCCGTAAAATACTGATGGCAATAGTTTCTTTATTATTCCCAACGGCGATCGCCTGACTTTAGTTTCCCTCTAACCTGATCCCATGGCCCTTAGCTTTAGTAAATACCACGGTCTCGGCAACGACTTTATTTTGGTGGATAACCGCCAAAGTACGGAACCCTGCTTAACCCCAGACCAAGCCCAACAGTTGTGCGATCGCCATTTTGGCATTGGGGCGGACGGGGTGATTTTTGCTTTGCCGGGGCAGGGGGGAACGGACTACACCATGCGGATTTTTAATTCCGACGGTTCGGAGCCGGAAATGTGCGGCAATGGCATCCGTTGTTTGGCCAAGTTTTTGGCAGACCTAGAAGGGGTGGAGGAAAAGACCTATCGCATCCACACGTTGGCGGGGGTAATTACGCCCCAACTGTTGGCCGACGGCCAGGTCAAAGTAGATATGGGGGAACCCCAATTATTGGCGGAGCTTATTCCCACCACCCTAGCGCCAGCGGGGGAAAAAGTGGTGGATCTGCCCTTGGCCGTAGCGGGGCAAACCTGGGCGGTGACCTGTGTGAGCATGGGTAATCCCCACTGTTTGACCTTTGTGGATGATGTGGACAGCCTCAACCTGACTGAGATTGGTCCTTTGTTTGAGCATCACCCCCAATTTTCCCAACGTACTAATACGGAGTTTATCCAGGTTTTAGGAAGCGATCGCCTGAAAATGCGGGTCTGGGAACGGGGAGCGGGTATTACTCTAGCTTGTGGAACAGGGGCCTGTGCCACAGTGGTGGCGGCAGTATTGACCGGCCGGGGCGATCGCCGTTGCACGGTGGAATTACCCGGTGGCAACTTGGAAATTGAATGGTCTGCCCAGGACAATCGGCTTTATATGACGGGGCCAGCCCAGAGAGTCTTCAGCGGCCAGGCGGAGATTTGAACAAAAATACTCTTGTTTTACTTTCTTAAGGAATGTTGCCAATGGGAAAGAGATAAAGACATTGAGCAACGTAAACCCATTTCCAGCTACTGCATGGATGGTGGGCGGCTAATCTGTTCAACTAAGGGACGGCCATGCCCTAGAATTTGATGGACATCTTTTCAGCCCAACACCGCTATTTTTCCACCCCATAACTAGTTAATCAGCTCGATGAACATCCCCATCCTTGACCTTAAGCCCCAGTACCAAAGGATCAAAGCCGAAATTCAACAGGCGGTGAATGGTGTCTTGGAATCGGGACAATTCATTTTGGGCAAAACCGTTGCAGATTTTGAGCAAGCCGCCGCCGATTATCTGGGGGTGAAATATGCCATTGGGGTTAATTCCGGCACCGATGCCCTGATGATTGGCCTAAGGGCATTGGGCATTGGCCCGGGGGACGAAGTAATTACCACCCCCTTTTCCTTTTTTGCCACGGCGGAATCCATTAGTAATGTGGGGGCTAAACCGGTTTTTGTAGATGTGGCGATCACCGATTTTAACCTTGATCCCGACAAAATCAAGGCGGCCATCACCCCCCGCACCAAGGCGATTATGCCAGTGCATTTATTCGGTCAGCCGGCAGCCATGGCCCAAATTAAAGCCCTTGCCGATGCCCATGGTTTGAAAATTATTGAAGATTGTGCCCAGTCCTTTGGGGCTATCTATGCCGGTGATTGCTTGGGTTGTGACCAGGGCTGTGATGACCAAGTTAGACAAGCCCTAGTGGGTCAATACACTGGGGCCATGGGGGATGTGGGCGCATTTTCCTTTTTTCCCACTAAAAATCTGGGAGCCTATGGTGACGGTGGTTTGATCACCACTAACGATCCGGCGATCGCCGATTTGGCCCGCTGTCTGAGGGTGCATGGTTCTAAACAACGCTATCAAAACGAAATGCTGGGCTATAACTCCCGCTTAGATGCGTTGCAAGCGGCCATTTTGAACGTCAAACTATCCCATTTAAAGGAATGGAGCCTGGGCCGTCGTCGGGTGGCTCAGACCTATAATGATCTGTTCCAAGGGGTGGAAGGCATTATTACCCCCACCATCACTGCTGGCCATGTGTTTCACCAATACACCCTGCGGATTTTGAACGGTCAAAGGGACGCCCTCGCTAACGCAATGCAAGGCATGGGGATTAGTACCATGATCTATTACCCTGTGCCCCAGGATCAATTGCCGGTGTACCGGGGTCAGTATGCCCCCAACCCCATCAGCGATCGCCTGGCCACGGAGGTGTTGAGTTTACCCATCTGGCCGGAAATGGAAACCGAAACGGTGCAAACGGTGGCTGAAAAAATTAGCCAGGTTTTACCTAGTTTGTAAACTTCTCCCACCATCAATCATCTATGCCCATGGAAGCCGGACAACAATTCCTCACCCCCGCTGAGTCCCACGCTGTTGATGGGGCCCTGCTCAGTCAGTCGGAAAAGTTTCTCACCCGCCTCACCATTTCTTCCTTCCGGCTTTTGCAAACCATTGCGGCGGAGGAACAATTGGCGATCGCCGACCTCACCCCGGAAATTATCATTGCTTGGTTTGAAAAGGATGCCAAAAGGAAACGGGAGCAGGGGACAGAAAAACCTGTGCTGGATTGGTAGGGTTCAAATCTGTTTCGTCAAAATAAGTTAGGTTAGGTACCCTTCCCTTAACCCGGCGATCGCCGCTGAGGTTCTGTCCCTGGCGTTGAGTTTACGCATAATGGTCTGCACATATTCCCGCACCGTGGAGCTGGCGAGATGTAATTCCTGGCCAATTTCGCTATTGGTTTTGCCTTCCGCCACTAACCTTAAAATGGCCACTTCCCGCTGGGTCAATTCATCCTTCTGAGATTTGCGATAATCGGCGATCGCCTCAAGGCGACTGTCAATGTAAGTTCTGCCCTGGAGTAGACATTCCACCGCCAAATTAATTTCCCCATTACCCAAACTAGATTCTAAAAAGATGGCATCGGCTCCGTACTGCTGGGCTTCTTCCACAATGGCCGCATGGTCATTCAACAGCAATAGTAAACACTGCGGCGATCGGGCATGGGCTTTGAGTTGTTTCAGCAGGTCTAAACCGGAACCATCCTCTAACCGTTGGCAAATGACCACCACCAATGGCTCTGGCTGTTGTTCAAAGTAGGTTAGGGCTTCGCTTTGTAGGGTAAAAATTTTGACTTTCTTTTTGTTTGGTCGTTGAGAGGAAATGCGGGCGACGGATACGGCAAACAAACGGGGATACAGGCAGGCAATGACGTTAAAGTGATTCACCAAAAGCTGAAACAGGTCATACCTGGCATTAAAAACGAGGGAATCGGGGTCAAATTCCATGGATGGTTAGGTAACGGCGGGGTTTTGATGCCAAAAGTTCTTTCCCCGTGACAAAGTGGGACGCTAGGGAGACATTCCCTAATCCTGGCACAAGAATGTTGACTTGTTGTTGGGGACTTTCACTCAGTTTCCCCCCAAATTTGGGGGGTCAGGGGGGCTTTTAAAACAGGCTGTTAACTGATTGCCTAATTATGTCCCCTGGCAGGATTACGGTCTGACTAAGGTATAACTAGAGTGTAGAGTGCCCTGTCAGATTGGCTAAATGCAAATAAAAACAGCAATTTCCCTTCCAGATTCGGTTTTTCATGAGGCAGAGGCCCTCGCTCAGCAATTGGGTTTGTCCCGTAGTGAGCTTTATACAAATGCGCTGAAGGCCCACTTGGAGAAGTATAGAAGGGGAGAAATTTTGCAGAGGCTGAATCAAGTTTATGCCGAAGAAACTTCTGCTCTAGATCCAATTATGGCCGGGATGCAATTTTTGTCTCTGCCCTCCGAGGACTGGTAATGTATCGGGGCGAAATTTGGTGGGCGGATCTGCCTAATCCCGTCGGCTCAGAAACGGGTTATCCCCATGAAACTTGAACGGATCACCATCAACCCCAATCAAATGAATGGTCAACCCTGTATTCGGGGACAACGTTTGACAGTGAAAAGGGTAATCGATTTACTTGCTACCTATCCAGACCGCCATGAACTAACTCTACCAGGAATTTCCAGAGTTGGAAGAGGAGGATATTCAACAGGCTTTGGCCTATGTTTCAGCTTGTTGGGAAGATGCTCGTCGGGCCTCAAACTCTAAAATATCTGTGGCCAACGATTCTACCGTTTCACATTTGAACAGTTCGTCCCGCGTTTTTAAATAATCTCCCTGATCTGATTGCCATCGGGAAAGCAATAGAGCCAGTTTTGATGGGGGAAGTTTCTGTTCCAGAATTAGTAAGGCTTCTTCTACCACATCTTGTTCCTTGGGGATCTTGAGATTCATCGCTCTCCCTCTGTTAATAATAAAATGAAGCTTACTGGATTTAGGGCTTTGACTTTTCCATGATAACGACGGAGCAATCGATCATCACAGGCTAAAAAATAATCACATCCACCCTTTTCTGCGCTGGCCATGTGCAAGGCATCAATGGATTTCACTCCCATTTGCTCTAAGGATTGCCCCCTAGCCACAATCTCTTCATCCATGGGCACATAGGCTTTGGCTAGGGCTAAACACTGCTGTACCCAACGTTGTCTTGGCGGATAGGGATTTTTCTGAGCTTCAAACTCTAAGACTGCCGAGTTGAGAAATTCGACCTCTTCTGTTTCCACCAGTTGCAAAATCATCCTCAGAGCTTGGGTCTTTAAGGCAATCCTTGCCTGGGTTTGATCGTCAAAAACCCGATTCAACACGCTGGTGTCTAGATAAAGTTTCACGGTATGGACTTTTAAACGTTGGTCAATATTCTAAGCGTCAACATCCCGAAGAGGAATAAGGACAGTAACCAGAGCTTGATTAACACAACTTCACAATCACCCTCTCAAGAAACTATTCAGAATTGACGTAAACAGCTTTCTTTTTCAGGAAAACCCTATCTTGATCTAGATACACAACAGTTGTGATCTGGGTCACAACCATTGAGTGATTAGGGACAATACATTTCTCGATTTGTGTGGTTTTTGTTACAAAAAATCGTATTTCTACGGAGCAGTAAAAAATTCAAATTTAGTGAAAGTCCAGTATTAGTGCCAATACGCACAAATTGTCATTTCCCTACAATAAAGAAGTAAAGAAAAAAACAACATTCATTTCCCAAGACCGACGAGCGATACATCGAGTTACCACCCACGAGGCCACGGGAAGGAGGCGACAAATTATGTTCACTAAATTCAATCAAGTTCTTCTAGCTTCTGGTTTAGTTCTGACTTCCCTAGTCGGTTTTGGCTCTTCCGCTTTTGCTGAAGGTGCTAATGTATTTGCTAATAATCCTGAGATGGAGACTTTGACTTGGTCCCCCTCCAAAGAGACTGAAGGGAAGGCTATTGTTCTTACTAACAACGGGGAATTAACGTTGACTTCTATCGGAAATGTCAACGTCAAATCTAACAGTTATTTGGGTTTTACTGTGTCAGTGAGTTCGGCTAATGGAGTTACGGCAAGTGCGGCTGGGGGAGTGCTTAAACATCCGGATGCTGGCGATACCATTATCTACACTATCAACTATAACGGGTCAGATAAAACACTTGCTGCTGGTGTAGGAGATATGGAAACTCCATCGGCTGACATACCAGATTGTTCTGATGCTACTGGTTGTGACCGCGATGTTAAAATTGCAATCGCAGAAGAGCAAGTTGTTAGTAAGCCTGCTGGTACTTATTCAGATACCCTTACTTTCACATTGACAAATAAATAGTTAAATTAAGGGAATTGGCGTTCGCACGAAGTTTAGCTAAGCTGAAATGTTGTCGGACGCCTACTTTTATCGGAGGGTAGTTGTAGTGAGGATTTCTTATCAACGTTCTAGTCAGATGTCTGCCCTACCTGCTCTTGCGTGTAGCTTGCTAGGAAGTATTGTTTTCAATCTGACACTACCGACAAGGGTAGACGCTTCTCCCTCTTTCCAATTATCCCCTATGGAAATGAGATTAAGCCCCGTCGGGGGCGGAGCAAGCCGCTCATTCCTGCTCCAAAGCACTGGCACCCAGCCCGTAGCCGTTCAACTTAGTGTTGCTGGCCGGAAGATGTCTATAGATGGAGTGGAGGAACTACCTATAGAAGAGGAAAATTTTGTTCTTTATCCCCCCCAGGTGATTCTCAGGCCCAATCAAGTGCAGGCAGTAAGGGTTGTTTGGGTAGGCAATCCCACTCCGGCGCAGGAACTCCCTTATAGGATTATTGCCGAACAAGTGCCCATTGATGATCTTCAGCCAACAGTTGATATGCCGACCGACCGTAGAGTTGCTGACATCAAGGTTCTATTTAGGTATGTGGGCACGATCTATGTTACCCCTCCTAATGCCTCTCCCAAAGTGTTTCTAGAAGGTGCCGAGCCCTCAACTACAGAAGATGGTTCCCAGAAGTTAGTACTTAATTTCGAGAATCAAGGAACTGCCCATCAACTACTCAGGGGTTTGACAGTCAATCTGACTTCAGAGGGAAAAACTGTCACTTTAAGTGGGGATGAACAACTGAAAGGGGTCATTGGGGAGAACATACTAGCCGGCAATAAACGCCGTTTTGTTTTGCCCTGGCCCAAAGAATTGCCTGTTGGCCCTGTTACCGCCACCTTTACCACCAATTAATTGCTAGCCGATCGCCGGGAGAGAGTGCGTATGGAGCATCCCTAGCTTCGGCTCGGAGGTATCACCATGCGCCTATTTATTTTTTCCCTTAGTCTGGCAATTACCTTGAGTCCTAGCTTGGCCATGGCCGAAAAAGTCAATACCACTGTGGTTATCCCCAAGCCAGCCAAAAGTCTGGTGCTCAAACCCAACGCCACCGAAGGGTTTGCCCAAACTTTGCGGGAACCTAGGGCCCCAGCCGCTTCATCCGGGCCCAGAGCCAGCAAATAGATTTCGCCTCCAGCGATCACCTTCCGGGGGAAAGGCATCGATTCCGCCCCTCCTTCGGAAGCCTTTTTTGTAAAATAGGAATCAATGGATCATGTCCCGTCAAATTCTTCTTTTGCTTAGGTTGCCCCATGACCACTATCATCGACAATGACCTTGAAGCAATCCTGACAAAGATTGACAGCCGGTTGGAGCGCATAGAGTCTGACCTGACTACCATCAAAGTTTCCCAAGCCAGAGTAGAAGAAAAACTAAATTCCCTAGACGACAGAGTGGGAAAACTGGAAGACAGTCAAAACCGCCAAATTTGGACTTTTAATTATCGCTATTACCGGAGCTACGGCCGCCGGCGTCATCAAGTTTAGCTTTTTCCCCAATCCCTAATATAAATTAGCCAAAAACTGTTCCAAATCCGCCATGGTGGTGAAATCCAGCAATGCCTCCCCAAGCTCCTCCAACTGAGGCACAGCAAGCTCCCTAATTTGGCCAATCTGCTCATTAGATAATTCCCCCAGCCGCCTAGTTAACAGCCGCACGATCAAATTAGCCTCCCCCTCCTGACGACCTTCCTCAAGTCCCTCCTGAATACCTTCTTGACGACCTTCTTCAAGTCCTCTTTGGCGACCTTCCTCAAGTCCCTCCTGAATTATCTCTTGATAGAACAGAGACTTGGTAATGTCCATTTGTTTCAGATCCAGCATTTGCATAATGATCTCCTTGGTTAAGTCAGGGAACTTGTTGGCCAGTATAGTCTCAATCAAACTGAGCCGCCGTTGAAACTCATTGTCAGTCGGTGCTGATCTTAATAACCCCTTGCTCAGTTCCAGGGTTTTATTTTTGTCCGCAACCAAAAGTTGCAACAAAGCTAAATTAGGGCTTGATGCCTCCCCTGTCCTCAAATCACTTAGGTAAAGTCTAGTCACCCGCTGGGCCAACAAATCCCGATAGGGCAAATCATTCCCCAATCGTTGCTCCCGGCTCTGCAAAATCATTAGTCCCCGCCAGTCACGGCTAACCCTGTACTGGTAAAGGTAAACGAATAGCTGCGCAAAATAACGTCCATAAAATTGCTCATCCGCCTGCATTTGGGCTTCAGCAAAAATTATGGGCACTAGGGGATCCTCCGACACCGGCATAAACACCCCGTCCAGGCGAAACTCTTTTTCCTTCACCACCGGGGCACTGTAAACAAACTCCCACTCCGGCTCAATGCCTGGCACCAACTCCGCCATCATCCCCGGCTGGGATAAAAATAACTCGTAAAACCATTTGTCTGTTTTCATCCTTTGAATTTTAGCCTGGGAATAGGCAATTTCAGGAAAAGCCCTATGCAATACTAATTTACCGCAATACAAATATTTGTGTTAGGACAGTTCGCCTTTGTAGTTCCCATCATAAGCCTCCTCCTGGAAGGCTTTTTCCAGAACAGTAATAAGCAATTGTAACTAAAAGGCATTGTCCTATTGGTCACCCATTGGGCGGAACACGGAAAATCATACTGATGTGTTCTATACCGTGGTCATCATAGGGATCACCAACCTTTGTAAAACCAAATTCTGCATAAAACTCGGTAAGGTGAGCCTGGGCTGAAATCTGCAGATCTAAGTTTGGATACTCCCGCAAGCTTTTCTGGATGCAGGCTGCGACAATCTTCCTGCCAGCGCCCATTCCCCTTATTGCTTTACTTGTGAGCACCCGACCGAAAGATGGTTCCGGGTATCTGGTATTGGGAAAATTCAGTCGTGCGTAGGCCACTAATTGTTGATCATTGGTGCGACCAAACAGGTGCCATGATTGTTTATCCAACCCGTCAGCGTCTAGATATAAACATCCCTGCTCTACCACAAACACTTCCTGCCGTAGGGCAAGCATTTCGTGCATTGCTTCCCCAGAAATATCATTAAACCGTTGCCAAGACCAATTAATTTCCACGGCGATCGCCTTTTTTCCATATTGGCAATTATTAACCTAATTTTTTTCCCAAAAGCTGTCGCAATACTGGGAAATTTTGAGTTAATTGTCCCCCAACTTGGTGAGCCAGGGGACTTTTTAAACAATTTTTAGGATTGGAGAGCAATTAAGTCGCAGGCGTTTCCACCTGTACTTCATCCAACGGTTGGGGTTGGGTGGGTTGTTGAAAAATGCCCCAGATGGCCTGGCCAACGCCATAGAGTAACACTATTGCCCCCACAGCAAAGATCAAGTCGCCGGGAATCCGCAACCAAACAGTGCCCTGCATCCAACTGGAACCAATTACCTCCGCACTGCGGGCGTACCAAGTGCCATGGTTAATGGATTGCATCAGTTGATAGAAGCCATTGGGAATCAGCCCCGTGACTAGCATGGTTACTAAGCCGCCATTGATCCACCAGAAAGCAAAGTTAAATTTCTTTTCATTCCAGAATTGGTCGGGGGTAATTTCCCGCAGGGCAAACAGCATCAAGGCGATCGCCAGGGAACCGTAAACGCCGAAGAGGGCAGAATGGGCATGGATGGGGGTGGTGTTAATGCCCTGGGAATAGTAGAGGACAATGGGGGGATTGATCAGGAAACCAAAAACCCCTGCCCCCACTAGGTTCCAGACACAGGTGGCAATGAAAAATTTCAGCGGCATACGGTAAAAACCTTGGGCTTCCTGGGAGAGTTTGAGGGATTTGACCACTTCAAAACCAATTAGGGTCAAAGGAACCACTTCCAGAGCGGAAGCCACCGCTCCCATGGCGGCGATAAATACCGGAGTCCCAGCAAAATAGAGATGATGGAGAGTACCAATCACCCCGCTACCCAGGTACAAAATGGTGGTCAAATAGGTTGCGCGCAGGGCCGCAGAGCGTTTCAAGAAACCTAATTCACTACATAGATAGGCGATCGCCACCGTGGCAAACACTTCAAAAAAGCCTTCCACCCAGAGATGGACTACCCACCAACGCCAATATTCCGCCACACTGATGGGGGTGTGATTGGTGTACATTAACCCGGATGCATAGAACAGGGGAATGGTGATGGCACTGTAGAGGAAAAAGTGATTTAGGCCGGTTTTGTTCCCCTCCGCTTTCAGGGCTGGTCGCAGGGCTCGGAACATTAGCCAGAGCCAGAAAACCATGCCGCCGATGAGCAGTAATTGCCAGAGCCGACCCAATTCCACATATTCATAGCCTTGGTGACCGAACCAAAAACTCTGATCGTTGCCCAGGTAACCTTGGATGCCGAACCAGGCCCCGACGAGGGAACCAACGACGACGAGGGTTAAAGCTGCTAAAAGTATGCCATTGCCGATCGCCTGGCCCTTGGGTTCATGTTTGCCAAAGCGAGGGGCAAAATATAATCCCGCCGCTAACCAACAGGTGGCGATCCAAAATACTGCCAATTGTAAATGCCAGGTGCGGGAAGCCGCATAGGGTAAATATTGCTGGAGGGGAATGCCGTAAAATCCTTCCCCTTCCACAGCGTAATGGGCTGTCACCATCCCCATTAATAGCTGGACTCCAAATAAAGCCATGGCCACCCCAAAAAACAGAGTGGTTATCCTTTGGCTCGGAGTGGCTAGACGGAGGGCTGGTCGTTCTGCCACTGCCTGCACTTCTTCCGCATCTTCTTGGGTTAAATACACAAATAGGAACAAGGCGATCGCCGCAATCAGGACAATCACCGACACAATGGACCAGACAATAAATTGACCAGGGGCTTGGTTGCCAATCAGATCATCGTGGGGCCAGTTGGCTGTATAGGACAGGGGAGAATTGGGGCGATTAGCCGCCGCAGTCCAAGCAGTCCAGGCAAAAAAGGCCGTCACGTCATGGCGATCGCCAGCTTCTGGGAACCAATCCCTCGGAATGGAGTGAATAGCTGAGCCGTTCAGCAAAAGAGCTTGATAATCATCAAAAACCTGAGCTAAACCCTGGGTTTGGGCATTGGTTAGGCTTAAAATCCCCGTTTCTGGATCGTAACGGTTAGGTTTAAACTCCTGTTTCACTTCTGCCTGGAGTTGGGCCTGTGCCACTGGTGGCAATGCTTCCAAATCCGTTTGGCTAAAATTTGCATCGCCATCGTAGAGCACACCGGCCGTAGCCAGCCCCCAACGGTGCAACACATCCGCCGTCCAATCGGGAGCAAGGTAACTGCCATGGCCCCACACACTACCAATATGTTGTCCCCCCCGGGCCAGGTAAGTTGCTTGGCCCCGTTGCACTTCTGCTTGGGTCATAACGATCTCCTGTTGGGGAGAAACCATCGTGACGGGAATGGGGGGAGCATTTTTATAGATAGCAGCCCCTGCCCCCAGGAGCACAGAAAAAGTAACTACGCAAACCAGTACCAACCAGGCAGGCAGTCCGAAGGATTTAGTCCGGGGTGGTGTGGCGATCGGGAGATCAAAGGTTGAATTTGCCATACACAAAGAATGAAAAAATGGCGATTAATTAACAATTCTTTAGAAATAAATTTCCACTGATTCGGTAGATTCATTCCTGTTTTAATTGCTTTTACTTTAGATGAGTTATCCTTATTTTTTCCTTGACTTAAGTCAAAAATAACCTTGAGAAAATCTAAAGTTTTTAGGAGTCAGAAGCTGATATTTATGGATTCTAACCCTAGACCTAGGGGCATAGGCACAAACCGGAAGAGCCATCAATGCTGGCAACGGCAACGGTTTCCCAAAACTCATTTGACTAAAATTAGCCATGGCCAAGAAAATTTACGCCATCTGTTACCCTAGTCAATAGTACTGACAAATTTAGTGAATATTATGGTCACGACAAAAACCCGAGAAGTTATTAAAAATCATTAAAAATTATTAAGCTCTTAATTCCTAAATCCCATGACTGTTGCTCCGGATCTGGCCCTTTGGCTTAGTAAAACCCTGATGTTTCAGAATATTGATTCCCATCACCTGGAAATGATCACGGCGATCGCCCAGGTCAAAAGCTATGGCAAGGGGGATGTGGTTTTCAAAGAGGGGGATAAACCGAAGGGATTTTTCATTGTCCGATCCGGGCGGGTCAAGATTTATAAAATTGCGCCAGGGGGAAAGGAGCAAATTTTGCGAATTTTTCATCGAGGAGAACATTTTGCTGAAATAGCAGTGTTTGATAATCTTCCTTTTCCAGCTTCAGCGGCCACTTTGGACCAGGCAGAAATGATTTTTTTCCCACGTTCTCCTTTTTTAGAAATGTTAGCCCAGCATCCCACCCTGGCTTTGAATATGTTGTCCAGCCTATCTCGCCATCTGCGCCATTTAACCGCTGTAATCGAAGAATTATCCTTCAAAGATGTGCCCCAACGGTTAGCTAGCTATCTGCTCCGGCTAGGGGGAGTGGACACTGGAACGGTGGAGGTATTATCTCTATGGGTGACTTTGGATTTACCCAAAAGCCAACTGGCCGCCCAATTAGGAACTATTCCCGCCACCCTTTCTAGAGCTTTCTACCAATTAAAAAATGAAGATTTAATTGCCGTCAAGGGAGCCGAGATCCAATTATTAGACTGCGATCGTCTGCGGGCTTTGGCCAAACGAGGAGATGGAATGAAAAATTGAAGCGTTTACTCCTCCGTTATCAGTGTCTTAATTTATTGGGAGCAATGGTAGGGATGGCGATTCTCAATAAGTGGTCTGCTATGTCTATCGTCAATGATTATTTGTAATTGCAAACAAATTTGATTATCTTCAATGATGCTAATTTTAAACTTAAAGCTTTGTAGTTATTCGGAAGTTAAATAGGGTTTTAATCTAAAGAAATCCAATGACCATTTAGCCTTTGCACAATTGCTGTTGCCTCTTCATAACTTTTAGCGATCGCCCAAGTATGGTGGGTTTTGCCATTACTTTCCCGCAGATAAATTTGATTGGGTAACAGGGGATGGTCAGCGGTGGTACGGAGATAATCTTTGTTCAATTTGCTATGGAATTGGGAATAGATGGACGTATCCCAGGGTATTCCCCGGTCCCAACCCGGCACCACCAAAGGATTAGCTCCCAATAAAATTTGGCACGGCACTAACATGGGGCCTTTATAAATAGCATAGGCGATCGGCATACAGGTATTAATTGCTAAGGTGACTAATTCACCATATTTATGCATTAATGATTGTTGCCAATATTGGGTAATTAAGGTGAAATCTAACCCCGCACTTCCCCTAGTATCTAAGAGTTTATTGAACTTTTCATATTCCGTTCGCACAGTGGTGATTTCCCGTTGCCAAGCATATTCCAATGGACTTTGACCAAAAACTATCTTGCCTGCTTTGAGTAATTTCCATTTTTCACCAATTTTTAAAACGTCCAATTTTGCCGGTGCTTGTAGAGTAAATTGATAATTCTTCCCTGGGTTTTCATTAGTTGCTTTAAATAGTTTGGCGAAGCTAGCCAGGGAACTAAAATGGCTAAAGGATTCGGGACGAGGAAATAGATAAAATCCTTGGTTTTTGAGTTGCATTACCCAAAAGTTACCAACATTATTTTTTTCTAGAACATCTTCTTGGTCAATTAACAGAGAAACCCGCTGACAATAAACTTCTAATATTTGGGGAGTTTCGTGATAAATGTCAATAATTTTACTGATGGGTAAATCTAATAGAGGAGGGGGTTGTTCAACTATTAAATGGGGATAGGCATCGGCGGGAAAGGCAGTGGGTCGGCTAACTACAGTCTCAATTTGACTGATTTTTTGTTTAAGGACTTCTATTTCTTTGATTAAGTCAGCATTACTCTGGGTCTGAACTTCATTATTTTTTTGTGCTTGAAAAAATCGTAGGGCCGCAAACTCCTGTTGTAACTTAAGTTGATTTTTTTCCAACTGAATCAGCTTAGCTTGATTTAATTTATCCGGTTGATTGCCAGCCATGTTGTTTAATTTATCTCTTACTGTTAATGATTTTAATTAAACACGCCTTTTTCGACTATTTGCCAACGGCGATCGCCGACTAGGAGAAGTTTAGCGGGCTTGACTAGGTTAGGGTTTTGTAAATTGCCATAGCTGTCAAAAAAGGAACTGTTAGTCAGTAGTCTTTGCCAGCGGCTGAGCATTAGATTCGGAATTAACCAAATTTCTTCCCCAATGGTAAAGGCCAAATAGGAAGCTTGGCTCCTTTCTCCTTCTTCAAATTCCTGGCGATCGCCAAGACTAAGATTGCCTGCCTTGCCATGGATAACACTTTCTGTGGGCTTAAGGTATTGGAACTGGGATTGATCATCAAAAAAATTCTTATTGCCCTGGTTAAAATTAGTGATGCAATATTCTAAGCTGAGGCCAAAAGATTGGGTTGATTTTTCGGTATTTTCTACTTCTACTAAGGCATCTATAGCTTGTTCTTCATTGCTTATTGCATGGCCTTTGGCATCGATACAATTATTTTCTAAAAAATAATTATAAACATCTGCCTCGATAATCGAATCTGGTGTATTCGGTTGATTTTCACCTGGTAAAACAATATCAGTTTGGGTAACATTAATAACTTTGCGTTTTGCACCCCTAGTAAGCCTAGAAGCGGTAATTTTTTTTAAAGTTTTGCTTCCCATTTGTTGGAGAGATTTATTTTTACTAGGCTTAGTTGAAAAAGCATTCAACAAGTCAACTGCCAACTTGCCGACGACGATACTCAAACCTATGGTGCCAGCAATAAACAAATAAATCAGAATTATCAAGTCTTGGCTTTTCTGAACACCAATTTCAGTGGTGGTTTCTGCCCTACCCGAATTTACTGTGGGGGTTGGCGTCGGCGCAATGGTTGGACTGGTCGACTCGTCTGGATAGTAAGGGGTATTATTAACTTGACTTTCCTTTGTTCGTAAACCAATCCAGCCCCTTTCATCTACAGAAAAAGTGACAATTTTATACCAGCAAAAACCGTCATAAAATTTGGCATAGATGTCAGACAAAGCAAATCTTCTGCCAGCGGGAATTTCGGCAATAATTTCACCATTAATATTGGGAATATCGTAAACGTCCAAATTAAAATCAGAAAATGACATCTGATAATCCCTCATTGCTGGACAAGGATTATTTTGCTGAGCATAAACTGGACTAATGCTCCGAATTATTACAACAATAAAAACAATTGCAAAATTTCTCAGTCTATTCATAAATTCATTTATTTGTCGCCAAAACTCCCTTTTGAAGTTAGCTTCCAATGATTTTCTTTAATTAACTCTAAATGAGCAGGAAACTTGAGTTCAAATCTATCTGATACGGCATTCATTTCAAATATTCTACTATCATTATTTAGTTTAATTAATCTTGATATTTTCGGCATGGTAGCATTGGGAATTAAGTAGAACTGATTATTGAATTGAAAAATAAGGTAAATAGCATTGGCTTTATCTGAAATTGACTTAAACTCTATAATTGGTTCCCCATCAATAGCTCGTCTATTGTCTTTAGATTCTTCTGTTAGCTCAACAGGAATAAAGTTAGGATGATTGAAATAATCGACATTTAGTTGTGCGTACTGCTCAAGAATAATTTTTACTTGATCAATTTGTTCTTTTTGTTGCTCTATTTCCCCTACTTGAAGTTCATTTACATTAAAGCTTTTTGGCCGATTGTCGTGGTATCGATTGACTGAATTTAAATAATTTAACTGACTGCTCAGGTCGGCTACCTTTGTGTGTAAAGTAATATTTTTTTCTTTATATTTTTGAATTTGATTACTTAATACATTTAGTTGTTGTTGCACTTGATTGATATCGGAAGTATTCAAAAGTATTTTTTTTCCTTGTGTTTCTACGGTTTCACTGATTTTTTTGACTTTTCTGAAGTCTGATGAAAATCCACGCATTTTTTTGTTATTTAAAATACTAATAGCAATACTAACCATTGAAAATATGAAGGCAAGTATTGAAGCGGTAATGGAGATTGATATCCACGACTGTTCTGATATAAGTTTAAAAAATTCCATGAGTTTGATTTTTTACCTAATTTAAATTCTATGAGACTATCAATTATATTTAAGATTTAGACCACTTATCTGCAATTAAATCAATAAAACATTTAAGTACGATTAAAAAAGTTGGCTCTGCTTCAAATTCAGATACTGGGCCATGTTTCCGAAGACAAGCTTTCTTAATACGAGATTTCAAAATTACTTGATCGTCATTGCTCAACTGATAAAGTCCAGATCCATCAAAATTTCTCAATATATCAACTTCATTTATTCCTAATTCTTTGACTGTCTGATTAAAATTTTTAATATAATTTTCTAATTGGGAAAAAGACGCAATTTCAAACTGATTTATTTCTTCCCACTCATCATCAGTTTGTAATAAATCTTCAGATCCATAATCCTTACCATTGATTGTGCAAGACTCCCCTAGAAAAGGATAAGTTTTCTGGTTAGTTGCAATGCCCTGAAGCTTTTCTCCATCTTCTGGAACAACTAACCCTCCACACACTTCTTCTTTGGGATATTCAGATAGCGTAGAAACCTCTGGATTGTATGATAGCCCAGATGCTTTTGTTAAAAGTCCCTGAAAAAGAATATTTACTTCCGATGATTCTGAAAATTCACCTGTTGGAGTTAGCCAATGTAGAAATCGAGAACCATTGCCACCAAAGAGAAAAGTAGTTGCTATTCCATCCGTGAAATGCTTATTTTGTACGTGTAGTATTCTTTGGATTAGTCCAACATAGTGAAATAGACCTCCGACAGCAAAACTAATTAGCGTTCTGAATTCACGATTTCTCCGCTTGTCGCAGTTGATAGCATAACCTTCCGATAAAATTCTTTCTGCATTACTTCTCATATAAGTATCAAGGGCAGAATCAAAGTTATTACCACTTAATACTTTCGCAACATTACGAGCAGCTTCTGGCGGCAAACCAAAAATTTCATCAGTAAAATTAAGATTACTTTCTAAAATGCGGTGAAAGATATTTCTTCCAGCAAATGGCACCGAAACTTGATGTATTAAATTGTTATCTTGCCAAATTGAAATATCTGATGTGCCGCCTCCAATATCAATACAAGTTGTGTTAATGAGATTCTTTTTGAGAATATCGGCAAAAAATTGTGCAAAAGCAACGCTTTCAGTTCTTAGTCCTCTGTCATCTACGATGTGATTTTGTCCACTGACTAAATTCAACTGGTCTAGTACACGCTTCCAAGTAATCTGGTAACGATTGAGATCCATCGTGGAAAAAGCAGATGGATAAGAAATGGACCATTTTACTTCTCGAACTTCTTGCCATGCCGCTTGGGCAGCAATCATGCGTGCCAGTTGTGATAAAAATGGACGCTGATGCTGTACTTTTTCCCATTTAATGTTTGTTTTAATAAACTCTTTATTGAGTTCATATTTATCGAGCCGAGGAAAATATATTCGACCATCTACCACAAGCTCTGGAATATCTCCATCTATTTCTTGCCATCCCCTGGTGGTTAGCATTGCTAGCATGGGAGGATTATTACCTTCCGGTAAAAGCAGATCAGGAATGAAAAATTCTCGATAAATTACTGTTTGAATATCTTCCAAACTGTGGGTGATTTTCAGCAAATTAGTTTGGAGTTGCAACCTTTCTGGAGTACCGCTAGAGCCTTTCCGCACGTAAACATTGGTAAATGACGTGCCGAAATCTAATCCCACCGTCCAAGTGGTGGCATTTCCGCCCTGGGCTTTGGGTATCCGCAGAGGAATAAGACCAAGCGGCTGGGCATTTTTATCAATCGCCAGGAGGACATCGGGGTAGGCATCACATTTCCAGTACTGATAACTTTCCTGACCCGATCGTCGATTTTCCGCTTGGGCATTGGGAGTGGGCTGATCCACCCGAAAAGCTAACTCACCATACTCTTCCGTGGTTTCCACTAGCAAGAAATATTCTTTCCATAAACTGGGAGGCACATTGGGCCAAAGCGCCAAGGTGGGAAAATCCTGCTTAATTTCATTTTCCGCCTTGAGGGGATATTCCTGGGACATTGTATAGGCCACAGGCCGCTCAAATCCTGATATTTGCACCGTCAGCGAAATCCGTACCCCCGGGCCTTCAGGAGTGGAAACCGGGGCTAACTCCACCTGTTTTTCCAAATCTTCACTGCTGAAATATTCCCGCAGAAAGGGCTTAAAGGGTAACAGAATGGTCAGATTATCCAGATTTAGCTTTTGGTCTAACCAAGTGCCCGGTAACAAACCCTTTGTTTTGTGGAAATAAAGATTATCTTGGAAAATATCCGCCGGGGTAGCAAAAATGGCATCGGAACGCCGGTGAAGATTAGGATCAAAATTGAGCAGAGGGGACGCGTCAATAACATTAATTTCCTGGGGTTGTTTACCTAACAGTCCTGGTAGTTGTACTGGATCAAGAATATAAAGTTGCTTACTGGGATTGCGACTGGCTGAAGCAATTACCCTCACATTGGAAGGATTTTGTACCGCCTCCGCTGGATATAAAGCATTCAACGGAGGTGGAGCTAAAGGAATACCAAACGGTAAATTTTTTGTAGTAGGTTGAAAGACATTACTGGTGGTGACCCCCAAATCTTGGATATAGTCGTCAATCATCCCCGAAACCCGTCCCGCCAAATCCTCATTTTGGGGATTACGCATCAAATTACCCTTCAAATTTTCCAACCAAGGCAACAACACCTCCTTTTGATTGGGAGCCAAACCATTGCCAATGGGATTAGTGAAAAAGCCATTTTTTATCCACGCAATACGGCGACTTAAATGCTCAGGAAAATAACCCGTGGGGCAAACAATGGTGGCCGGACTAGTCATACCGATCGCCACGCCGTCCAGTTCAAACAAATACAACTCCGCCCAGGGACCATCGGGGGGAACCATGGCCAACACATTATCTTTATCGTTGGGGCGCAATTTCCAAAGACAGCGGGCAAATTCCTTATCTTGATAATCCTTGAGCCGCACCTGGGTGGCAGTGATCTTAAGATTTAAATTTTCCGCCAGGGCTAAAGCCGTTAATAAACCTCGATATTGCTCAATTAACCAATCCCGACTGGGGTATTGTCGGTTGCGAAAAGCCGAAATTAATTGCAACGGCCGAGACCAAGGACTAGGGATAGAATTTACTTCCCGGTAGGCTCCTGCTTCAAACTCCAAACTATTACCCAAGCGGTTAAACAATCCCACTCCCTCGGCGATCCATTCCCCTGGAGCAGCGCCACCAGCAAAATCTTGATTAGTTTTGGGAAGTAGGGGTTGGTTAGTCATGGTTAGTCAGGCAATTAAAAATAAAGCTGGGGGAAGGGAAAAATAGGGTGCAATTAGCCTAGGTCAAAAAGCTGATTCACAGTTAAATGAACGTAAAGCGGACTAAAGTAAATCAAACAGGGCATGGGCTAAGCCAAAAACGCCTTTATCATAACTTTTGCCCTCATCTGCTAAACGGTTCTTGATTGTGTCCAGGCGATCGCCACTTTGCGCCGCTTGACTTTTCTCCTTATCAATAATTAATTGGTGGAGATGTTCACGATAACCGGGGTTTTGTTTCAGATCGTCCAAATGTTTGAGCTGAAAAAGTTGCTCGCCATTGACATGGGCAGAGGAAACCTGTTGGGCCCATTGCAAAAACTTCTTGGCCCAGGCTGTGAGTAGATCATTTTTGGCCACTTCCTGGGCATTGTCCACCAGGGGTTTATCCTCTTCCCCTGCCCTAAGAGCAAAAAAGTGTTGGAACCAAGGAGCACCCTTCGCAAACTTTTTACCTCCCAACTTCCGGGCCGCTTCCAACTCCAAGGAAAAGTTATAGAACCAAGCGTAGGCAAAGCGCACTCCCTTACTGAGGGCTAATTTAGCGATTTCGTCATCCGGCAAGTCCGTCCAAATCAGACTATTGATATCCCCCCGACTGATGTAGTGGGCCACCGTTTCCCCCATGGGTTGATCGAAACCATGGTTAGCGGCCAGGGCGGCGTACAGTTCGACAAAATGGGCCCCATTTTCCTGATTTTTGCCCCCAGTGTGGGAATCATACCTAGTTTGGGCATTGTCCCCAATCAAGTACACACTATCAAAACAGCCTTGGGACTGCTCCGTTAAGTATTGCAATGCCGCTTGGGTATTGAGGGCAAAAAAGCGAGTTTCGGCAAACACCGTTTGATCGCCGTCGTCAGGACGTTCAAAGGCAAAGTACGGTAACAACAAAGATGCGTGAATACGAACTCGAAGATTGTCCTGTTTTAACTGATTACTAATTAGTTTAGCCAGGGTAGGAACCCCGGAAGCTCCTGTTCCCCCAAAGATACTGCCAAAGAAATGCACCACCACATCATTGCCCCGACCTACCCCTAAATCCGTGGTTAGATTATTAAATAGCTGTTGCCATCCCCCAGCCTGGGTTTGCTGGAGACTATCCAGTTCTAAACGACTCATCACCGCTGAACCGATGGGAGGCCGGCCCCGAAACCCCACTCCTAGATCGGCAGTTTGTTCCGCTGGACTGTAAAGGGCATCAAATAATTTTGCTAAGGGAGGAGCACTGGCCCGCAAAGCTTGTTTGTTAAAAACCCCTGCTAAGTTGTTGTTATGAACTTGGTCCCCCAGGGGATTCCAGGTGCCGTAGTGGAAAAATTGTCCACTCATTAAGGGGCTTTTCCCTTGGCCAAAAGCTTTTTGGGCATCGTCGGTGGTACGGAAGTTGACCCCAGTTCTTTGAGAGTTGCCGTTAGAGGTATCTGCATCGACCAATAAAATTCTTAGTTCGGAGTTGTCGCCGTACAGCCCCAGGGAATGGAGAAAAATGGCCGCTTCCACGCATTTAGCTCCACTGCCCCCCACACCGATGGCATAAATTTTTTGCATGGCTTAACCTCTAACCTCCATAAATTTTGCGTAATAACATTGACCCCGGTGGCACGTAGCGCATGGATTTGGGAGTGGCTAGGGCCGTGGGCAGCCAGAAAATTAACAAGACATCGACAATGATGAAGCCCAGTAGCCAGAAAAATGGTTCTAGGTTACGGCTGTCATCAAACCAGCCGTTAAGGAAACTCAGACCCACTAGAGCCAACATGGTCACTACACCGAGGACAATGGCAAAAATCCACCAAAGACCGCCGGTGCTGAGCACGTCCTGGGCCTTGGTGAAGCCACTGCTGAGGGCTTTAGCAATCCAGAATAGGAGTAACAGCGCTCCCAATACATAAACCACGTAAAGGGTGGGGAATAAAATCTCTGCGGCCCATTTATCCAAGTTACCCCGGGATAAACTCAAAGGCAGTCCACTTCCCCCTAGCAACCATGGCTGTAACCCAAAAATGACAATGGTGGCGATCGCTACTGTAACCACCAGGGCCACTATCTCCGTAATTTTCATAACCCCTATCCTGCCGAACTAATACGTGAAGATTAGCAAAAATTTTGATTAAGCAATTTAATAGTGGCTATAGCCGAGACAAAACTTAACAGCATCTTGATTATTGGCCACCGCCCCCCGTAGTCCCGATACAAAAAGCAGTAAATTTTGGGTTCTGGCCCCGTCCGGGTTACTAATGTCCATATCCCAATCCCGCCACACTGCCTGATCCAATTGGCGATCGCCAAGGGTGACGTAAACTAATTTTCCTTGCCCCTGGGGTACCTGATTGCCATCAAAAACAGCGGTTAATAAAAGGCGGGCATTCTCTCCCCCGGGATTTTGAGCAATTTCTGCTTTTTTCACCGTCAAAAAGGGTTCAGACACATTGAAAAGATCTGGGGTTAGCTCTCCACCAGTGAGGGAAACGGTACTTTTAGAAGGAATATTTAACTCCAACGGTGGCAGAGGGCTAGCAGAATTTTCACCACAATTGGTTTGTTCGACCATAAGCCAATCCTTTTCCTGGTCTTGGTTTGGCCTCTGACGGTCTATGGAACCAATGTCAATTACGCATTCTTGAATAGTGCCTTTTAAAGAACTGTTGTCTAGAGTCACCGTATCTGCTTGGCCAAGCTCAAAGGCGGAGGCCCGAAAGGCTTTATTGACATCTAAGGGAAGCTGACGGAATTCCCTTACCAATTCATCCACCGTTTCCTGGGGCCCCGTCATCAGGATAAAAAATGGTCTGCCCTTTTGATCCACGTCCTGGCCAGTGGTGTTGTAAACAAAAGTGGGATAACCAGCGTTGGCAGAATAAACATTGCCCCGGAACTGACTCCGAACTCCCAAGAGCACGGCTTTATAGTTGGGATTATTGTTTAACTCTTTGCTGATCAGGCCAGAAATTTGTCCCACAGCGGCATCGTCCGGTTCTAGGTCGGTGAGTAAAATTTTCAGACTGCGGGTAGCACTGGTATTGGTGGAAGTGTTGCTATCCTCTTCACTCCCTTCATTTCTTTCCCCTTGATTATTAGATGTGCCGGCGGCCGGGCTTTCCAATTCATAAAGTTGCCCCAAAGTACTGGAAACACAAGGATAATCCGCTATTGGCTGATCCCGACGACAATAAAAGGGCGCTTTACTGGCGGCCAGAAATTGGTTAGCAGAAATCGGTTGGGCCTGACTAATATTTTCATTGCTCCCCACCCGCCAATAGGAAGTGGGCAAATTTTTGTTTTGCAAAAGGGTGTGCAAAGAGGCGATCGCCTGGCCATAGCGACCACCAGGTTGACTGACAAAACCCACCATGGACTCACTGGCATCTACCCCCACCATTACATCCAGGTTTTCAAAAGGCCCAGGGGAAGATTGTTCGTCTCTGCGCTCTACCATCCCTTGGTCTGTTTCCACACAGGGTAAACCTCCCCTCTGGCCACAACCGGCTAATACTAGAGCCAACAAAGAGAACAAAATCCAGCTTTTCACGCAAAAACCCAGAAAGACAATAATGGAAATGATTCATCAGAGCGGGAGTTCGCCCATTAGCCTAATGCACTGCTCTGAAAAAATCAAGCGCCTGCGGGTGAGCCCAAGTCATTTCGATTCTAAGCGAGAGTTCCTTGAGTTATTCCCTAAAGCTTTAATAGTCACGGCGCCAATATTAAAGTGACCCCATCCCTTATCCATTGCCATTACACAGGTTCAAACAACTTAAACTGTTTTGTATTGTTACTAACAGATTAAATTTTTACTGACCGGGGACGCTTAGAATCTCCCCAAGCTGATAGCCCTGCTAACTAATTAAGCACAGACAGAAAGCACCCGGTTTGAATTGCCTCCAGGATAACCAGATAAAATGGGAACTTAATCACCCTTTTGCCTAAATCTGTGAAAACCCTAGCCTACGCTAACCCTGCTGATCTATTCGCCTTTCCCTTGGATGACTTCCAACAAGAGGCGATCGCCGCCCTGGACCAAGACCAGTCAGTGGTAGTGTGTGCCCCCACAGGTTCCGGTAAAACGGTAGTCGGAGAATATGCCATCTATCGAGCCATTGCCAGGGGAAAAAGGGTTTTTTATACTACGCCTTTGAAGGCCTTGTCCAATCAAAAAATTCGGGATTTCCAGGAAAAATTAGAGAAGTTAGGCCTAGAAAATGCGGCCCAACTAGTGGGCTTAATTACCGGTGATACGGTGATCAATGCCGATGCCCCGGTGGTGGTAATGACCACGGAAATTTTTAGGAATATGCTCTACGAAACCCCCATTGGGGAAGTAGGCACTTCTTTGGAGGACGTGGAAACAGTGGTGTTTGACGAAGTCCATTACATCAGCGACCGGGGTCGGGGCACTGTGTGGGAAGAGTCAATCATTTATTGTCCCAGCACCATTCAACTGGTGGGTTTGTCCGCCACCATTGGCAACCCGGAACAGTTGACCGAATGGATTAATCAAGTCCGCACTGGGGTTTCCCTGAAAGTATTACGCCAGGGAGAGCAACGTAATGATTCCCCCCCCTGTGTGCTGGTCAATTCCGATTTCCGTCCTGTGCCCCTCACCTTTCACTACAGCACCCGCAAAGGTTTATTTCCCCTGTTGAATGAGAAAAAAACGGGAGTTAATACTCGCCTATTGCCCAAGGCTGGGAATAAAAATACCCGTTCTGGTAAAAATCGCCGCATGCGCCGGGAGGATTGTCCCTATCCCCTGTTGGTGATGCAACAGCTACAGGAACGGAATTTGTTGCCGGTAATCTATGTAATTTTTAGTCGGCGGGGCTGTGAACAGGCGGCCCAATCCCTGGAAGATTTATCTTTGGTGGAACCGGCGGAGCAGGAAAGTATCCAACTGCAACTACTGGATTTTTTCTTTGGCAAAAATCCCCTACTGCGGCAGAAGTTGGAACGGGATTTGGCCAATGGTTTGCCGGATTTAGTCCAAGCGGTCGTTGCCTATTTGGATCATCCCCAGGACAGTGAAGCGGCCCAAAGACTTTTGACTGCGTTGGCGATCGATCCAGAAGGTATGTTCAAACTCTGGGGTTGGATTGCCCAATCTTCTCCCATGACTAGGTTCGAGCAGATTGAACCCCTTTTACGGGGCATTGCGGTGCACCACGCCGGCATTTTGCCAGATATGAAAACCCTGGTGGAAAAGTTATTTGAGCAGGGCTTGATCAAAGTGGTATTTGCCACAGCCACCCTCTCGGCGGGGATTAATATGCCTGCTCGCACCACGGTGATTTCTGCCCTATCCAAACGTACCAATGAAGGTCATGCCATGCTCAGTCCTTCGGAATTTTTACAAATTGCGGGGCGGGCTGGGCGGCGGGGTATGGATACGGAGGGCCATGTAATTACGGTGCAAACTCCCTTTGAAGGGGCCAATGAGGCCTCTTACTTAGCTCTAGCGGAGGCGGAACCGTTAAAAAGTTGGTTTACCCCTTCCTATGGCATGGTGCTGAATCTGTTGCAAAAACATGATTTGGAAGAAGTAAAAAGTTTGCTGGAACGGAGCTTTGCCGAATACTTGGCCCAGTTTGCCCTGGAACCCACTAAGGTGGCGATCGCCGAAACGGTGAAAAAATTATCCCAATTGGATATTAAGTTGGCAGGCATTGGGGAAAAGGATTTACGCAGTTACGAAAAATTCCGGGGGCGACTGCGGGAAGAACAAAGGTTGCTGAAAATTCTGGAAGAACAGGCGGAAAAAGAACGAAAGCAACAGTTAAAGGATCAACTCAAAACCCTGGCACCGGGTCAGCTTTTATATCTCAAAGGTCGCCACGTCAAAATCCATCAACCTCGTTTAGCGGTCATTGTTGCCCCCCTGGCCCCCGCCCATAATTTGCCCCAATGGTGCTGCCTGGGCAGTGATAACCGTTGGTATCATGTCACTGTGGGGGATATTTATGCGGTGCCCATTGGTAATCTGTCCCCAGCCCAATGGCAGCATTTAACCCCGCCCCCAGCGGAACTTTTGGCTCCCGGTAAATCGGTGAAGGGAGATGAGGAAACATTGGCGATCGCCGCAGGCCTAGACCCCCAAACCTATCCCTTAGAACCCAGCCCAGAACTGGTAGAACAACAGGCCAGGGTAGACCATGTGGAAAAACTGTTGGCAGTACATCCCCTGGCTAGCCAAAAACATCCCGGCAAACTTTTGGAGCAGTTCCACCAACGGCAAGAACTACGTAAAACCCTAAGCAAACGACAACAGGAGTATGATCGCCTACAATCCCGTCAATCCTACTATTGGCAGGAGTTCCTAGACTTAATTGACATTTTGCAGGAAATGGAAGCCCTGGAGGAATATACCCCCACACTGTTGGGGGAAGTGGCCGCCACCCTGAGGGGGGAAAATGAATTGTGGTTGGGTTTGGCCCTGATTTCCGGCAAATTCAACGATTTGGAACCAGAACAGTTGGCCGCCGCCGCCAGTGCCCTCATTACGGAAACTCCCCGTTCCGATGCTTGGACTGATTTCAAGCCTTCCCCTGTAGTGTTGGCCGCTCTCCGTCCCAGTAATGATTTGTTTGGCCTATTATTTTGCCTTAAACACCCTCAACCTCCCCTTGCCCTCTGGCAGGCTATGACGGTGGCGGATCATTTGCAACGGCTTAATCTCTGGGATCTACGACGTAAATTGATCAAAGCTCAAAATCAACGGGCGATCGCCATTCCCCTTTGGTTGGAAGTGGATTTTATGGGCTTGGTGGAACAGTGGGCATTGGGCATGGAGTGGGAAAACCTCTGCCGCCAGACCAGTTTGGATGAGGGGGATTTAGTCCGACTTTTCCGGCGCACGGTGGATCTGCTTTGGCAAATTCCCCAGGTGCCCCACCTTTCCCCCCGACTAAAACGGAATGCTCGCATTGCGGTGCAACAAATGAAGCGTTTTCCCCTCTAACCAATTGGCGATCGGGAGGATTTCCTCGAAAACGCTGGGAATATATCGATCACTTGGCCACTAAACACTAGGCGGCCATGGCCTTTTACTACCCCCAACAAGACCTATTTCTACAGGCGACCTTGGCTGGCCAATTTATAGCCAACGGCCATGGAGACAAAAGAAAGCAGAAATTCCCACAGACTAGTGGGATTAAGGATCGCTCGACTGCTAAAAAACACCAGCACCACGCCGATGATAATCGGTATCCAGCCCCAGGATTTTTCCCTGGCGGGCAAAAAAACTAACATCATCACCCCAGCAATGAGGGCCAAAATTGAGCCATCGGCGGCAATACCCCGCCAAAAGTAAGGATAAACGTTGGTAGTGAAAATGATGTTGTTACCCAGAAAATAGATGCCGGTGCCAATGAGAACTATGCCGATCAGTCTTGCTATTAGAGCCATGGTATTGTCGTGGTAATTGATTTATTGATAATGGGCATTAAACTTTGGGTTTTAGCTTGATATTTAGTTTAGGGACAAAGCTTTTGATTAAAACTGATTCTATTTCCTGCAGATAATGTTTAGGTAGCGAAGTTATGAAAGCAATTTTGCCATCTTCTATTAAGTCAAAATCAGATTGTCTGTGATGAGAATACCAACGCTTTTGAAGGTTGACTGACATTCCAATATATTGAATTGCATCATCTTTGTTGAGGACAAAATAAATTCCAGGCTGTTCTGGTAGTTCGTCCCTTTCTTCAATTGGTACTGCTGACAATTTTGCGGGATTAATTTGAGTTATTTCCAAAAAAATTCCATCGTAAATGAATTTTGAAATATATTCAATAAAGGAAAGGAATAAAAAATCAGAGCTATTCCAGGAATTTAATTCTTCTGGTAATTCTGAATCTAAAGGATCAAATTCCTGACCATCGAGGACACACATAAAAGAAGCGATTATGTTTTCCCATTCATAAACATATTTTTTAGATTTATAGCGGTTCTGCCATTTATCTAGCCAATTTTGTGCATCATTCCAAGCTTCTGGATAATACCATTCTTGCCATAATTGTTTTAGTTTATTCGCCGTCGGTGGTTTTGGTGGATCGCAATATTCGCGGTCGTAAATATTTTTCCATGCTTTCCTAAATATTGAGTATATTTCACTAGGTAACTCTGGGATTTCAAATTCTTTTTGCTGATAGCTTTGGATTTCTGGATCAATATCAATATATTTAGTGATTTCGTTGGATTCGTTGTTTTGACCCATCTTCATCTCTACTTGTGTCAATCCAGATTCTAATAAAGGAATAAAGTTGCTAGTTTCTAAAAATTCTCCATCAATAACTTCATCATTTATTTCTTCTTCTTTGGGTGTGTTAAGCAAAAGTGACAACTGTAATCCCAGCGCCCCAGAAATCCATTCTCTACCCGGAAACAACAAGTCAACTTGATATTTGTCTTCCAAAAGTAAACTAAAATTACCCTTAATTGAGTTGAGGTAATATTTTTTGACTTCAGATATTATTTCTTCGTAAAATTGTGACAAGATTTTAACTTCATTTGCCGCTTTTCCTTTGGTGTGTAAATAAGGCTTAACAACTACACTACCATGCTCACTTAAGGGATCTAGTTCCTCTGTTATCCACTCCTTAACATCTTCAATATCAAGGGAGCCTAATCCTTTATTTTCTCGACGTAAAAGTTCTGTCTCTATTGCTTTTCGGCAAATATCAGACCAATTTGCGTCTACCTTTGCCATTCGACTTTTTAAATCATCGGTCACATAAACATTGAGTGCAGGCATGGTTAAACCATAAGTAGAAGTATAAAGAAGATTATACGCATATTCTCTGGGTGCGACAACCAAAATTATGCGCACATGCAATTATTCTTTACAAAACTTAGGTTCTATCTCCCTAAGTTGACTTTTTGTGGCCAGGCTTGAGCAAAGGGGAATAAACCATCGACAATGGACAGAAGCATAGATTCGCTACGAGACAGGAGAGAACAATGTCCAACAATCCCAGAAGCCAGGTAATTACCCAGGGCACCCAACGGAGTCCCAACCGGGCCATGCTCCGGGCCGTTGGTTTTGGCGATGATGACTTTACGAAACCCATTGTGGGTATTGCCAACGGGTACAGCACCATTACCCCCTGCAACATGGGCATTAATGATCTGGCTCTACGGGCCGAGGCCGGCTTACGGACAGCGGGGGCCATGCCCCAATTGTTTGGCACTATCACCATCAGTGACGGTATTTCCATGGGTACGGAAGGGATGAAATATTCCCTAGTTTCCCGGGAAGTGATTGCTGATTCCATCGAAACAGTATGCAATGGCCAACGCATGGACGGAGTTTTGGCGATCGGGGGCTGTGATAAGAATATGCCGGGGGCAATGATTGCCATGGCTCGCCTCAATATTCCCTCTATCTTTGTTTACGGTGGCACTATTAAACCCGGACATTATGCCGGGGAAGATTTAACAGTGGTCAGTGCCTTTGAAGCGGTGGGCCAGTACAGCGCTGGCAAAATTGATGAGGAAACCCTCTACGGCATTGAACGGAATGCCTGTCCTGGGGCTGGTTCCTGTGGGGGGATGTTCACCGCCAACACCATGTCCTCCGCCTTTGAAGCTATGGGGATGAGCTTGCCCTATTCTTCTACCATGGCCGCAGTGGATGGGGAAAAAGCCGACAGCACCGAGGAGTCCGCCAAGGTTTTGGTGGAAGCCATCAAAAAACAGATTTTGCCCAGTCAAATTCTGACCCGGAAAGCTTTTGAAAATGCCATTGCCGTGATTATGGCCGTGGGGGGCTCCACTAATGCAGTGCTCCATCTGCTGGCGATCGCCAACACCATTGGGGTGCCCCTAAGCTTGGACGATTTTGAAACCATTCGCCACAAAGTACCTGTACTGTGCGACCTCAAACCTTCCGGCAAATACGTCACCACTAATCTCCACGCCGCCGGTGGCATTCCCCAGGTGATGAAAATATTGCTGGTCAATGGCATTCTCCACGGTGACGCTTTAACGATTACAGGACAGACCATTGCTGAAGTTTTAGCCGATATTCCTGACCAACCCCCTGCCGGCCAGGACGTAATCCATTCCTGGGATGACCCTGTTTATCAAGAAGGTCACCTGGCAGTGCTCAAAGGTAACCTGGCCACCGAAGGCAGTGTGGCTAAAATCAGCGGTGTTAAAAAGCCGGTGATCACTGGTCCCGCCAAAGTATTTGAATCTGAAGAAGATTGCCTAGAAGCGATTCTAGCCGGCAAAATTCAAGCAGGAGATGTGGTGGTCGTGCGCTATGAAGGGCCCAAAGGTGGCCCCGGTATGCGGGAAATGCTAGCCCCCACTTCTGCCATCATTGGGGCAGGGTTGGGAGACTCCGTTGGCCTAATCACCGATGGCCGCTTTTCTGGTGGTACCTATGGCTTAGTGGTGGGTCACGTTGCCCCCGAAGCTTATGTGGGAGGGGCGATCGCCTTGGTGCAAGAGGGGGATCAAATCACCATCGATGCTGGCAAGCGGTTACTGCAACTCAACATCAGTGAAGAGGAATTGGCCCAACGGCGGGCCCAATGGACTCCTCCTCAGCCCCGCTATCCCCGGGGGATTTTAGCCAAGTATGCCAAGTTAGTTTCCTCCAGCAGCCTTGGTGCAGTGACTGATATAGACTTGTTCTAAAATTCCCCCATGGGCTAGGGACTAAGGGCATCGCCTAGGGATTTCTTAGAGAGCAATGGGGCTGGGGGGTGTAGGCTATCGAGATGAAACAGCCTCCTTCTTGGGGTTAACGCCAAAATAACTTGTGGGTTCTACCCTGGTAGGGAAATGTACAAGTCTGGGAGTTTTTTCCATGGTTACATCCCCCTTTTCCCTTAGTCCCTTTGGTCAAGCTAGATCCACCGTCACTGGCAATCCCCTTGACCCGACAGAACTTAACCAAATGCACGGTTTTTGGCGGGCAGCCAACTACTTGGCAGTGGGCATGATTTATCTGCGGGATAATCCCCTTTTGCGGGAACCGCTTCAACCGGAACAGATCAAGCATCGCCTGTTGGGTCACTGGGGTTCTAGTCCCGGCATTAGTTTTCTCTACACCCATCTCAACCGCATTATCAGGAAATTTGACCAGGATATGCTGTACATGGTGGGGCCTGGCCACGGCGCACCAGGCTTTTTGGGGCCCTGCTACCTAGAAGGGAGCTATTCTCGCTTTTTTGCCGAGTGTAGTGAAGATGAGGACGGCATGAAGCGCTTTTTCAAACAATTTTCCTTTCCCGGTGGCATTGGCAGTCATTGCACTCCCGAAACCCCTGGTTCCATCCACGAGGGGGGAGAATTGGGCTACTGCCTATCCCATGCCTATGGCGCTGCCTTTGATAATCCCAATTTAATTGTGGTCGGTTTAGCGGGGGATGGGGAGTCGGAAACAGGCCCCTTGGCTACCTCCTGGCATTCCAATAAGTTTATTAACCCGATTCGGGATGGGGCAGTTTTACCGGTTCTGCATCTCAATGGGTACAAGATTAACAATCCAAGTGTTTTATCTCGCATTAGCCATGAAGAATTAAAGGCTTTATTTGAAGGTTACGGTTATACCCCCTACTTTGTTGAAGGCTCTGACCCGGAATCTATGCACCAAGCCATGGCAGCCACGTTGGATCATTGTGTGAGCGAAATTCATCAAATCCAACAAGAAGCTCGTAGTACGGGCATTGCCGTGCGCCCCCGTTGGCCCATGGTTGTGATGCGGACTCCCAAGGGATGGACGGGGCCTGACTATGTTGATGGCCATAAGGTAGAAGGTTTTTGGCGATCGCACCAAGTTCCCATGGGGGGCATGCACGAGAATCCAGCCCATTTGCAACAGTTGGAAGCTTGGATGCGGAGTTATAAGCCGGAAGAATTGTTCGACGAGCAAGGTACTTTAAAACCGGGATTTAAGGCGATCGCCCCGGAGGGAGATAAGCGTTTAGGCTCTACTCCCTACGCCAATGGTGGTTTGTTACGGCGGGGTTTGAAAATGCCGGACTTTCGTCAATATGGTATTGATGTGGACCAACCAGGCACCATCGAAGCCCCTAATACTGCACCCCTGGGAGTATTTCTGCGGGATGTGATGGCCAACAACATGACCAATTTCCGCCTGTTTGGCCCCGATGAAAATAGTTCCAATAAACTCCATGCCGTCTACGAGGTTAGCAAAAAATTCTGGATTGCTGAATATCTAGAAGAAGACCAGGATGGGGGGGAATTAAGTCCCGATGGTCGGGTGATGGAAATGTTAAGCGAGCACACCTTAGAAGGTTGGTTAGAGGCCTATCTTTTAACCGGGCGTCACGGCTTTTTCGCCACCTATGAATCCTTTGCCCATGTGATCACTTCCATGGTTAACCAACACGCTAAATGGTTGGATATTTGTCGACACCTCAACTGGCGGGCAGATATTTCCTCGTTAAATATCTTGATGACGTCCACCGTGTGGCGACAGGATCACAACGGGTTTACCCACCAAGATCCCGGTTTTCTCGATGTCATTCTCAATAAAAGCCCCGATGTGGTGCGAATTTATTTACCCCCCGATGTTAATTCTCTGCTTTCCGTAGCGGACCATTGTTTACAGAGCAAAAACTACATCAACATCATCGTTTGCGATAAGCAAGCCCACCTGCAATACCAGGACATGACTTCCGCTATCCGTAACTGCACTAAAGGGGTGGACATTTGGGAATGGGCCAGTAATGATGCCGGTACGGAACCGGATGTGGTGATGGCAGCGGCGGGGGATATTCCCACCAAAGAGGCCTTGGCGGCCACAGCCATGCTAAGGCAATTTTTTCCTAATCTGAGAATTCGCTTTGTCAGCGTGATTGATTTGCTCAAACTGCAACCGGAATCGGAGCATCCCCATGGCCTGAGCGATCGGGATTTTGACTCCCTCTTTACCACCGATAAACCGATTATTTTTAACTTCCACGCCTATCCCTGGTTAATTCATCGGTTGACCTATCGACGGACTAACCATGGCAATCTCCATGTGCGGGGCTACAAGGAAAAGGGCAACATCAACACCCCCATGGATTTAGCGATTCAAAACCAGATTGACCGTTTCAGCCTCGCCATTGATGTGATCGATCGCCTGCCCCAATTGCGGGTGGCCGGAGCCCACATCAAGGAAATGCTCAAGGATATGCAGATTGACTGCACCAACTACGCCTACGAACACGGCATTGATATGCCAGAAATCGTTAATTGGCGCTGGCCCCTCTAGACCTTAACTAAAATCCCTGACATCGTTCTAGTTTCTGTTCCAATAGGTTAGCTAGGCCATGGGGGACAACGCTGGTCCAGCAAAATTTTGGCAGAAGCTAGAGCAAAGTTGGGGAGCTTTTCCCGTTAAAGATCGGCAAAGGTTTCCCCTGCCAGTAAGCCAGCATTAATTTTGTTGGTGACCAGTTCCCGGTACATGGCTAGTTCCTGGGATAGTAATTCATACCGGGGCTTGGAGTGGAGTGCCAAGGCCTTAATGTTGGATTCTTCTTCCTTGGTGACCACACCATCGGCCACGGCCTGCTCGATCAGGGCTCGTAAATAGTCTAATTCTTGGGTTTCTTCCCCACTCAATTGCTGGGAATTAGGACGTTCTACTTTCACTGCCCACCTCCTAGTCATCGCCACTGCTTATTTCTTCCAGCTTAACTCAAGATTTTGGTAGGGAAACCCCGAGAATTAACTATGTAGGCCGCTGTTGATATATTCCCTTTCCGCCACCTGTTTTAACCGTCGCAGTTGAGCTTGCATGTCCGCACTGGTCCAACGGGCCGCAAACATTTGAAAGCCCCATTGCACAACGGGGTTGGGCACAGTGAACTCGAATCTATTCAGTAAATAGGTACCTTCTTCTAGGGGGCGACATTCCCAACGGTCTTGCCCTTGGAAAAATCCTTTGAATTGCCACACCACTAACCCTGGCGATCTCTCCACCACGACGCTTTTCAGGCTGGGTTTGAGCAGGGGAATTTGGATAGTAAAACGACTCCGGCCACCGATCGCCGTGGACCATTGACCGATGGGTTCACAACGCAGGGCCGGGTTGAGCCAAAGGTGCATCAGATCCAAATCAGTGAAACACTGTTCTACCACTGTGGCACTGGCCTTAATTTCAATGCCTTGCTCAAAGATCACAAAAGTTTAGGAAAAAGCTAGTTCAAGGGGGGCTGGTTTATCTTTTGGGGATGGTAACAGATTTCCAGGGGTCTTAACTGTTGGGGCCGATGGGAGAAGCCGGAGGAGAAGGATGGCCCAGGGCCATGTTCTGCTAGATTAGCCGAGGTGCGAATCAATTCATCTTCAAAGAATCGTACCCAGAAAAAGTTAGGAATTCCCTCGATGCAGTCCCCCCGTGCTCCCCGCTGGAATCTTTCCCATTGGGCCATTGACCATCCCCGTTTTACCATCGGTTTTTGGTTGGCGATCGCCGTGGCGGGGCTATTGACTTTTAGTTCCCTCAAATATGCCCTCTTTCCGGAAGTGAGCTTTCCGGTGGTGATTGTCCAGAGCAGTGGTGCGGGGTTGGATTTGGCCCAAACGGAGCAGAAGTTAACCATTCCCCTGGAAGAAAAACTAGTTACCATTGCCGATGCGGACGTGCAATCTTCCACCTACCCGGGGCAAACGGTGGCATCGGTGATTTTTTTAATGGGCCAATCCCTGGAACAGGCCACCACGGCGGTGGAACAATCTTTACAGGGAGTAACTCTACCAGCGGGCAGCGAAATTACCGTTGCTCCCTACAACTTGAACGAATCAGTGGCGGTGACCTATGCGGTGGCGTCCGAGACGTTATCCCTAGAGGAAATGGCGGCACCGTTGCAACAAGAATTAATGCCCCAGCTCCAAAACATTGCAGGGGTACTGCGGGTGGATTTACTGGGGGATGCTAACTTTCGATCGCCAGGGGTCAAGGCGTTGGCCCAACAAACCATCAATCCCCCCACCTTGACTCGTCATAACGGCCAGGATGTGTTGGCGGTGCAGGTGGTCAAAACAGCCCAGGCCAATACCCTGGAAGTGGTGGACCGGGTGGAGCAGTTAATTGTGGAGCAAGCCCCAAAATTTCCCCAGTTAAAATTCATTGAAGCAGAAACCACAGCGGGTTATATCCGGGAAGCAACCCAGGCCACCATTGAAGCCCTGTTGGGAGCGATCGTCTTGGCGGTGTTGATTATTTACCCCTTTCTCCGTAGCGGTTGGGCCACCCTAATCTCGGCGATCGCCATTCCCCTTTCCTTGCTGGGCACTTTCATCGTGATGGCGGCGTTGGATTTTAACCTAGAAACCCTGACCCTGTTGGCTCTAGCGTTAATTATTGGCATTGTAGTGGACGATGCCATTGTGGATGTGGAAAACATTGCCCGCCACGTTGAAGCAGGGGAACCTCCCAAACGGGCCGCCAAAATTGGCACTGAGGAAATTGGCCTAACTGTGTCTGCCACCACTTTTTCCATTGTGGTGGTGTTTCTACCCATTGCCCTGTTGGGGGGAACTTTAGGGGAATTTTTCTTCCCCTTTGCGGTCACCGTATCTGCGGCTGTGATCGTTTCCCTGCTGGTGGCCCGTACCCTATCTCCCGTGTTGACAGTGTTGTGGCTACGAACCCAAACTCCCCGGCCCCAGTCCTGGTTCAGTCGTGGTTTAGATGCCCTCGGCAATGGTTATCAACGGGTTCTAGCTTGGTCTTTGGGACACCGTTGGTGGATTGTGGCCCTGGCCCTAGTCAGTTTAATGGCAGGCTTAGCCATTATTCCCCTCATTCCCCAGGGATTTGTTCCCACCCTGGACCGGGGGGAATTTAACGTTATTTTTCAATCCGCTCCCCCCAAAATTGCTGGGGCATTGTCTACTCCCCCCAGGGGTAATAACAACGACACAAGCGCTGGTGGAGCCTTTGGCTGGATTGATCAACTGGCCACTAATCCGGAAGCAGTGCTATTACGACGGGGACGACGGGTGGCGGAAGAGTTGGAACCCCCAATTTTGGCCGATCCTGCCGTGACGGAAACGTTTACTGTGGTGGGCATCCAGGGCAATCCCCTCCAAGGCAAGATCTATGTCAAACTGGACTCAGACCGCGAGGTGACTACCCAAACAGTGCAAACGGAAGTGCGGGAAGCTCTGCCGGAAATTCCCCGGGTAACCACCAGGGTGGAAAATATCCTCTTTGTGCAAACGGGGGACGATACGCCCCTCAAGTTAGCTTTGTTGGGCAATGATTTAGACCTGTTACAAACCACGGGTAAAGCTCTGGAGGAAAAGGTGATGGCTTTGCCCGGTTTAACCCAAATCAGCCTCACTGGGGCCGAACCTGACAGCACAGGGATTTTACGTTTGCGGGGACAGAGAGCCGTCTATCTCAGTGCTTCTTTACTACCTAATTACGCCCTTGGGGATCTCACCCAACAGGTAACGGCGATCGCCGAGGGGTTATTGCCCCCAGGGGTAGAACTGAGTGTGCAGGGTGAATCGGCCCGGGTCGGATCAGTATTTCGAGAATTTGCCCTCGCCTTTTTACTTTCCTTGTTGGGCATGGCGGCCATTTTTCTGGGGCTATTCCGCCGTTTACTGGAACCCATGGTGGTGTTACTTTCCTTACCCCTATCCATTGTCGGGGCGATGGTGGGACTGCTGGTCACCCAGAGCGAATTTGGCATGATTTCCCTGATTGGCCTAATTTTTCTCCTGGGCCTATTGGACAAAAACGCCATTCTCCTGATTGACTATGCTAACCAACTGCGCCATCGGGGTTTATCCCGCCAGGAAGCCCTATTGCAAACCGGCCATATCCGTCTGCGCCCCATTTTGATGACCACCAGTTCCACTATTTTGGGTATGCTCCCCCTAGCTCTGGGATGGGGGGCCGGGGCGGAACTCAGGCAACCCATGGCGATCGCCATCATTGGGGGTCTATTCACTTCCTCCGTACTTAGTCTGGTGGTGGTGCCAGTTTTATATAGTTTGCTGGACGATGTTTGGGGGCAGAAGCCCAGGCCGGAAAAAACCTGATCTAGCTACCCTGGTAATATTTCCCTCGCCTAGCCATTGGTAGAGGGGAATGCCAAAATGAAGACAACGTTGTTTTCGGTAAGAATTATTATGTTGCGGGACTTAGTGCAAAAAGCAGTCTATTTAGGGGTTGGCATTGCTTCCTATGCCGCCGAAACAGCCAATAGCAATATCAAAGAATTGGGTAACCATGCCCAGAAGTTAGTGGATACCCTGGTGGAAAGGGGGGAAATGAATGCGGAAGAAGCCCGTCGCTATGTGGATGAATTAATTAGAGAGGCCCAAGGGGAGGCGATCGCCCATGGGGAAGGGGAAAATAAACAGCCCCGGCGCATTGAAATCATCACCGATGAAGAGGAAGCCAACCCCGATCCCCTCGCCCAAAAAACTCCTGCCCAGTCCCAAACGGAGGACGTGGAAGCCCTACGACGACAGGTGGCGGCCCTCCAGGCAGAATTGCAACGTTTGAACCGTCAACCCTAACCTAACCATAGGGGAAACCGTCTACCGCAAGTTGTCAACACTGCAAATAGCAAAAAATAGCAAAACAGTTATGGAAGATTGGGAGAAAAACCTCTGGTTAGCGGTGGAAACCTTGACCACAGCGGTGGAGACTTGGGTGGAAGACATGGAGAACGCCCTAGGGGAAGCAGCCGAAACCATCGAAGAGGAATTGGGCACCGAACTGCAATGGTTCTGGCAGGAATGGTCCACCTTCTGGGAAGACTTGTCAGACTTTGACGGGGACTTAAGCGACCTGGGGGAATTTGGCGATCGCCAGGGCCGGGAAGGACGGAACAATCAAACGGATGATCGAGGCTATTCCTCCCTGGTGCCCTGGTCTTCCCTGGACGGGGACTTTGGTCTTAATCCCCATCTGCCGGCCAACGCCAATCATCAACCGGCTTGCCAAGGTTGTCAGCATTACCATGGCTATGTGTACAACGGGCAACTGTTGGTGTGTGCCATGCATCCCTACGGTTGGGAAACGGAACAATGTCCAGACTGGCAAGGCCCCAATCCCAATTAATTGTTTCTGCTAACTTCCAACAACTCTTTTCAACGGCCAAAGCAGGCGATCGCCAAAGGGAACTGCTAAGGTTTTTGGTGGCCGCCCCTTAACTCCAGCAATTCTCCCCCTATGTTTGGTTTCCTCAATCTCCATAAACCTCTGCACCTCACTTCCCATGATTGTGTGGCCAAGGTGCGTCGTCTATTAAGGCAAAAACGGGTGGGGCACGGAGGCACCCTAGATCCTTTGGCGGAGGGAGTATTGCCCCTGGCGGTGGGGTCGGCTACCCGTTTACTGCCCTACTTACCTGGGGCAAAGCAATATCAAGCCCTTATTCGCTTTGGGGTACGTACCGACAGCGATGACCTAGCTGGGGAGGTATTAGAGAGTAAAAATGTTAGTTATTTAACCCTTGCCGCCGTTGAACAGATTTTACCGACTTTTTTGGGGGAAATTGAGCAAATTCCCCCTCAATACAGCGCTATTCAGGTTAATGGTAAGCGTTTGTATGAATTGGCCAGGGCTGGCATTCCCCAAGCAGTGCCCAGTCGCATGGTGACTATTAATGATTTGAAAATACTCGGTTGGCGATCGGGGAATCAGCCGGAATTAGATTTACAAGTTACCTGTGGGGAAGGAACCTACATTCGAGCCTTAGCCAGGGACCTTGGCGATCGCCTGGGAACAGGGGCAACGTTGGCGGGCTTGGTACGGCAACAGAGTGGGGGCATGGCCCTGGATAATAGCGTTGGTTTAACCGCCCTGGAAAAAATCGTGGCGGAGGAGGAGCATATTCCTCTCATTCCTCCCCAGGAAGCGTTAAGCCATTTACCCACAGTTCAACTGAATAGCGAATTGGAAAAAAGGTGGTTCCACGGCCAAAGATTGCTCTTGCCAGATCTACCCGTGGGAGTGGTACTAATCACATCGGAGCTAGGCCCAGTAAAATGCTTGGGCGTTGCCCTGGTGACTCCAGAAGACCATGGCACGGTGTTACGGCCAAAAGTTGTGCTGAATTAAAAATTAATCTAACTAATCTTGGATTTCATTAACTTTTGAACAAAATTTAGTTAAAAACTTGCAAATTTACTTTTTTAAAGAATCAAATAATTGTTACCCTCATCTTAACTATGGCTAACGAAAAAATTATTGTTTTTGACCTCGATGGAGTATTAATCGACTCCGAAGAAGCTAACTACCAAGCCTTTGCCTATGGCATTGAACAGTTAGGCTTACCTAGGCCCGATCGCCAAACGGTGGTTTCCCTAGTGGGACTGAAAGCTTCCCTCATGCTAGAAAAATTAGGCTGCCCTAGGCAAGAAGTAGAACGTATTTTTAAAGATTTTGTCCAACCTTTTTACATCGAAAATCTCCCCCAACTGGCGGCCCCCATGCCCAACGCGGTAACGGTTTTAACTACTTTAAAGCAACGGGATTACCGCATTCTAGCCTGCACTTCCGGCGATCGCCGTACCCAAACAGCGGCCTTGCAAGGAGTGGGTTTATGGTCGGCCATTGAAACCATGCTGGCGGCGGATGATTCCCCATTTGCCAAGCCCGATCCCCGTTACCTACAACAATTGCTCGCTCCCTACGATTACCAAACCCTGTTGCACGTAGAAGATGCAGAAGTGGGCATTCGCATGGGACAAGCCTGCGGCGCAGTGAGTATTTTTGCTGAGTATGGCTATGGTTCCCTCCCAGCGGATTTGCCAGTGGATCATCGCCTCAGCCAACTGGCCGATATTTTGGCGATCGCCCTTTAGAGCGTGTTTGAAAAGCCCCCCTGGCTCCACAAGTTTGGGGGGAAACTAAGTCAAAGTCCCCCAGTATTGCCGGAGCTTTAGTGAGGAGATTTAGGGGGCAGAATCAGACTTTATAAACAGGTTCTTAGAAGGCTACGCTATCCTAAAATTTATTCCCACTGCGGTGAAGACTTGACGGTGATCTAATGGCAGGAAATTTTGCTCAAACATAATTACGGTCATCAATTGAAACAAATTCGACAAATATTAGCATTCCATTGCACAATTCTCTGCCAAGGAGCGTTGCTGGCCGGTTCTGTATTTGCCAATGAAGTTTACCCTAGTTATCTCAGCGAAAAGGGCATCGAAAGTGAGTTTTTGCATCAGTCTCCCCACAGTCTAACTGGTCGCAAGATCGCCATTGGCCAGATGGAAATGGGTCGGCCAGTGCAATATCTTTGGGATAAGTTGGGCGGTTGGCAACCCCCTTACCGTTTAACAGGGGTGTTTCATCTCAATCAAATTTCCCCCCGCAATCGTTTTTTTGACGACCATGCCGGTATGGTGGCCCAGGCCATGGTTAGCCGGGATAAACGTTATCCAGGGGTAGCACCGGAAGCTCGACTTTACTCCACCGCCATGGGGCCACTATCAGAAAATTTGCAACCCCAACAATGCTTGGCCGGACAATTTGTTAGTCGCCAAGATGGGAGCAACATCCGGGCAGTCAATTTGAGCTATGGGGAGTCGTTGGAGCGGGACGCTAGGGGGGATGCCCAGTTGGACGGCAATGCTTTATTAACTTTGTGTTTAGATTGGCTGACCCAACAGCAAAATCTACTCTTTGTGGTGGCCGGAAACCAGGGTACGGGAGGCATTGCCATTCCGACGGATAACTATAATGGCATCACCGTCGCCTACACTGTCCAATCTGCCGATCGCCAGGGGCGCTATGACCGCATGGCCTTTACAAATCTGAGTCGGCAACCGGAGGGCATGGGCAAAAGAATAGTGGAACGGGAAATCAATCAGGGGAGACGCCAGGGGGTGAGCTTGGTGGCTCCAGGCAGTGATTTTTATCTGTATGACATGAAGGGGCGAGTGGAATGGGTCAGTGGCAGTAGCTTTGCCTCCCCTCTGGTGACGGGCACCGTTGCTTTATTGCAGGAATTTGGCGATCGCCAGTTATTGGTCAATACCAACAGTAGCCGCTGGAATTTAGATGCCCGCAGGCCCATGGTGATGAAAGCGGTGTTACTCAATTCAGCAGTAAAAATTCGCAATGCCGGTTTGGGCACAAACTACACTCTTTACAGCAGTAAAAAACGGGATTGGCTAGCAACGGAAGCTTACCGAGACCCCGTCCTACCGTTGGATTTGGAAATGGGAGCTGGTCAACTGAACGCCCGTCGAGCCCTAGAACAATTCCAGTCTGGAGCCTATGGGCCTGGGGAAAATGATCTCCCGGCGATCGCCTGGGATTACGGGGCAATTCAACCGGGACAGACCATCAGTTATTCTTTGTCTAAACCTTTAAAGGGAGGAGAATTTGCCAGTGTCACCCTTGTGTGGGAAAGACTAGTGCAATTGTTGGACAGTAATGGTAATCAACAATATGACCTAGGGGAGAGTTTTCAAGCCCAGCCCCTAAGTAACCTAGATCTATTTATCACTGACCAAGGCGGGGCTACCCCGGTGGTTTGTTCTTCTCAAAGCAAAGTTGATAACGTAGAACATTTTCTCTGCCCCATTGCTAGTACGGGGAAATATACTATTCAAGTCAAACATCAGGGCGGTGGAACTGCACCCCGACCAGAAAACTATGCCCTGAGTTGGTGGACTGTTACTAATTGAGCAGAGTAACCGAGAACCTAACCAGTCTCCGGAAACTTGAGGGTGATGTGGCCAATCAGGTAAATTACACCAAGTCTTAAAACGATATCGCTCTTCTATCATTGTGGGTAGGATAAGATGGAGAAGATAGTCTGAAATGCAGAGGTGGTATATGGTTGCCCCACGTGAAGCAAAAGAAACAGTACAATTCATTGACAAATACTGCGAAGGATACAGAGACTTATTTTATTTCCAAAAGTGAGAAGCTTTGAATACTTTAAATACTTGCATCTAGGATTAATTGCGAATATAAAGAGAAAAACCTTCCCAGAAATAGCTAAGGTAGTAGGACTAGAAAATGGACAAGGATTTGACTATTTCTTCGGTAACAGCCCTTGGTCGTTAGAGGAGGTAAGGGAAAGAAGAATTAATAAAATTCTGAGTTTTGCGGAAGGAGAAGCAATAACAATGCTCATAGACGAAACAGGGGATAGGAAAAAAGGAAGAAAGACAGATTATGTTGCGCGTCAGTATATTGGCAATCTAGGAAAAATAGAAAATGGAATAGTAGAGGTGATGTGTTATGGAATTATAAAGGGAATGACAGTACCATTAATCAGCAAAGTATATAAACCAGAGACAAGACTAAAAGAGGGGGATAAATACAAAAGTAAACCAGAGATAGTAGGGGAAATTATCAAAGAAATAAAAGAGCTTGGTTTCAATATATAGTAGTTTAAAATAAAGCTGAGACGCTAAACGCCACAGTAAGAACGGATAATTTCATCAAGAGACGTGTCAATAGGAGCGTACATTCTAGCTCGTTTCAAGGCACTAAAGTCATGCTCAATATCATTTAAATCAGGAGAATATTTCGGCAAAAAAAG
>NZ_JACJTH010000053.1:0-5361 GCF_014698595.1 Synechocystis sp. FACHB-908 | reverse complement strand
AAGAAAGAGGAACTTGGCATCGGACTATTGTGCCGTGGGGCAACCCCCAGAGTATCGTCGCCGCTGTCACATTTCACAACCGAGTGCGGGATGGGATCGGAGTGGTTCCATGACGCTAAAGACACCAAGAAAGATTTTTGGGTTTTGCTGAGAAGAAACCCAGAAGACTGCACAAGAAAAGAGAAAGAAAAATGAAGAATAAAGGTCAAGCCCTCGGTCTATTAGTACTCCTCGACTTCATCCATTACTGGACTTCCATCTAGAGCCTATCAACGGGTAGTCTTCCCGTGACCTTACTGGCTTAACACCATGAGAGTACTCATCTTGAGGTGGGCTTCCCACTTAGATGCTTTCAGCGGTTATCCACTCCGCACTTGGCTACCCTGCGTTTACCGTTGGCACGATAACAGGTACACCAGAGGTGCGTACTTCCCGGTCCTCTCGTACTAAGGAAGTCTCCTCTCAATACTCTTACGCCTACACCGGATATGGACCGAACTGTCTCACGACGTTCTGAACCCAGCTCACGTACCGCTTTAATGGGCGAACAGCCCAACCCTTGGGACGTACTACCGCCCCAGGTTGCGATGAGCCGACATCGAGGTGCCAAACCTCCGCGTCGATGTGAACTCTTGGCGGAGATCAGCCTGTTATCCCTAGAGTAACTTTTATCCGTTGAGCGACGGCCCTTCCACTCAGTGCCGTCGGATCACTAAAGCCGACTTTCGTCCCTGTTTGACTTGTCAGTCTCACAGTCAAGCTTCCTTCTGCTTTTACACTCTTCGGCTGATTTCCAACCAGCCTGAGGAAACCTTTGCGCGCCTCCGTTACCTTTTAGGAGGCGACCGCCCCAGTCAAACTGCCCACCTGAAATTGTCCTTCTCCCGGATAACGGGAACAAGTTAGAATTCTAGCCTCACCAGAGTGGTATCTCACCGTTGACTCCATTACTCCCACAAGAGCAACTTCATAGTCTCCCACCTATCCTGCGCAAGCAAAGCCCGAACCCAATTCCAAGCTACAGTAAAGCTTCATAGGGTCTTTCTGTCCAGGTGCAGGGAGTCCGTATCTTCACAGACAATCCTATTTCGCCGAGCCTCTCTCCGAGACAGTGCCCAGATCGTTACGCCTTTCGTGCGGGTCGGAACTTACCCGACAAGGAATTTCGCTACCTTAGGACCGTTATAGTTACGGCCGCCGTTCACCGGGGCTTCAGTCGCTAGCTTCAGGATTACTCCCTGACCAACTTCCTTAACCTTCCGGCACTGGGCAGGCGTCAGCCCCCATACTGCGTCTTACGACTTTGCGGAGACCTGTGTTTTTGGTAAACAGTCGCCTGGGCCTATTCACTGCGACCTCCATTGCTGGAGGCACCCCTTCTCCCGAAGTTACGGGGTAATTTTGCCGAGTTCCTTAGAGAGAGTTACCTCGCGCCCCTTAGTATTCTCTACCTTCCTACCTGTGTCGGTTTCGGGTACAGGTGACTATAAATTAACGTGGTTCGGGCTTTTCTTGGAAGCTTGACATCATGCACTTCGTCTCCGTAGAGACTCCCCATCACACCTCTGCTCAAGACGTTTTCGCCGTCTCTCATCGCCTCGAATGCTTGGACTGGTAACCAACTTCCAGTTGCACTAGCCTTCTCCGTCCCCCGCCACAATCTATAATCAGTACCGGAATATTGACCGGTTGTCCATCGACTACGCCTCTCGGCCTCGCCTTAGGTCCTGACTAACCCTCCGCGGACGAGCCTTCCGGAGGAACCCTTAGGATTTCGGGGTATGGGATTCTCACCCATATTTTCGCTACTCAAGCCGACATTCTCACTTCTGTACTGTCCACACCTGCTTGCCGCTAGTGCTTCACCCTATACAGAACGCTCCCCTACCACTCATATCTGAGTCCACAGCTTCGGTACATCACTTAGCCCCGTTCATTTTCGGCGCAGGAGCGCTTGACCAGTGAGCTATTACGCACTCTTTTAAGGATTGCTGCTTCTAGGCAAACCTCCTGGTTGTCAATGCACTCCCACCTCCTTTCTCACTTAGTGATGATTTGGGGACCTTAGCTGGTGGTCTGGGCTGTTTCCCTTTCGACGATGAAGCTTATCCCCCACCGTCTTACTGGTCGTTTCTTCTTGGGTATTCTGAGTTTGCCTCACTTTGGTACAGCTCTCGCCGCCCGCAGCGAAACAGTGCTTTACCCCCCAAGTTGACTTTACAACCGCTGCGCCTAAACACATTTCGGGGAGAACCAGCTAGCTCCGGGTTCGATTGGCATTTCACCCCTAACCACAGCTCATCCGCTAATTTTTCAACATTAGTCGGTTCGGACCTCCACTTAGTGTTACCTAAGCTTCATCCTGGCCATGGTTAGATCACCCGGGTTCGGGTCTACAAATTGTGACTAACGCCCTATTCAGGCTCGCTTTCACTTTGGCTTCGGTGCAACACACCTTAACCTGCCACAACCTGTAAGTCGCCGGCTCATTCTTCAACAGGCACACGGTCACTCGTTTAATCGAGCTCCCATTGCTTGTAGGCTAACGGTTTCATGTTCTATTTCACTCCCCTCAACGGGGTTCTTTTCACCTTTCCCTCGCGGTACTTTACGCTATCGGTCACACAGTAGTATTTAGCCTTACCGGGTGGTCCCGGCTGATTCAATCGGAATTCCACGAGCTCCGACCTACTCGGGATACAGCTAGGCTGATTCAATTTTCGACTACAGGACTTTCACCTCCTCTGGTGCAGTTTTCAGCTGCTTCGTCTAATCTACTCAGTCCACGTTGCTGTCCCACGACCCCAATCTTCGAAAAGATTGGTTTAGGCTGTTCCCCGTTCGCTCGCCGCTACTTGGAGAATCACTTTTGTTTTCTTTTCCTCTAGCTACTAAGATGTTTCAGTTCACTAGGTTTGCTCTCTCCCGCCTATTTTATTCAGCGGGTAGTTCACTTGGGTTGCCCCATTCGGACACCTCCGGATCAATGCTTGTTTCCAGCTCCCCGAAGCGTTTCGTCGGTAACCACGTCCTTCTTCGCCTCTGTGTGCCAAGGTATCCACCGTTAGCCCTTTGTAGCTTGACCTTTTTAAGATCTTCTTTTTGCTAACTAGGATCATCTTTCCCCCTACCTTCACCGCCCTTCAGTCTCACACTCAGCCAAAAGCCTTGTGGTTAACATCAAAACGGTTAGGAAGAGCAAGATTTTCCCTGCTTTCTCTTTTCTTTATGCAGTTTTCAAGGTCCTTACTGGACTTACATCCAGCATTCCCTCTGACTCTCATCAGACAGGATGCTGAAGGGTTTATCCTTCTCTTTGGCTTTTTTGGTTAGGTGGGCCATTCTGGACTTGAACCAGAGACCTCACCCTTATCAGGGGTGCGCTCTAACCAGCTGAGCTAATAGCCCTTGCCTTTTACCTCGCCTAGGCAATAGTTTGAAAGACTTCTACTCTTTAACCTCTCGGTTAATCCCTTGCTCGACCTTTTGGTTGACCAACTTCTCTCTATTTGCACTTTGCTTTCAAGATGAAGGGGTAAAGGTCTCCCTTAAAGGAGGTGATCCAGCCACACCTTCCGGTACGGCTACCTTGTTACGACTTCACCCCAGTCACTAGCCCTGCCTTCGGCGCCCTCCTCCCTAAGGTTAGAGTAACGACTTCGGGCGTGACCAGCTCCCATGGTGTGACGGGCGGTGTGTACAAGGCCCGGGAACGAATTCACCGCAGTATTCTGACCTGCGATTACTAGCGATTCCTCCTTCATGCAGGCGAGTTGCAGCCTGCAATCTGAACTGAGGCCGGGTTTGATGGGATTCGCTTACTCTCGCGAGCTCGCTGCCCGTTGTCCCGACCATTGTAGTACGTGTGTAGCCCAAGGCGTAAGGGGCATGATGACTTGACGTCATCCCCACCTTCCTCCGGTTTGTCACCGGCAGTCTCTCTAGAGTGCCCAACTTAATGATGGCAACTAAAAACGAGGGTTGCGCTCGTTGCGGGACTTAACCCAACATCTCACGACACGAGCTGACGACAGCCATGCACCACCTGTCTCCTGGCTCCCTAAGGCACTCCCACGTTTCCGCAGGATTCCAGGGATGTCAAGCCTTGGTAAGGTTCTTCGCGTTGCATCGAATTAAACCACATACTCCACCGCTTGTGCGGGCCCCCGTCAATTCCTTTGAGTTTCACACTTGCGTGCGTACTCCCCAGGCGGGATACTTAACGCGTTAGCTTCGGCACGGCTCGGGTCGATACAAGCCACGCCTAGTATCCATCGTTTACGGCTAGGACTACAGGGGTATCTAATCCCTTTCGCTACCCTAGCTTTCGTCCCTCAGTGTCAGTTTCAGCCCAGTAGCACGCTTTCGCCACCGATGTTCTTCCCAATATCTACGCATTTCACCGCTACACTGGGAATTCCTGCTACCCCTACTGTACTCTAGTCTTGCAGTTTCCACCGCTCCTATGGAGTTAAGCTCCATTCTTTAACGGCAGACTTGCATAACCACCTACGGACGCTTTACGCCCAATAATTCCGGATAACGCTTGCATCCTCCGTATTACCGCGGCTGCTGGCACGGAGTTAGCCGATGCTTATTCATCAGGTACCGTCAGAACTTCTTCCCTGATAAAAGAGGTTTACAATCCAAGGACCTTCCTCCCTCACGCGGTATTGCTCCGTCAGGCTTTCGCCCATTGCGGAAAATTCCCCACTGCTGCCTCCCGTAGGAGTCTGGGCCGTGTCTCAGTCCCAGTGTGGCTGCTCATCCTCTCAGACCAGCTACTGATCGTTGCCATGGTAGGCTCTTACCCCACCATCTAGCTAATCAGACGCGAGCCCATCTTCAGACGATAAATCTTTCACCTTTCGGCACATTGGGTATTAGCAGTCGTTTCCAACTGTTGTCCCCATTCTGAAGGTAGGTTCTCACGTGTTACTCACCCGTCCGCCACTAAGTTCCGAAGAACTCCGTTCGACTTGCATGTGTTAGGCATACCGCCAGCGTTCATCCTGAGCCAGGATCAAACTCTCCATTGTGTTAAAAATAACCAATTTATAAGTTTCGGCTCTTTTCTATTGCTATTTCTTCCGACTTGAGTTACACTCTTTGTCAAGTAGAAACAGACTTTGGTTTGTTAATTGAATTAACAAGGGTCTGGTTTCTGTCTCTCAAACTATTTCTTTGTCTAGGTTCGGGGCGCTTTCGAGTCGCTTTCGCTCTCAACCGCGCATTTATCAATATACGGAATACCGCAAGAAAAGTCAACACCTTTTCACAAAATATTTTTCAAAATCCCTGAATCACAGTCATAGTAACGGCTTCAACCATAGAAAAAAACTTCGCTCGACACCGGTAACT
>NZ_JACJTH010000052.1:0-31742 GCF_014698595.1 Synechocystis sp. FACHB-908 | reverse complement strand
CTGTGGCTAAATAGTAACCCTGCATCAACTAATTGATTTAGGGCACGATAGAAAGTAGTCTTGCCGATGCCCAGGACTTCCTTGGCCCTTTCCCAAGTGATCTGCACCTGGCGGTTCCCAAAGGGATCAAGGCGGCAAATCCATAGCCAGAGCTTATGGGCGGACTTTGGTAAATCGGCGGCGATTAACTGATCGATGGTTTGGCTGGTTAGCTTGTAGAATTGAGTCATATTAAATGATTTTTTGGGGGCGTTGGGTGCTCAAGGCCCTCCGCCTTTTTTATTTGGGTAAAGGATAAAAATTGTGGAAGTAAGTTCCTAAATTGCAATTTGATTTTCAGCATTGAGCCATTTTTGGCAAATTTGAGGTCTATTTGCGTGAATTTACGGAGATAAGGCGCTGATCTGATTGATGCAATTAAGTTCTGAAAGTGTCTAGTTGCAGGTATAAAGGCTTAAGGTAAACCTATGCTAAATAAATTAGATACTGTTTAACTGAACAGCCAGGAAAAGAACGTGCCTTGATATACAAAAACTCATAAGTTACATGAATCCTAGTCATAGATGTTTCTCTGGAGTATCCTGAGTTTCCGCCAATGCTGGCTTAAAAAGCTGTGGCATAATAGTTATGGGCTGGGTAACTATGGAAGGCTTATTGGGAATGCCTTCGACGTTATGATAGGATGCTCTTGAGGGAGCAACCTTTTAATCCTCACATAAAAGTATATTCTAGATTATCGTTGTTGGGTAAAAAAATGGACTTCTCAGAGATTTTTAACCAAAAGTTAAAGCATTGGCGAATATCAGGGAGAGCCTTAGCAGTTGCATCTGGTCGCAGTGAAACAAATATTTCTCAAATCCGTAATGGTGTAGTAAGTCCTTCAATTTCTGACTTTCAGGAATTGATTCGCATTTGTGATGATCTGAAGCCCGGTTTTGCTTCCGACTACTACTCGTCACTTTCTCCTGTAGCTTTTTCCCCCGAGCAATTTATTACCCATCTGGATTCTTCTCAATTAGCCTCATTAATGTCTGCCATTGGTCAGCGGATTAAGGATTATGGACGTGATGCTCAGTTTTTGAAGGCTAGTTAATTTTCCTCTTTCTAGATCGCCGGATAATAGGTTAATCAAAGATGGTTTAGGCCTTTCCTGGATTCTGCATTGGAGCTGGGATCGCCGTAGCTACCGCAATCAATGTCTTCGGTGCCAGTGGCCTGCCTGGTCAAACTGCGGTCATCCCCATGGATCGTGAGGGAGCCGGTGAGGGTGAGGCGATCGCCAATCTGTTGGGTGTCAGTTGAATGGCACCCCCTTTTAAGAATTTTCTCCCGGGCCTCCGTCAGATGGAGGAAGTACAAATTTAGAAGTGCGATAATCTCACTTTTCGTATTCTTGGACTTTATGGAGGACCTCTCTATCCTTTTCTAGTGGTGAACTAGATGGTGTTATTGAGATTTTTTTACCGTTTCAGACAAATTAGGAAAACTCAGTGAACGTAAAGAAATATTACATTTTAGAAATATCTTAGATTGTGTTTCTAGAGTGCGTATATCTTTAAGGGTATATCCATCGTGCAAATAAACTACTACACTGCAAAACCTATGAACAATCCTCTTCTCATGCTCAAAGACAAGACTGGCTCAATGAAAATCAAATTACTTATTAGCTTATTAATATTAACCCCAATTACAGCTTTAAGCAGCGTTGTTTTTGCTCAAAGTATGCATTCAGAACAGTCTAAAAAAGCAGAACAAAACTCGGAAGCAGCATTTGATTATGCTGGTTATTATTATGTCGAAACTTATTGTCAAGCAAGGTCGTATAATAAGCCCCATTTTGATTCTGTTAAAAATGCTACCTCTAGTTACAATGATAGGTTTAAAGTTTATATGAATAGGAATGGTGTTACAAATACCAATGCAATTGCTACTGCTTCTCAGCAAATGTTCTTTAGAAATGGTCAAGTAATTACCAACGCTATTAAAGAAACTTGTGCTTCTGTAATGGTAGGAACTGGTAGATAATTTGAAGATTAATAATTACTATGAAATTACAACAAATCAGTAAAAAAATACTTATTATTGATTGTACAGGTTACTTCTGGTTTTTTAGTTGTAGGACTTATAGCATTATTCGTATTTTATAGAAATCAAAATTATTCTTATATCGAGCTAGCTGAAAATCTTATTAATTCTTATAGTGCCCAGCAATCTACAGATGATATTAATAACCTAGAACAGTTGATTTTAGACCATGAAATTATAATTAAAAAACTTTCTGCAATTCGTAACTGTCCTTTTTTACCCTACGAGGCTGCACAAGATTATAAGCAAAAAATTGAGTTATCTTTACAACAAATAAATGAAAAAAAAGAAAATTTAATTCTTCTCAATGAATTAAATCAAAATTTTAACGAAGCTCAGAAGCTGGCTGGAGAAGCTATTAATTTAGCTAAAAATCCTCCTCATTCTATTGAAGTATGGCAAAATATCATCGATAAATGGCAACAAGCTATTATCAGATTAAATAAGATTTCTGTAACCGGGTTAGATGAGAAATTTTTATTAGAAATCAATAATAATAGAAATTTTTATGAGAAAAATTTATCAATTGCCAATCAAAGTCTAGAAAATGAACGAACTGGAAAATCTCTTTTTGCTACTGGACAAAAATTACTTAATGAAGCTCATCAGCTTAGTAATGATAACTTATTAACTAATAAGCAAAATGCTTTTAAAAAGCGTATTGAAGGAATTAAGAAACTTTCAGACATACCACCTGGAACTACATTTTCTAAAACTGCTGAGGGAAAAATCAAACAACATGGAGAAATAGTAAATGTCGAATTGAAAAAAAGAGAAGAAAAAACAGACAAAAAACAACCAGTAGAACTGGACAAAAAACCAGAAGTACAATTAACTAACGGAAATAAGATAAAAAACCCGATAGAAGATTATTTTAGAACAGTTATAAATGGCGACCGTGAAGAAAAATATTGGTGTAATTCATTCGTTGAACAATCTTTCTTCTCTCCCACGGATTACAAAATTTTAGGTGATAATTCGATTAGTAACGATCAAAAGGGTGCCATATATAAAATCAGGGTTAATGCTAGCAACGCAGCTGGACAACCAATTATTGGTACTTATAGATTCTACTTTGAAAATAAAAATGACAAGTGGTGTATTTTCGCTTTTGAAAAAGTAAAATATTAATCTCCACTATAGAATCAGCGCACATCACACTAGAACCATCGCTATCTAGTAGTGTATGGATTGATACTTGTCCTTCAGGGGCTACATCATTCTTGTTAAGTTTTGTTTAAGCTATTCTCCCACTGTCAATTAACCATCTGGGGCATAAGCTTTGTTTATTCTATCTACTGCTTAGCATAATCTACTCTTATTTCACTATAATCTACCCTTATTTCGTCGTTTTTATAAGTTGCAATAAGTATAAATACTCCCTTGCCTTTAATCGATAGTAATGGTGGTCATGTGCCCCCTCGGAATTATGTTAAGGCAGTTTAAATTTACGTTGTGCCGATAGGTAAAGTGTGACTCCTAACTTCTCTACCGATTCATCAGTTTGAGCTTGGGGAATGGTAGCCGGTTGCTCCAAGCAGAATGCAAGTAGATCCCGCTGTTGTGTGAACATATTTAGCAATCAAGGCCAATGAAATAAAACCTATTCTTAAGGGTTGGCATTCCTTGCTAGGTAGGTGATTATTCCCCCGATGATTGCACCTCCAAGAGTTAGACCGATTTGCTTCCAGTTTTTTAGCTCCCCAACTTTTTCGGCCAGATCTGGGATTTTTTGAATTGATGGCTCCAATGTGTCCAACTTAGTTTCCATCTTGGTTTCCAGTCTAATCAAGCGATTATCGATACCTGCAAGCTGTCCTTTCATTTCAGCCTGTCCCAGCTTCAACTCAACAATAAGATCTTTTAATTCTTTGAGGTCTGACTCGGTAACAGTGGACATAGTGCTACACTCCAATTAAATTTTGTGCAATAGATGGGGAGAGTTAGCGGCTCTCCCTTTCTACTTTCAGGGTAACGGATTGGCGGCGATCGCCATTAACCGGGTCGTTTTCTTTTCTAATCGCTTTGCCCAACAGTCCCAGCAATCCACCAACCAGGGCAAACAGGATGCCAACAATCCAGTTAGTTAGTCCGCCCACCCTGGTTTTAATGACATCAAGCCGTTTATCTATGCCCGCTAACTGAGCCTCCATTCTTGCCTGGCTCACCTTGACCTCAATGACCAAGTCTTTCAATTCCTTTAGGTCTGTATCAGTAACGGTTGCCATGGTGAGTTAGAATTCCTTTTGCGTATCAAATAGGATGGGGAGATTTAGTGGCTCTCCCTTTCTGCTTTCTAGGGTAACCGATTGGCGGCGATCGCCTGGGTTTCCATACTTTTTCCAGGGCTAACGATTCCTCATTTTTGTCATAGGTGAGAAAATAAAAATATTATGTTGCAGATAACTAAAAGCCTCAGTATTGCCCTAACAGAAATCGAAATGACCGCTCTTCGCTCCCAGGGAGCAGGAGGTCAAAATGTGAATAAAGTGGCCTCCGCCATTCACCTCCGCTTCGATATTGGGGCATCCTCTTTACCCGATGTGTATAAGGAACGGTTGTTAAACCTTAATGATCAGCGCATTACTAAAGATGGCATTGTGGTTATTAAAGCCCAATCCCACCGTACCCAGGAGCAGAATCGAGAAGAAGCCCTAAAACGACTCCAAGGGTTAATCAGTAGCGTTATAACTTTACCTAAACCACGCAGGCCCACAAAACCAACCCGCAGTTCCCAACGAAAACGTCTGGATGCTAAAACCAAACGCAGTGCAGTTAAGGCCCTAAGAAAATCAATTGATGAGTAGAGTAGTTTTCATTAGGCGATCGCCATCACGGATGAGCCTTTAAACCCCTAGTAAAATCCTGCCTTAACCTCTGGTAACTCATCCCAAGCCGTTCGCCGCCAATGACTGGAGAAGAAAATTTAACAATGACAGTGTATGTGCTATCATTTGCTTTGTGAATAACCGAATTGTCATTGACACCAGCGTTTTTGTGGGTGCCTTGATTGGTTCTCAGGGGCCAAGTAGGGAACTAATTAGACGTTGCTTGCTGAGTGAGTATCAGCCGCTTATGGGAAATGCTTTATTTGCCGAGTATGAAGCTGTAGTGGGTCGTAAAGAGATTATCAGTCAATGTCTTTTGAGCCGCACTGAGGTTATTAGTTTACTAGAGGCTTTGATGTCAGTTTGTGAGTGGATTAATATTTACTATCTGTGGAGACCCAATTTAAGGGATGAGGGAGATAATCATTTGATTGAGTTAGCAATCTCTGGTAATGCCCACTATATTGCGACCAACAATGTTAAGGATTTTCAAGGAACAGAGTTAATTTTTCCTCACTTGTCCATTTTGAAACCAGAGCACTTATTGAGGGGCTAAACCATGGGTACTTTAACGATACGGATGCCGGATGATAAACACTCCAGACTTAAGCAGCTTGCAGAGTCTAGGGGAATTAGTGTGAATAAGTTAGTTGAGGAGCTTTCAACCATTGCTCTGACTGAATTTGATGCTTATAATCGTTTTCGGTTAATGGCGGCCCGGGGTAGTGTAACTGAGGGCTTAAAGCTTTTGGATAAGTTGGATGGATTAGATTAAACCCTTAGTAAAATTTGGGTATGTTTGACAATCTCTGCAAATTCCTCGCTGAATCATTTTCCGAAGACTATGCCGCCTGGTTGCTGGGACGACCAATCAAATTGACCAAGCTCAGTCCAACAGAATTATCCCTGGAGCCAATTCGGGCTGACTCCCTGATTTTGGAGCAATCGGAAGACTTGGTGTTGCATCTGGAATTCCAAACGGAACCTGACCCCACCATGGGGTTTCGGATGTTGGACTATCGGGTGAGGGTTTACCGCCGTTTCCCCCAGAAGACGATGCACCAATTTGTCATCCACTTAAAGCGTAGTAATAATGACTTGGTTTACCAGGATAGTTTTCAAGTGGGAGAGACTTTGCACCGTTACCAAGCGATCCGGCTCTGGGAGCAACCCTCGGAGATATTCCTCCAAAGCCCAGGGCTATTGCCCCTAGCGGTATTGACGCAGACCTCTGACCCTACATTAAAATTGAGAGAAGTAGCCACTGCATTGGAGCAGATTGAGGATAATCGAGTTAAGGCCAATCTCATGGCAGCAACCTCTGTTTTTGGAGGGATTCTGCTGGCCCCTGAGCTGATCAAGACAATTTTAAGGAGTGAAATTATGAAGGAATCCGCTGTTTATCAAGAAATTTTAGAGGAGGGTAAAATTGCCGGCAAATTGGAGGGTCGGTTGGAAGGAAAATTAGAGGGCAAACTAGAAGGTAGGCTGGAGGCGAAACTAGAAACCATACCCCTGTTGAAGAAATTAGGTCTTACAATTGTCGAAATTGCCAAGGAGTTAGACATTGATGTTGAACTGGTTAATAAATTCGTTGCTAACCAAAATAATTAAGAGTTGACATGGCCATTCGCCGGAATATGGCTTGACTTCTATTTTGGCGATCGCCTATAAACCCCTAGTAATTGTTGCCAAAGTTCTCAACTATCAGGGCGAATCAAATCGATTGGGACTTTTGGCGATCGCCGGTAGAATTTGGATATGTTTGACAATCTGTGCAAATTTCTGGCCGAATCCTTTTCCGAAGACTATGCCGCCTGGTTGCTGGGACGACCAATCAAATTGACCAAGCTCAGTCCGACGGAATTATCCCTGGAGCCAATTCGCGCTGACTCCCTGATTTTGGAGCAATCGGAAGACTTGGTTTTACACTTGGAATTCCAAACGGAACCTGACCCCACCATGGGTTTTCGGATGTTGGACTATCGGGTGAGGGTTTATCGCCGCTTTCCCCAGAAGACGATGCACCAATTCGTCATCTACCTGAAACGTAGTAACAATGATTTGGTTTATCAAGACAGTTTTCAGTTAAGGGAGACTTTGCATCGTTATCAAGTCATTCGGCTTTGGGAGCAATCATCGGAGACATTTCTGCAAAGTTCAGGGCTATTGCCCCTAGCGGTATTGACGCAGACCTCTGACCCTACATTAAAATTGAGGGAAGTAGCCACTGCATTGGAGCAGATTGAGGATAATCGAGTTAAGGCAAATCTCATGGCAGCAACCTCTGTTTTTGGAGGGATTCTGTTGGCCCCTGAACTTATCAAGACAATTTTAAGGAGTGAAATTATGAAGGAATCCGCTGTTTATCAAGAAATTTTACGGGAAGGGGAACAACGAGGCTTACTCAAGGGCAAATTGGAAACCATACCCCTGCTCAAGAAATTAGGTCTTACAATTGCCGAAATTGCCAAGGAATTAGATATTGACGTTGAACTCGTTAATCGGTTTGTCGCTAACCAGAACAATTAGAAGTTGAAATGGTCATTGGACTAAATATGGTTGATCTTTTGGCCATTACCGTAAACCCCTAGTAAAACTTAGCGATCGCCTACAACATCCTCAATGCACGGTGGTAATCCACGGTGCCACTAAATATAGACCCCACAGAAAGCCGGGCTTTAGCTGGGCGCACTTTGCCTCCCATCATTAACCAGCAAGAACTTTTGGCAATCGCCATTTACCGATTAGCGTGGTGCGGCGCACAAGGGGCAACCATCGTAGAATTCCCCGCAAGGTTTAGGGTTGTTCCTTTGGTGTTGAGCAATGATTTTTCCCCGCCGCTATACCGGCAAACCCTGTGGAATGGGGGAATATCAAAGTTCAGGCTTATCTCTTGCTGTCTTGCCCCCACTCGGGGGGCCGCCGGTCAGTGACTTTGTGCCTTGATAGTTAGCTTTCGTCCGGCGGGGGGGTGGGGAGGCAGTAAAAAAAGGGAGGGACGACGACCACAAAGTGCCGGGAACCACATCTTTATTCTTACCTTCCTGATATTAAAGTTTATTCTTTTTTCTTGGTTTAAATGAAACTAGAAATATGCTCAAATTTATAGGCATTGCATTACTTGCTGCATTGGTAGGCTATGCTTTTGGTGTTATGGCTGGAATCTTCATTGTCAATAATTTCTCCACTAATGTTCAGGATAAACCCTTGGAATTAGCGATGACCTCAATCTTTTTCTTTGGCCCAGTGGGAGCTTTGATAGGATTGATTATTGCAGTTGTGTATCAACTTTTACACCGATATTTATGAGTTCTTTATATCCCTGATAAAAAATATGTTTAAAAAATCTTAATTGGATCTTTGAAATATATGATTGATTATGGATAGATCGCCTACATTCTCAATGCACGGTGGTAATCCACGGTGCCATCAAATATAGACCCCACAGAAAGCCGGGCTTTAGCTGGGCGGACTTTGCCTCCTATCAGTAACCAGCAAGAACTTTTGGCGATCGCCAGTTGGTAGGCTTTACGCTGCGCCATCAAACTCCTAATAAAATCCTGCCTTTACCTCTGGCAAATCATCCCAAGCCGTTGTAAATCGGGGAGAGCGTAGGTCGGACTTCATCCGCCAATCCTGTTGTTGCCCGAAAATACCAAAACCCAAAGTTTCCCTGCCAAACTTTTGATTAAGCTGGTCCACCGTCAACATAAGCCGCTGTTGCCGTTCCGTATCCCGTGGTTGTTCAAAAAGATCGCCTTGCACAATGCGTTCCGACTGTAACCCGGTCATTATCACGCCAGCTTTTTTGTAGGGATGATGGGGTCGAAAGATTTGTTTGAGGCTGGTTTGAGCCAATTTAAGTAATTCTGGGGTGTAATGGGTTGGAGTCGGCAGGGCAATCGTCTGGGAGATGGAAATTGGTTGCTCAATGAAGAAGCTGGTGCGGGCAAAAATAATCATCACTGCTGGGGTTTGCTGTTGTCGCCGCAGTTTCTCCGCCGCCCGACTGACAAAAAAGGCGATCGCCGTTTGTAATTCATCCAATGTCGTTACCGCTTGAGCAAAGGAACGGGAAACGCAGGTTTCTTGCTTTGGGTTAGGAATTAGTTCTAGGGGTAAACAGGAAATACCCTGGAGTTCTAGTAATAGCCGTTGCCCCACGACCCCCATTTTTTTGCGGATAAGTTCAGGATTGGCTTGTTTGAATTGCAAGGCTGTTGAGACGCCCCTAGTGGTAAACCACTTCTCTAACCGTCGTCCAATGCCCCAAATATCGGCGATCGGCATCGTTGCCAAAATAGTATCAGCCGCTTCTGCTTTGTCTAAACAAAATGTTCCAGCCCCGGATTGTTTTGCCACATCAGTTGCCACTTTAGCGAGTACCTTAGTGGGGGCAATGCCAATAGAAACGGGAATGCCTACCCATTGTTTAAGGCAACGCCGAATTTCTTCCCCATAATTTGTATTACTTTGATTTGGAGTCAGTTCCAGAAACGCTTCATCAATGGAATAAATTTCCACGACAGGGCTAAATAATTGCAGGCTGGTCATTATCCTGTGGGATAAGTCGCCGTACAAACAGTAATTGGAAGAAAAAACCTGAATATTATGTCGCTCAACCAAATCTCGAATTTTGAACAGCGGCACCCCCATCTTGATTCCTAAAGCCTTGGCTTCTGACGATCTCGCCACCACACAACCATCATTATTGGAAAGTACCACCACCGGCTTGCCGTTTAATAGGGGTTGAAAGACCCGCTCACAGGACACATAGAAATTATTGCAATCCACCAGGGCAATACTGTTCATAGGGGATGAATCACATTGGTGACCACGCCCCATACTTCAAAGTCCATTAAATCGGTGATGACCAGGGGCGGATAGTCAGAATTTTCAGAAGCCAGATAAATTTTTTGCTTTTCCATCCTCAACCGTTTAACCAACAGTTCCCCATTGACCACAGCGATCACCACCTTGCCATCCCGTGGCTCCAGGGAACGATCCACAATCAAAATATCCCCGGCATGAATCCCGGCTCCAATCATTGAATCCCCAGTCACTCGCACAAAGAAGGTGGCGGCAGGATGTTTGATCAGATATTGATTGAGGTCTAACTTGCCCTCTAAATAGTCCTCCGCCGGAGAGGGAAAACCGGCTGATACCGGACAGGCGTAAAGGGGCAACTCATAAACCGTTCGCCGACTGGGGCGGTAAATTTCTGGTAGCACGTTGGCAGGCATAATTTATGGGGAGAGCTTCACTATCAACTGTACTAAAACTTTTCTGGGTTGGACGTAACAGCCATAACCTATTGAGGATTTTCCCTTCCCGCCAAACTGAAGTTACTCAAGGCGATCGCCAGTAAAATTTGGGTATGTTTGACAATCTCTGCAAATTCCTTGCCGAATCATTTTCCGAAGACTATGCCGCCTGGTTGTTAGGGCGACCAATCAAATTGACCAAGCTCAGTCCAACGGAATTATCCTTGGAGCCAATTCGGGCTGACTCCCTGATTTTGGAGCAATCGGAAGACTTAGTGTTGCATCTGGAATTCCAAACCGAACCTGACCCCACCATGGGTTTTCGCATGTTGGACTATCGGGTAAGGGTTTATCGCCGTTTCCCCCAGAAGACGATGCATCAATTTGTCATCTACTTAAAGCGTAGTAGTAATGACTTGGTTTATCAGGATAGTTTTCAAGTGGGAGAGACTTTGCACCGTTACCAAGCGATTCGGCTTTGGGAGCAACCATCGGAAGCGTTTCTCCAAAGCCCAGGGCTATTGCCCCTAGCGGTATTGACGCAGACCTCTGACCCTACATTAAAATTGAGGGAAGTGGCGACTGCATTGGAACAGATTGAGGATAATCGAGTTAAAGCAAATCTCATGGCAGCGACCTCAGTTTTTGGAGGAATTTTGCTGGCCCCTGAGCTGATCAAGACAATTTTAAGGAGTGAAATTATGAAGGAATCCGCTGTCTATCAAGAAATTTTAGAGGAGGGTAAAATTGCCGGCAAACTGGAGGGTCGGTTGGAAGGAAAATTAGAGGGCAAATTGGAGGGCAAACTAGAAGGTAGGCTGGAGGCGAAACTAGAAACTATACCTCTGCTCAAGAAATTAGGCCTGACAATCACCGAAATTGCCAAGGAATTAGATATTGATGTTGAACTCGTTAATCGGTTTGTCGCTAACCAGAACAATTAAGGGTTGAAATGGTCATTGGAACGAATATGACTTGACCGATCTTTTGGCGATCGCCATTACATTTTTGCTTTGCTGTAGTCCAGTGAGGGGGGCGTGCCGGAACGCTCCTTTAAAAATGGAGCAAAGCGACCAAATAGATAAACCCCACAAACCAACAACTGGATAATCATTTTTTTAGGAGCCGGGAGAGCAAAGCGAACCGGGCGGACTATGCTTGTAGCAATTGAGCTTTTCGTACATCCGAATCTAGCAACAATGCCAAAGGCAACTGCTTTTCCCATTGGCGATCGCCATTAACCTCTAGTAAATTTTGCCTGAATAGAGGTTATTACAGAAAAGGGAAAAAACAGACGCTAAGCCTAGAATCCTTGCTAGATATAGGTTTTAGCCGTAAGTGAATGATTTACATCTATCTCGGCACGGGGGGAACTGCCTGCTGAATCTGTGATAGGCGATCTCCATAAACCCCTAGTCAAACTTGGTGATAATTGGGGAATCTCGTTTTTATCCTGGCTAAATTGGCTCAACGTGCCAAAAATGTACAATTAGAAGCCAAACCCTTACACAAAATTCTTCTCAGTACTCATATTTTGTTAGTCAATTAGGAAATTAGCATTATCCTTTACGGATTTGATCATATTCTGGTTGTAGTAAGAATTTAAAAAGATGTAAAATACTCATGGCAATTTTTACGCACATAAAGTCAACCAGTAAAGCTTTATGGCCAATCTCACTTCTACGCAAAACCGCTATAGATACTATTGTAATCAATGAAAAAATTACTATTATTGTTAACCACCATATTACTAATTCCACTAAATGCGACACCATCAAATGCCGGAGCATATTCTGAAGAGTGTCGAAATAGGATGCGATCTTTTCAGGATTTAATTGAAGATAAATTCAAAACTTCTTTATACGCAAATAGAAACAACCTTACGGGTAATCCACCGTTAGAAGGTGCACGGGATTGGATAGATGTTCAGCTTGGCGACTTAAGTGACCCACGTAACCATGAAAATGGTAACAAAGTTATGGAAAGTCCTGTTTTTCTAAAAAATGCAGCCAAACAAATCATGGATTCATGTTATCCAGTCATAGGAAGAATAAGCTTCTCTCTGGCAGGCAGTGATTATCGACGCAGTTATTCCTATATCCCTGGAAAAGGTGTTGAAGAAGATAAATGTCTTCCTGAAATTACCTTGGGAGAGGAACCTTGGGGGTTTCAAAACTGCCTGTAATATTTAAAACCATAAATAAATTACGATGTTGTGGCTTTGATATAAATACCTAAATTTAAACATGCTGAACAAAACAAAGGATGTTAAGTAATGAGAAAAATCTCAATTAACAGATTATTAGCCATAAAAGTCGCTGGTAGCTTCGCCGCCGCTACAATTTGTGGTTTTGCTGGTTACGCAATATTTCTTTATTTTCGTCCTATAAATGCTATTGGGCCTTTCAGCGAAGAAAAAACTGCATTTATTCGTTCAGAAGATGGAAATATAACTATCGCTAACGTTCATATTAAAGACGGAAGTTTTATTGAGAGTATTGGAGGTGTAGAAAAAGTACAAGGAAGATTAGCTAAAGGTAAAGATGGTTCATTTAGCATTAATAATGATGGTACAGTAAGTTATAATTGTTTGAGCTCTGACGAAAGTAAAGCAGTCTGCGGATCTGTACGCTTTCAAAAATCACTTGGGAAATTTCAATTTGACAGGAAGATACCATTTCAAATGGAAGAGACCATATATCACCCCAGGGGAATTGGTGCAAATGCAAAACAAAATGCAACAATTATGTTCAAAAGTGAAGATCAATCATTTTGGGTAAAGTCAGAGAAGGTTGGAACTTATAATTTCTTGACTCCAACTTCATTTGAGATTACTTGGAAAACGCCAGCCATTTTATGGAACGGCGCTGGATATTCAGACGAATATATTATTCGTACCGCCAATTGTACTTTTCATGCAGAGCCAATACAATCTGTTATTTGTGAGGGGACAAGTAAAATAGATATTGCTTCATATACAGCAATTTGGACATTAATTGATTCTGATGATGTTCCATCCATGAAGAGCGACGAAACATTAGATTAGTCCAGGTTTCTCATATATTTGTTGGAGATTATCGATCTGGATGAACAAAATAAATAATTTTTGTACGGATATGTAGGCAAAGCTTCTCAGCGAGTAGATAGGCTGTGTAAGCATTATAGACCTAATGTTGATAACATTTTGTGCAACCAGTCATATCGTAAAACCAAACGAGATGATTTCCTCGTCCAATTTAGGTGATTTTTCCAGGTTTGCTATTGTTATAGGTCATCTTCTTCTCCATCATCATCAGAATTTTCTGATTCATATTGGGCAATAATTTCTAAAATTTCATCAGTGCAATTAGGATGGGATCTGACTGCTTCAAGTATTTCTTCTGTATCCCAATCAAGATCTTCCATTATGTATTCACGAAATTTCTCAAAGGAATCTTCAGAACCATTCCAAATCTCTTCTTCTTCCAATTCAGCGGCTAATTTTTCATAATTACGGGTGGCGGCCAATGCAATTGTTTTTAGTATTTGACTTGTGGTTGATTGGTTTGTACAAAGATGATCAATGCAATCTTGACTATAGATATAGGTATCATTATTAGTCTCTTCAGTACCATAAAATAAGTGCTCCAAAACCACACCATTGTCTAGGCATAGTGCTATATCCCTTTTTGGAAATGTATCATCATAACTATAGGAACTTTCTACGTAACCAGCACCTAAAAAGTAAATAAGATCGCACCAAAACTGAACTTGAAGTTTATCAAATAGGGGACTAAGACCTGATAGATATGATCCGTGATCATAAATGTAAGCTGTGGCACCAGGAATCAAATCTATTACAGTTATATCTTCGGACTCAGCATCACATTGAGGAGGTATTTCGACTTCTTCATACGCATATTGTCCATTTTGTTGATCTTGTTTTAAAAATTCACGAGCCCTGGCGTAAAGGTCAAAATAGCCACCAATGGAAGTAAGGGTATAGGGGCTAAATTGAATGTCATGGGGAGATGTACGAATAAGAGTTTTATCTCCAGATGGATCAGATAATTCAGGGTCTGAAGCTGTAGTAAAGAGTTCATAGCCTACGAATTTATAGAATTTGAAAAACTCTTCCTCTGATTCCCAATTTGATTTTGCAAGAATCCCGACAAAGTTATTTATATCATTCTCATTTACGCCTTCATCTTCATCATCGCTACTTTTTTCAAAGTGTGGAAAAGCATCGGAAACATCTCCATCTTGGCAAAGTATTTTTAGTTGTTCAATGGCAAATTCAGCAGTGAGAGATTGAGTCGTCATTTTATTTTCCTCTTGATGATCCTTGTGGACTAATTAGCGTAACTAAGCGGGGCTAATGGTAGCTAAGGTTTTTACCCAACTGGTTTCATTGACGGTCAACTCCTCTGTTTGAGTCCATTTAACTGGCGATCGCCATCAAAATTTTCTACTCCCTCCAATGTCCATAGCCTTTTTCTGGTAGGAAATCCCTGAATGGTATCGTTTTTTGTGTGGTCAAGCAATACTAGGTAATCCTTCCTCGGTGCTGGTCTTAATGCCCTTTCCATCATATGCAACCATAATCCTGTCATAGGGTTTTCCTGTCAAAATATTATTTATTGGAGTTTTCAACCTGCGTAATGTGAGCTAAACTAGCTCTTTCAAACTTTCTACAGACCACATTTGCTCAGCAATGCCTCGATACAAAGCGAATCGCTCCTCAAAACTAACCTTTGTAAACTGAGATTTCCCATCCTCTTGGTAAATAGGCTTAAGATCTAAACCAGTTCTTTCTTGCATTTGTTTGACTTTTGGCTTATTTTCATATGTCTGCGGATGTAGAGAACCAGCCAAAAGATTCTGAGTAGAGTAGACATTCACCTTATGACTATAGGGTTTGTCCTGAAGACTTGCATTCACAGACTTTGGTAACAGAACTAAACCCCCCAAACGATTGCGATAGTCCCGAAATTCATACTCATGAGAAAACTCGTCTGTATGCTCCTCAAAATGATTTGCCCAGATATGCTCAATCTCATAGGCATTTTTTCCAGAACGAACAATATATTGCTGATAATTGCCATTCATCCCACATTCTCGCTCTAGCCAATCCATCATCCGTGCCAGTTGCCGATGTAGCGTTTTGGAGTTTTGCTTATGTAGATAGAGATGGTTAGAAAAATCTAGTTTTTCCGCTGAAATAACCTCTTCAAAACGCTGAATTAAAGTTGTGCGTAACGTTTCTACATCAAGACCCCTAATTTTCTTGGTAATTTGGAAAATCCCATAACTCATATTTGAGTAACTATTCGACTTGAAATGCCATAGCCGACGATTTAGCCAACTATCGATAAACCAAGCTACCAGAGCAACCTTCTGTTTGATTATCTCCTCTGTATCACTACTTTGAAGCGGAGCCATTAACAACTGAAACTGGAGCGTAAAACCATGATCCGCGTTATAACGAACTCTCTCCCATCCCTCAGTCAAACCTTTAGACGCATCTAATAACTGCTTGTAAATACGGGCATAAAAATTCAGATCATTATTAATCCATTTAAAAAAAGAATTACTCGTTTTTAAGCCAACGCTTTCAGCATTATTTCTAATCCAGCGGTGGTATTCTGTCCCTATTAAATCAAAGTCCTTTGGCTTGGCATCCTTCTTACGATCCCTAATATCCTGGGCATATTGAGCACGGAACCAAGTTTTAAAGAAATCTGCATCCGCCTCTTTCGCAATCTGCTTAAACTCAAGTAGCCATTTTTTTATAGTATTATCTGCGAGTGCTCGTTGATTAAGATTTGTGACATTAGCGAGAAGATAACCCTTGAGCATTTCAGTGGGCGATAAAGATAAGCCCCGGTCATTCATCGTCTCAAAAATTAGATATGCATCATTGTCAGACGTTGCCTCAATCTCTACTAGCAGTACTTTTGTCTGTAGCCAAAAGATAAAAAATGGTAGAGCTTCATGTCTGATTTCTTCTGGGAATAGCTCCTCTATGTCATTGTATCTCTCCACCAAATTCACTATAGAATCTGGCTGTTGTGTCGCATCAAAAGGCTCATCAATAAAGAGAGCTTCCATACAAGCATTGCGCTCTGGAACATCTAAGTTAAATGATTTTCCAAAAATATTTTCAGAGAGAATAAGTGATTCAATATTTATAGTTTTAGAGGATGTTTTCTTTTGAAGATTATTTAAAAATATTAGTAATAAACTTAGAGAAGTAAGGCGTTGTTGACCATCAACAATGAATTTTTTGGTGTCGTTTACACTAATAAGAATAGAGCCTAAAAAGTAATATCCATACTTTGCAAATTCTGTTTCCCCATCTCCTGGTTGATAATCTTCTAAAAAGCGGTTGGTTAAATCATCAATGAGTTCAGAGATATTTTTAGTTTGCCATTGGTATTCTCTTTGATAATAATCAATCCCATATTTAGCGTTACCGAGCAATTCTTGAACAGTACGCGTTTTTCCCTGAATTTCTTGCATTACTTTAAGTCTCTAAAACTAGCTAAATTTTTTAACAAGCCTTTTGTTTCTGACTCTGGCAGGAGAATCTCCTCAGTGACTTCAGATAGCGATCGCAGAGGTTGATGTTTATAGAAGTACTTATTAAAACTGATTTCATAACCGATAGTGGTTTTACTCAGATCAAGTTAGGCATTATTTACATGGGGTTTTACCTCCCGCAAAAAATAACGGCAAATCTCGTTATTGAGGAAAATATTTTCGGTATCCCTTAGATTAGCATCTGTTTTGTACTCTACCCAAATCCCCGTTTTCTCCGTTGGGAAATAGCGAAGGCATTTGTCTCTTACGGCGGTTACGGTATTCATCTGGTACAGTAAACTCCCTATAAAATCAGGTTTACAGCCGCTTTATGTGTATTAGACTGATTCAGAATCTGCCGTAATCAAGTTTTATCATCCTATTCTCAGAAGAATCTGGACTTTTTTTAAAAATTATCTAAATACATGACTTTTGTATAAAATTTTATATCACGACAATTTTGGTATTATTTTGTCTTTTTAGTATTTATGGAATGACAAAAAACTTGTCGCGAATTTGTCTAATATTGGCAGAACCAGTTAGCGCAGGGTCTTCGGTCTCAACTAGTAGCTCACCGGGACGCTTGAAAGTCATATAGTGAAGAGTTACATTGTTGGCTTGGTTGTCTTGATTAACAACATGGGAAACCAATTCCCAACCTTCCTGGCCCAGAGCTAACATCATCTGTGGCAAAGTTTTGATGGCAGTGTTATTCATTGACCAGCCTTTGACACGAGTGCCGTCAACATCGAGAAGATTGAACTCTTGGGTTATACCCCGACCGAGAAAATCAAAGCGGATAGTTTTGTATTCCCAAGTTTGAATGTCAGGCATTGGTTCAAGTTTGTCGAGATTTTCGATATAAGAGAGAATTTTGCCTTTCAATATCTTTACAGAGTTAGTATACGGTTTCTTGGTGCTGATCGCCAATCAACCCCTACTCATTCCGCTTGCGCCAATCCCAAGGGGGTTCAGCATTCCCACTTGACCAAACCCCAGCTTTGTTGGCGATCGCCTATGCTTGACTGCGATTGTAACTCCCTAAGTTTCAGTTTGGCATAGTCTCAAAGCGGAGTGACCTATCAATTTCCACATAAAGCACACGGTTGATCATGTCTCTTCCTGTAGCCATTTCTTCTGCCAAGGCGATCGCCGCTAAGGTGACAACCTCGATTTGTTCAGCGCGGATCAACTCCCCATCACAAATGAAGATAATACCTGGGTGAATTTCTGTTGCCCTAGCAATTTGTTCAAAATCTCTGATATTGGCAGTGACAACAATATAGTCATTTTTGTAAGCGTACTCAAAAACTGCTTGATCTTCAGCGTTAATTAAGCCCCTATCTCTAACAGCAACCGCCTCAATACCCAATTTTTGACTAATTACTTGGGCAATGGAGGGGGAAAGGTCTTCATCAATCAGTAATTTAAAGGGGTTGGTAAGCTCGATCACAAGTCTGGCATTGGCAATAGATTGGGGCAAACTTAAGATCGATGGGTTTCAAATAGGGATAATCCTCAAGGATGACCGAAGGGCTTTCTCCTCGCTCTACTAATGATGCAACCCGCAGTACCGTCAATCGGCTATCTGGAAAGACAGTTTCGCCGCCCATAATAGCTGGATTTTGCACCAAACCCTCTGCCCACCGTTGGAATTGAGCATTTTCCTGTGGACTAAGCTCCACATTCGACGGAGACTTATCTCGGTTTCGGCCAGAGTGGCGACCTAACATATTCACTTCTATTAAATATTTCCAGCAGCCTCAGTATAGCAAATAGCAAAATTTGGTATCGAAGGTAACGGTTACAGAGTTAATGCGGGTGTTTACTTACCCCAAATTTAAGCTAAGTTCAGTAGAAAGAGAGGAATTATTAATTAACTAGTAACTAAAACTTCGAGTTTTAATTGCTAAATTAATCAAAAACATATCTCTCTTATTGCAATAATTTTATGAAAAATAGATAAGAAGTGATCCGAACATTCTGGGACTAGAACCGCAAAATGCTTCTAAACAAATTAATAATATTATGGCATTATCTGAGTAAAAAATACTTTGATCAAATAATTATCTTGGGCTTCTATGAATTGACAAAACAAAGAGTAAAATTTACCTAATTTTTCATTGATGTGCTGAATCAAATCAACTCTCTATCCTAGGATTGTATCGTCGAAAAATACAAAGAAATAGACTGCTGCGACAGTATTATTGGATACATTGAATTTGATTTTCTCAATCTCTCCTTATTCAGTTTCTCAAAATTACTCCTCCTTTTTGCAAGCTAAAGTTTCAGCATTGATAATTCAGCTTTACCTATTACTTTTATGCTACAATTATTTCCAACGAGTGCTACAGTTAGCTTTAGTATAAGACAGTTAACCACATTTTTTAAATTCAGTTATTCTATCTAACGCTCAACCCCTAACTGAGCAAGGTTTTCCATGGCCAATCCTTATGCCTCCTATGCCGCCCCTGTTGTCGATGCGGCAGGTACTAAACACCTCGTTTGGGAAGACAATGGCCGTCTTTACCATGCTCACTATGATAGCCGTGCTGGGGCCTGGGTAGATAAAAATACAGTCAGTAATGCCCAAGGCGGCTCTGACATTAAGCTCCTGGCCGGTAATATTATCCCCGTTGACCAAAGTGGAAAGCTATACGCTCCAGGCCTGGTAGCTGCCTGGATTCAGGGCATAGGCAACGCCGCCGAAATTTACGTCTCCGTGGGTCGCTACACAGACGATGGCAGGCTGGAATGGTCCGATGCAGTGCAAGTTAGCAAAGATGCGGTAGCTAATACCAGTTTTGATTTGGGCATTGGGCAAGATGGTCTAATACAAGTCGTTACTCAAAAAGTTTTAAAGATAGCGGATCCCCGCAAGTCCGACTATCAAAACAACCCAGGGCAGTTGGCGGAGGACATAAAAAGCCCGCAACAGGGAGATAAGGATCTTTACTACTCAACTTTGCTAATAGAGCTAGAGCGAAAAACTGGAAGCCTATTCCTTGTTCCTAACCCTGAAGTAAATGCTTCCGGCACCACCGACATTCCCGATGATGCAGATGCCCTTAATTTCAATCCCGATTTCTACGTAGCCAAAACTAATCGGACAGGTAGTTTGAGCCAAATACTGCTCAATGCACCTCCCTCAAATTCCCCAAGTCTTCAACAGTCGGGTTTCCAAAGTGCTGGCTTGTTGTCCGCTTCTTCCCCAACCCCTGGCAATGGTTTTTTGTCCAATACTGATTCAGATTCCCAGAATGATATTTCTTTGCCTGCCACAGGCGGACCAGCTTGGGGATTTGATATCACCATTGGTACAACTCAACATACTACTGAAGGTACAACATTCCCTCTTCCTGTACTAGAAGAAGCCAATAAATTTGCCAGTTTGTTTGGGGTTGAGCTAGGTATAAACTTGTCTGGTGCTATTAAAACAAAGGTGTCGAGGGACTCAGATGACGTTTATTCCGTTGACGCTGATCTAGCTTTAAGTGTTGACCTTGTTAAGGAGCAAACACGCTGGAAAGCGTTTGGGCGTAACCAAAAGCTAGATCCAAGAATAGATGATCCGGTCAACGGCGGACTTATGCCGGATCCAAATAACCCCGCCTACAACGCCTCAATAGATACCAATCAAGGATTTAGTGGAATTCAATTTTCCCTTAACTTTAGTGGCTCCCAATCTTCCAATGCAAACGGGGAATTGCAATCCCTCGAAAATTTTTATGGTTTGAAAGTCGCTTTTCCCAAAAGAGTTACCTTCAATATCCCGTCAATACCTGGTTTGGAGGGAGCCTTAGCCCGACTCCAGGCGTTAATACAGTTCTCCCTTGCCATTGGCTATCAGGGAATTGGTAGCGATCCAGGCCCCAATGCCGAAGCCCCATTCACATTAAAACCCGATACGAAGCCAAATCTTTATGATGGACTGTCTGGAGCTGGTGGAGGAGGGGCTGGGTTCTTTCAGGCAATAACTTGGTTAACAGCTTACAACAACTATAAAAAGGGAACTCCAGGGCTAGGCGCTGGAGGCAAAATCTTTGCTGGAGTAAATACAGCTTTTTCTTTATTGGCCGCCAGTGACATCCTTGCCGCTAGTGGTCCCTTAATTTTTCCGGGTGAATTTGATGACTTTAATACAACCCAGAGAGGTTTATTAATAGAAATTTTAGCTACTGGTGGTCTTTCTGGAAGTATTTTGGCTGGTTTGTTAGGAGCAGAAGGAACTATCAGTACAGGCTTTGATTTTGAGTTTTTGAGTGGCCCCCAGCCCTTCATTTTCAAAATACCCTACGAATTATCCATTGAAGCCAGAGCCGCCGTTTTAACATTCAGTTGGGACATAAGTGGCGACATTGTAGATACGACGGATTCATCTGCTCAAACCACAAGCATTGGTCTATTGTCAGACGATGCTAGTCATAACGACCAAAACTCTGAAATGGTCAGACTGAAACTGGCCTATAGTCCCTATCAAGGAAGCACTGCTATCCATGAGAACGGACGTTTTAGCACCGTTAGCCCCACTACCCGCATTGCCCAACCTCAGTTATTGACAGCTTTTCCATCAACAGCCTCGCAGAATAATTATGTTATTGGATCTGTTTCAGTTGAGGAAGGGGGTAGTGGCTATCTTGGGGGAGAAAGTGGCAACTTCTTGGTTGTTCCCAGCATCGGCAATGCCTTATTGATGGCCTATGTAGAAAAGGGGGTGATCCAACAAATTGTGGTGGAAAGCCCTGGCATTGGCTACGACAGAAACAACCCACCTACACTAGATTTCAGTCAGTATGGAGGAGGGGGAAGTGGAGCTAAGGCAAAAGTTAATTTAATAGATCGGGAAGTTCTTGATCTAACTAACGATGGTCGCCCCTTTGTAGATTCTGTAGTCTTTTTTGCGGGTCCTAGTGCCCAAGCGGAGACTGCGCTGATTTGGATTGCCGACGGAGCGGACAGCACCAAACCCATTAGTGACAGTGCCAATCAATTGACCACCAGGGTTCAAGTTAGTGAACTGGCTGGCACCAACTGGTCGATCCCCACCGCCCTTCCTCTCCAAGGCTCCGAGGGCATGAACTATGACCCAGTTATTGCCAAATTTATTAGCCGAGATAATCGATCTAGCTTGTTGGCTGTTTGGGCTCATGCTCGGGCAGACGGAATTGGTAGCCACAGTGTCGATGATTTGACCAATACCCTAGACAGCATTCTGGAAACAGACATCTACTACTCCGTCCGAATTGGCAATGGCACCTGGTCAAATCCAGAAAAGTTGATCACCTTGGAGGGAACTGATAATCGTCTTGACATAGGTCGCCTCAATGATGGGCGATTGCATTTGGCTTGGGTTAATGCTGAGGCCAATGCCACAGAAGGCGGCATCCAGAGGATTTATAGCGCATTCTTTGATCCGACTGAAGAAACGTGGAGTACTCCGGTTGCGATAGATCCGACAAAAGATATTGACACGCCAAATCGCTCTGAGATTTCTAGCCTCAAGGTAGGACAGTTAGAGGGCGAACCGGCAATGTACTGGAGCAATACCGCTGAAACTCCCTACGTTGTGAGTGTTCTCAATGATTCCCCTGAGCTTTACTTTCGACTGGAATCATCCGCCATCAACCAGTCCGAAATCAACTATGGAAATCTTGGTAACAGCATTGTCAGTAATCTGAGTTTCTACGATGGAAATATGACTTTTGGCCAGGAAGGAGCACTCAGCCAAGACCCAGATCCGGCGGTTCGATTCAATGGCCAAGGTGCTTTTGTCATTGGTATTCCAGATAAGCAAACCGTCACCCCAACAAGTTTTAGCGTAGAAACTTGGGTCAAACTTACAGACACCGCCGCCGGCAAAGGCATTGTCACCCGTGGTCAGCCTATTACCATTCCTGCAACTCTTCCCACGGCTACCCTCACCTACAAAGTTACCCAGGGGCAAGACACAGATGGTAAATGGTTTTACTTGATCACGCCAGATAGCGTTGATCTAGGTAATTCAGGACAAGATATATTTCCCAATACTTTACGGGTAACTAACTTTCGAGCTAATGAACAGCTTGACATTCCTTTTAATCCGATAGAAAGTTTTGCCCTTCGTGCTGAACCAGATGATTTTTTAGGATTAGACTTCATTGGAACTGATGATGTCTACATCATACGAAATACTCCCCAGGATGTTGTTATTGGTGATGGCACACTTATTGTCCGCCGTTTTGACCCTGGCACCGATAAAAATAGAGAAGAAAGAATCGAATTGAGCGCAGGTCAAAAAATTCAAATAGGTGGACAAATCTATACCATTACGGCTGGAGAAACCTTTACTGTTAGCCTGAAGGCTGGGGACAACATCTCTATTTTCGATGCTAATCCCCCCGGCACCATCTCTCAGTCCCTAGCTCCCAACTTTAACTTTACCCCCGATGAATCTGGGAGTTTGTCGGGGATACAGGTTAATAGTAACCAAATTCTCAGTTCAGGAACTGGCTTTTCCAACAGGCCTTTTGTCAATGAAGCAGAAAGCTTTACTCTCACCGCAGAACTTGAATTTGAGCAGATAGAAGATTGGTATTTAGTGACTGGGAACAATGGAAGTATTGTCTTTAACTCCGGAGCCGGGGAAATTAGTTCTGAATCTTTAGACCAAGGCCAATGGCACCATGTTGTTGCCACCCATAACAGCACCACAAAAGAATCTATTCTTTACATCAATGGACAAGAAGTTGCTAAAACCATCGGGGAAAGGTTTGCCCCCAGTGATAATCCGATTCTGGTGGGCTATAACCTTAACGGTTTTCTAGATGAAGTTGCTATTTATAACAAACCCCTCACCGTGGCCGATCCTAATGCGGTAGAGTTCGACAGCACAGGCAAATATGTTGTTGCTTTTAATCCCAATGCCCCTGCGGGGGAAATTACCAGTCACTTTAACGCGAGAGACGTTGATCCTGACAGTGCGGAAGAAGCCACTTACTACAGCGTTTGGAATGGCGAAAGATGGGGTACCCCGGAGCAGTTTGCCGCTGAATATAAATTAACCCCAACCCAAGCCAGTCTTAGCCGCACTCCCGCTGTTGATATGGTCGGATCCAATGGATTGCAACCTGATGGAGTATTGGATCAACATCTGCAAGTTACCCTGGCTTTGCCAAATGAGTTCCTTTTTGGACGCACCATCACTGGCATTGAAATCAAGGATGCACAAGGCAATACTTGGTCGATCAATAACAACATTGAAAGCCCATTAGGATCAAATTTAGTGGGGGCAATGTTGGCAGGTCAAAGGGTCAATGACCTGAAAAATGGGGCGTTTGAACATACTGTCATGGGGGTCAAAGAAGTATTAGATCTGTACTTTGATGATCCCAATGTTCAGTCAGATAAGACCTACAGTGTTACCTTTACCATGAAAGATGGTGGAACTATCCCCCCCTTGGATAATCTCGCCCCCTCCCCCAACATTCAAGGCAGTAGCAGTAAAAGTTCCATCGTCAAAGCAGAAATTTTGGAAAAAGAAGTTACTTCCCTGGCTGAAGTAGATAGTGGTGTAATTATTGACATAGATACCGTTGGAGCTGGGCAATCCCTCGCCGCCGGCAAAATTCGCAATGGGGAGATTGGTTTTGCCATTGGTCATCCCTATCAAATCGATGAAGATTTGAATAAAAGAGGTTTAGTTTGGGTGTTGCCCGCCGGGACTAATAAAAAGCTGAATGAGCTAACAGGAATCCCGCTAAAAAATGATGATGTTCCAGCAGAAGGCGCTTTAATTATAGGCAAAAATGGAGACAAAATTGGCTACGCCATGGCGGTGGGAGATATTGACGGGGATGGCATTGATGATTTAATTATCGGGGCACCGGATGCGGATGATAAAAAAGGAAAAATTTATGTCATCAGTGGTAAATATCTAGGTTCAGGACACACCATTAATTTAGCCTCTCTACCAGATAATGCCGTGGTGACAATCGAGGGGACAAGGCTTAGTAATGCCGGTTTTTCTCTGGCGGCCGGAGATGTGAACGGTAATCAATTTGATGATATTGTCATTGGCGCTCCCAATGCCCTAAATAGTGAAGGTAAAGCTGTTGGTGCCGTACATCTCATTTACGGAAGCGCCGATTTTTTCTCCGGCAATAAAACCATAGTTCTGGGAACTAATAACTTACTGTTTGAGGGAAAACGAGGCACAGCAAAAAGTAAGTTTGAGCTTTTCCCCAACCCGGCCAATCAATGGCATAGTCAAGTCGGTTATTCCGTTGCTATTGTCCGTCCTGGGGCTACTGGTAACCCCAACGCCCATAGCTTCAATGCAGATCTTGTTGCTGACATTTTAATTGGAGCACCGGGGTATCACCAGACTGTTCAGTTTGACAGGCAAGGTTTTCCCCAAGGAATTTCCGCCGAGCAGTTAGGCAGATATCGATCCGTGTTGAATCATGTTCCCAACTTTGGTACTGATTCAGTTGCCCCCGAAAGAGACCTTAATACAGGTAGGGCTTACCTGATCTTTGGTGGTGATAATTTGACCGTTAATGGTCCCCTCAATGATGAAAATTTGAGTGGCAAAGGGGTGATCTTCGATGGCTCACCCTTGGAAGATGGGGATATGCGCTTAGGGGAAGTTGTCACCAGTGCCGGGGACATGAACGGGGATGGTTATATTGACATTTCTATGGCCGCTCCAGAAGCCGCTGGGCGATCGGGTTTAGTGTTCATCTTCGGAGGTCGGGGCGGTAGTGATAGCATCCGGCTCAAAGATAAATATTCTGTAATGACAGAAAGTGATGTACTGATTGCAGGGGGAGATGTCTTTAACTATGCTGGTCAGTCCTTGGGCGGTGTGGGCGATGTAAACAACGACAAAATTGATGATCTTCTAGTGGGTGTTCCCCAAGCAGGTGGAGCAAAAGGCCAAAACTACGTCATCTTCGGCGTTGAGAATTTTGAAATTGGCAAAGGGAATTTCCCCACCACTATCAGCCTTAAACAAGGTATTCCCGATGATAGTTTTGTTTTTAACGGCGGTATAGCCCAAGGTTTAGCTGGTTACGCCGTAGCCAAAGGATTTGATCTCAACGGAGATACAGTGGGGGATATGCTCCTCAGCGCCCCTTTTGCCAATCAGGTTTATGTGGGTTTTGGTCATCCCTGGTTAAAAAAAGAAGGCAGTGTCCGCCTCGATAATTTAGCCAACGATAACGGTATTATCATCAACCGCTACGAAGGAAGTGAACCCAAATATTCCTTTGATGGCCGTCGTGTGACTAACTTGGGGGATATTAACGGTGACGGCTATGCAGACACTGGGGTGGCGGGGAATGGGGATAGTATCCTTATTCAGTTTGGCGGCCCCACGTGGGATTTAATCGATGCCGGTTTTGGAGTGGGTCAGTTATCCGTTTTCCTGAGAAAAGATGTAATAACAGATATTAATTTTGAAAGTATTGAGGGTGTTGGTGATATTAATAATGATGGTTTTGATGACTTTATTATCTATAATTCCCGCTCCAAAACCAAAGAAGTCCATGATTTCACTATCGTTTATGGTGGCGACTATCTAAATAGTCTGGGCAGCGCCACCATTGATGTAGTTGTTGCCCCAGGGGAGGAAATAAGACAGCGTGAACGGTTAGCAAATCCGGGATTTGTTTTAAGCAATTCAGCGACAGATCTAAAACTCTACCATTCCTCTCTCGGTTTAGGAGAGTCTATATATGCTCCAGGTGTCGGCTTCAATGGAAAACAGTCTCGATTAACTTTAGAAGAGAATGGTGAACTAATTTTTTATCTTCATGGTACACCTCAAAAGATAGGTGGCCAAGCCAATGCTGGCATCGTTAAGATGGAAATTGGTGTTTTGGATGGAAAAGATCGTCTTCTGTTTAAAGATAAATCAGATAAGATTGTTACTTATTCTGAAGAACATTATAACCAAACCGAAGAACAAATAACTTATTTGAGGGTAGGGGATGATTTTGTAATGTTATCGAACAGATTTAACTATGCAGTTCCTGGTCGAAACGACATCAAAATATTCGGATATGATTTTGATCAATCTGTTAATGTTGTTCAACAACATTATCCTAGTAGTGTATGGGGATCTGTTTTGCCATCCTTACTAGCTGGGGAATCCATAACAGCTCCGGATGGCCAAAGAAGTTTTATGGTCATGCCTCTCAATTACAACTTGAAAGCAGAAGATGGACAAAGAGTTGTTGCTGGCATTGTAGACAAAGAATTTAATGTTATTTCATCCTTAATTAGCACAAGACGTGTGCCAATGATAACCAGCGACTTGGAATTCAGAAGCGCGCGCGATGCTTACCTTATTTTGGGGAATGATACCGTCGTCACACCAAGTAGCGGAGGTGATTTCACCCATACAAAAGGAAGTCTTTTGTTTGTTTATAACGGCTTTTATTATGATGGAAATGCGTTGCGTAACATATTGGGTGGAGCTTCGAGGACAGGTCGTGATTATGAAATTGAATGGACATCAGAAACTCAAGGTCAGGATCTATTATTCCACTTGGATAGCAATATAAAAAATATTAACCTTGCTCAAAAAGGAACTGCTTTTGACGGTTCTCAAGGAACTTTACAATATAAAAATTTCCACGGTTCTAAATTAGAAGAAAAATTATTTGAATTTCTTCCAGTAGGGGATCTAAATGGTGATGGTTATGGTGATATTGTTGCCTTCGATTCAGAATTTACATACATCTATCTCGGCAATGCTTCTGGGAAAATTTCCACCTTACCTTCTAGTAACTATTCTGGAGATGAGGGAATGGTGTTCAGTAGTCGTTGGGCTGTGGGTAGTGGTATTGGAGATATTAATGGAGATGGCTATGACGATCTTCTAAGTCAATCAAAGGATGGGATATTCATCGTGTTTGGTGGCCCCATATTATCTTCTGCTCAAAGGATCTCAATATCTAATTTTCTCACCATTGATAGTCAATTTAGTCAATCCCCTTCAACGTATGAGGCGGGCGACGTAAATGGTGATGGTTTTGCGGACTTCATCGTGCGGGATTCCCATGTGGTTGCTGGCAGTACCAGGGGAGCACTCCGGTTAGTTTACGGCAATGCTACGGGGAAAAATTTCCAATCCACCCAGATCCAGACCTATTTACCTGTTTATTACCCTTTACCAGTGACGAGGGCGGGAGATGTTAACGGAGACGGCTATGACGACATTATTTTTTCAGATCCCAGCTACCTCGATAACAATGCTGGGCGGGTTTACATTCTTTTTGGTGGTTCCCATCTAACAAATAAGGCGACTATCACCCCGGAAGAAATTAATTCCCTAGAAGGCAAAGATGGCTTTGTCATTGATGGCTTGGCCAGCTCAGATTCCTATTCCCGTGCTGGGGAATCCGTCAGTGGCGGTGGAGACATGAATGGAGATGGTTTCAAGGACTTCATCATTGGTGCCCCTGGGACTGATGGCACAGTGGGATTAACCTATGGACTGTTTGGAGGAGACTTCACTAAATCCGTCAATCAGGCAGGAACCCTAGCCAATGACATCCTAGAAGGAACTGGTACAGGGGATGTAATCATCGGACTAGCAGGGGATGATACCCTTATGGGCAATGGTGGCCGAGATGTACTCTATGGTGGGGCTGGGGACGATACCATCATCATTGCTGATACCTACTTCCAAAGGATAGATGGGGGCAGTGGCTTTAACAACCTCAAACTGGAAGGATACCGGGGACAGGATTGGGATTTAACGCCCCTTTCTCCAGGCTTGCGCCTACAAAATATCTCTGCCATTGACATGACGAACTATGGCAGTAACACCCTCACCCTCAATAAGACCACTGTCATGAAAATGACTGGCACCCAAAACAACTTAGTGATTTTAGGGGATGCCAACGATGAAATTATCCTTGATGCTGAATTCCGAAAAGTAGATTCCTTCAACCTATTTGGTACCCTATTCGACCGTTACCAAGCTGGCACTGCCAATGTTTTGGTTGCCCCCAACATTAAGACAGAAGTGAAGTTCACCGCAAATCGAATTAATCAAACCATTGGATTATCGAATGCCACTCCGGTTACAAATTCTCGACTACTTTCTGCCGCTTCTCCGAATAGGATCACCACAATTATCCCAGCAAGCAACGGCCAACCAACCCAATTCTTTGTGGTGGCAAACCCTACCAGGGAAGATGCCGGAGTCTTTACTTTCACCGTTAACCGCAGTGGGGATTTGAGTAAATCCGTTACCGCCCTTTATCAAACCGTCAATGATACGGCGATCGCCGGTCGGGACTATACCGCCATTTTGGGCACATTGGTGTTTGCACCGGGGGAAATCTCGAAAGTGATTGAAGTTCCTCTGTTGGACAATAACGAGTATGGAGGCAACAACCGCAGTTTTGGCTTAGCAATTCAAGCCATCGACGATATTTTTGGGGAAAGATACGGCTCTAATTTCCTGCAACTGAGCACAGATAATGGTAATCAAATTCGTAACCTCGACTCAGGTTCCCTTGCACCAGAGGTAGTAAAACAGTTAGGTGCGGCCCTTCCCTTTGGGGCCATGGGCTTCAGTGTTACGGCCCCCGAAGGTTCAGCGAGCGTTACCATGCCATTCCAAGGCATTACTGAACTAAATAGCTATTTCCGTTTTAACCAAATTAGTGGTCAGTACGAAGAATTCCTCTATAACGGAGAGAGTGGAGTGGAATTCCTTGACACCACCAACGATGGTCGTGCCGATACCCTGAAAATACATCTTCTCGATCAGGGCAGGGGGGACGGAGATGGTTTGGGCAACGGTGTGATCACAGGCTTAAATGTTCCTGCCATCGTCAACCCTGGCTTAGTACAGGTCAATCCTGGCGTATTCCTGGCCCCCACCAATGGGGACGGAGTCTTACAACTCCGACTGATTACCAACCAACAGGAAAGTAATCAAATCGGTTGGGTAATGGTGGATGATGCCAATGGCTCCATTGATGGTTTGTTGCCAGATGCCCCAGGTTATCTGGAGGCGGCCCTAGCAAGAAAGCAAGTGGTTTTTGAAAATGCCTATTCCGCTTCTGGGCAAGCGTTTGACCGTGCTTCCGCCCAGCAAAGTTTTACGGAACTGAATGCCTTGATTCAAACGGAATCACAATTTTTTGGTAGTCTACAAAGCCTGGAGTTAGGGGGCGGTGGGTACTATATTTTTTATAACGAAAGTTCAAGCCAGACTGTTTTCTCAGTTAACACTCCGGTGACTGTGGAAACAGAAAGTCGTGGATATCACCAGATTAGTTTTGATGGGCTGACCATGGAAATTGCTTCTAAGGCCCTGGTGGTCCCTGGCAATTTAGATGACTTGGTGGTGGGGCAAATCTCCATCGGCCGGGCTGGGGCTTACGAAAATCAGATTTTGCTCTATCAAGTGGATAGCTTAAGCGGGGGCATAGATACCGATGGCGATCGCCAAATTAATCTCCGGCCGGGGGATACAGGTTACGTGGAAGCGGCATTAAAACGGGCCCAAAATCCGGCAACAGGAGCGAGCTTCAATGCCCCGGAAGGTTTCTTTAGCACAGGGCAAGAAACAGTTAACCTGCGGGGAGGAAGTATGTATGGCATGGCGATCATTCCCAATGCCACCATTGGAGAAGTGCTGAGTTTGAATCCCAACAACAATCCTGAACTTGGCCCCGTGGCCCTGTTCTCCTTTGATGGGGCTAATCCTGCTGGCATCAGTCAAATGTCCCGCCTGGGTAGTAACCTGTTTGGTTTTGAAGACATGGTTGGCGGGGGAGATGCGGACTATAACGATGTAATTTTAGAATTTTCCCATCAGTTTTGAATCTTACATTCCGTAGGCTCCACTAATAGTTGTAGCGATCCGCAATCATCGAGATTTTGGGTTCTGTCTCATTAAAACTCACGTTTCGCACATAATGCAAAATCACTTATAGCTGAGCACAATACCAGGGGTCATGCCGAGATACGTGTAAAAACCTTCACATATATCTAAAATAGGCTTAGTTTTAGTAGTGGAAAATTTTTGGTCGCTCATCTAAACAGTCCCATTTACGATTTTTGGCTTTACGAGTCTGTCTAACAAGAAATCAAGGTTTTCCGGTAATTAGGCGGTGAAGTTGTCCTACTTATAGTCATGAATGGGACAGTAATGATTCAGATAAATTATAAAATTTGATGTCTGGAAGCATTACTGGATAAAGCTTTCAGCCTTAACGACCAAATTTTTTCCGTTGCTAATACTAAGCCATCGCCATCAGGAGGGTTTTGGGGGTAGCTGGTTCAAAGTATTGGCACGTCACCCCATCGGATAACAGTCGTTCCCACACCTGCCGCACCAGATAGGTTTTGCCCATGCCTTCCCCCGATGTCACCAACACTGACCGAGCGGAATAAAGGGAATGGAGTAGCCCTTCCAGCTCCGGTTGCCGATAACAAGCTTCCCCGGCCGGTGGGGCCAGCTCCCATTCATCCCTATCCCCTAGGCCGCCAGTGGACCATGGTTCTGGTTGCTCTGGTAAGCCTTCGCCTTCGTAATCCATTGGGAAGCTATCACTAACGGGTTCTGGGGCTTTGGGGCGATCGCCACCTTGGACTGCTCCACCTGGGCTTGGAGATCCGCCGGTAAATGTTGGGGATTTTTCAGGATTTCAGCGGTTAGTAAATTCTGGGCAATTAAGATACCCGCCGCTTGATTTTGGGCCGCCCGGATCAGTTCAGCGTGACCCAGTTCCTCGTCCCCTTCTAGGGCATCAAAATTAATCACTTCCCCATATTGTTCTAGTTCCCGCTCATCGGTGACCATGGTCAATTGTCCTGGTTTGGGATAATCGGCCATTTTTCCCCCATCACTTATCCAGCGATGAAGTTTATCAAGCTCAGCCATTTGTTCATTGGACAAACTGAACAAATCATCAACTTTGTCCAACGAATAGCCTAAATATTTCAGCCGATTGAACACCGTTGTCCGGGCTACCCCGTAGGACTTTTC
>NZ_JACJTH010000051.1:0-23784 GCF_014698595.1 Synechocystis sp. FACHB-908 | reverse complement strand
GTGCCATTGCTGGAAATAACCATAGACCGTTCGCCATTTAGGAAAATCATGGGGCAGAAGTCGCCAGGCACACCCCGTTCTGAGCATGTAAAAAATAGCATTGAGTATCTCCCTCAGACTAGTTTTCCGTTTTCTTCCCCCAGTTTTTGCTTTGGGTAAATGAGGTTCTACCAATTGCTACTGGCTATCAGTGATGTCCGTGCTGTAAAATTCTCGGATTATCATTAATTATGGTGAAAATTTTATTCTTTTCACCATTTTCCATTCTTCACCCTACTTTTCAAACACGCTCTAAAAAGGCGGCTTGTCTAACCCCTAGTAATAAATAAACTCACTGTAGCGGAATAAGTATGGATCAAAACGAGTGGGTTATCTTTGCAGAATTACGACGGTCAGATTTTGAGTTGATTGTTTCAATCTTATCTGACCACTTCCCTCGTCTGGAATGGGGTTCACAGGGCGATGACTGGCTCTGGATTTATCGCCGGGACTACAAGTTAGAGATTGACTCATTTTCGTCGATAGAACTGGAGGTGAAGGGGCCAAGGAAAGCCTATGGTTTGGCCCAGAAAGTTTTACGCCCGTTGCCGCCTTCGGTATTTATTCAGGTTTTTGAAAGACCTAAGTTGGATCTCACACGCTGAACAGAACACCACATTAATTGTAACGACCCGCAATCATCGGTTTGGGACCACATTATTTGCAATTATCGAGGGGGAATAGAGAGTAAAGAAAAGGGACTTTTTGCTTACTACTCGCCTCAAATCTGTAGCAATTTATACTAATTTTTATGCGATTGCCCTGGGCGATCGCCTAGTTCTTTCCTGTTGCTGTTTCCCCGTGGGACAGCAAATAGCGACAGACAATGCCACCGACGAATCCTGTCGCCCCCAAAATTACGAAGTCATATTGAACGATATTTTTTCCCATTATTATTTAGGATACTCCAGGCAAAAAACTAACTGCAATCCCTGTCATTGCACCGATACCTAAACTAATGGCAGGGTGCCATTTTAACTTACCAATGACTAATAAAGTCATTCCTAATAAGCAAAGATTGATAATAATTTTAGTTGACTCACTCCCCAGAAAAACCCCAGGAGCTAAATTGACTGCTGCTGAGACAATCATTCCTACCACCGCTGGATTTACCCCCGATAAAAAGTGTTTAACTGGTTGTAAGTGACGTACTTTTTGATAGTACTTGGATAAAACAAACATTAATACAATTGAGGGCAAAAATAAACCAAATGTGGCAATCATAGCTCCCATGATGCCCCCTACTCGAAAGCCAGCAAAGGTAGAAATTACGGCGATCGGCCCTGGTGTAAGTTGACTGATAGCTACGCCATCAATAAATTCTTGTTGAGTTAACCAGTGGAGGTTGTCGATCAGTAATTGTTTGAGGACAGGAATAAGAACAAATCCCCCCCCAAAAAAAACAAAACCCACTTTCAAAAACGTCCATCCCAAAGTAAGTAAACTCACTGCGCCGGGAATAACTGGGGTCTCCGCTAGGACTGCCCAATGGTGAGGCAATGCCTGCATTGCAACGGGCAAAACCAGGGCAGACTGATTGGTATCCGCCAGCTTTTTTAGCTTGATTTTTTTGGGAGTCAATTTTAATAACAGCCCAATCATACCGCCTGTAAATAGAATGATCACCGGATTAATATGGGTCAAACTACCCACACACGCACCAATGGCAATGCCTAGAGCTACAGAAGAGGCGATCGCCTTTTGTCCCATGGACCAAGCCGCCGTCAAAATAATACCGATGACCACAGGGGCCAAACCGGCTAGAATTCCCTGTAAGGACGGAATTTGATTGAAACTAAAGTAAAGCCAAGATAGTACCAACACCATAATTAGTGAAGGAGCTAAAAAAGTCATACTTCCGATAAGACCGCCGAGGAAGCCATGCAAACGATAACCAATAAACAGAGCCGTATTTACCGGAAAAGAGCCTAAAATTTGTCCAAGGGCAACCCCATGCAAAAACTCTTCTGTCTCTAAGCAATTACGTCGTTTGACGAACTCTTCTTCCATCAGGGCGATCATGGCGATCCCTCCCCCAAACCCAATCGTACCAAGTTTAAGAAATAACCAGGTCATTTCCCCTAAGTTTGGTATCTTGGGAGCCTGGCTATTTTCTAAGCTATGTATTTCTTTCATCTTCAATGTTTCCTGGATTAAGAGTCAATTAGAACTAGACTAAAGATGGTCGATCACCCGTTGCATCATGGCGCTGGCGTAGAGAGCAATCTCCTTTGCCTGGGCAGAATGAATCATTAAAAACATTGCCAAAGGATCAACGGCGGAGACCTCAACACTCCCATCGTCGTGTTCCTGCACCACCACATTGCAGGGGAACATCACCCCGGCTTGGTCATCAATTTGCAACATCTCATAGGCAACCTTGGGATGACAGGCTCCCAACACTTGATAACGACGAAAATCCTGATGGAGTTTTTGTTGGAATGCCTTCTGTAGATTCATTTCTGTCATTATTCCCATGCCTTCTTTTGCTAGGGAATCCTTTACTAATCCGATAGCTTCATCAAATCCTACCAGCAATTTTTTACTAAAGTAATACATTTTATATCTCTGATTTTTATTGAACTAGTCCTTGCCAAATCGAACAAGCACCAATATTATAAGAATATAACTACATAGTTGTATTCGTCAATAGTTTTTGGGGGGAGGGAGTTTAAAATGGCGCAGATTGTCGTAATTGGAGCGGGGTTAGGGGGACTGCCGGCCGCCTACGAGTTAAGGCATTACCTGGGAAAAGCTCATCAAGTAATTTTGATCTCAGAATTTCCACAATTCACATTTGTACCTGGACTGGTTCAGGTGGGATTGGGGCACATCCCCTTAGACCACATGCAATTAAATGTACCGATGTTGGCAAAACGGCATGGGTTCAAGTGGGTGCAAGGAAAAGTACAAAAAATCGATCCCCTACAGAAACGTATTTACACCCATGAGACCTTAAATTATGACTATCTGATCATTGCCAGCGGGGCAGAATTAGCAAATGATCTTGTGCCGGGTCTGGGGATCTATACCCATTCCATTTGTACGCCTAGCCATGTCTTAGAAGCTCGCACTGCCTGGGAAACCTTTTGTCAGCAACCGGGGGATTTAGTGGTGGGAGCTGCTCCAGGGACTGGATGTTTTGGGCCGGCCTATGAGTATGTACTCCTTGCGGAAGCAGACCTACGGCGTAGGGGGATTCGCGATCAGGTGAAAATTACCTACATTACTCCTGAACCCTACATTGGCCATCTAGGCATTGCCAATATGGCCCACTCCCAAACTCTCACAGAGGCATTAATGAATAAGCGGGGTATCGCCACGTTAACCAATGCTCAGATCGTCAATATCAGCTCCGATCATATTTTTCTTGCCGATGGTCAGTCCTTTGGTTTTGCCTATAGTATGATTTTGCCCGCCTTTCGCGGTGCAAAGTTTGTAAAAGCATCAGGTTTGGGTAACGAAAGGGGATTTTTGCCAGTGCTACCAACCATGCGCCATCGGGACTATCCAGAAATTTATGGTGTAGGGGTCAGCGTTCATTTAGGCCAGATTAATGACACGCAAGTATCAATCGGGACACCTAAAAGTGGGCAAATGACCGAAGCCATGGCCATGGTAGCGGCCCATAATATTGCTGTGGAACTAGGGTCGATAGCCAAGCCATTGCAAGTACCAACCCTGGAAGCCCTCTGTTTTGCCGAGTATGGAGACACCGGTATTGCTTATATTGCCGCCCCAGTGCTTCCTGATCGCCTTACGGGTAAACGTCGTTACTCCTACGCAATTAAGGGGATCTGGGTCAATTGGGCCAAGGCGGCCTTTGAGAAATACTTTCTTGCCAAGATGCGCTTGGGAGTTGGCCTACCCTGGTTCGAGAAATTAGGACTAAGATTACTTTTTGGTCTGTCGATGTCTCGTCCAGCCATGGCAGAAGATATTGTTCAACCGGTAAACGTTTAAATTTATGCAAATATCTGTGAATAAAACCCTAAATCCGCCCAACTTTGAGCGTTTGTCAGAATTATTTAAATTAATGGGTGATCAAAGTCGGCTACACATTTTATGGTGTATCTGTGAAGAGGAATGCAGTGTGGGAACAATCTGCGATATGACAGGCCTAAGTCAAGCAAATGTCTCCAAGCATCTGCAAATATTGCGGATGGGAGGGATTGTTGGTTGCCGTAAACAGGGAAATAGTAGGATTTATTTTCTTGCTAATCCGAAGTACCTGAATTTATGCGCTCAGTCTTTAATTGAGTTATCTAATCTATCTACGGATGTCCTTTCATCCTGCGAAGACTAATGGCTTTTTTTATTGCTGTTTCACACAGGGCATTGCAGGAAATAATCAATTTCCATTGACCAGTTTCCCATCGTAAAATAATCCTTTAGTCAATCTTAACGGGAGAAATCAATGCAAACTTTACCACAACGGATTTTGAGTTTGATGCTGATCATCGGAATCAGCCTACTGCTCCTCGGGGGGAATGCGGCGATCGCCACCGCTGCTCCCATCATTCCTAATGCCAATGAGTTAGCCCAGGCTGTGCAGGAAATCGAATCCCTGGATGCCATGCGAACTGGGCTGGCCTCCTCCTTGGAAGGCAGGACTGAAGCCCCCACTAAGCAAACAATGAAAGAGGTTTGCCGTCCGGTGGGGATGAGGGCCATGCAACTTAGCAAAGAAAATGGTTGGCAGGTTCAACAAATTGCTAATAAATATCGTAATCCTGACCATAAACCAAATAATTTACACGACCAAATAGCCTTGGCAAAATTTAACCAAGAGCCGGAACTTGTTGGATTTTGGGATCGAGAAACCCTGAATAAACAAACGGGAACACGCTATTACCGTCGCATTGAAGTGGAATCTACTTGCCTTGCCTGCCATGGCTTAAAAAATAGCCGTCCGCAGTTTATTAAAGATGGCTATCCCCAGGATTTGGCCTACGACTTTAACGTGGGGGATTTACGGGGAATGTATGCAGTTTTCATCCCAGATGATATTCAAAAAGCTATGCAAGATGCCATCAAGTAAGACTAAATCAAGCAATTTAATATTTAGAGAATAGTCAAAATGAAAAGCATCTTAAGTTTTATCAAATCAGTCTTTATTCTTGGAATTTTAGTTGGGGTGTTGATAATTAATCTCGCAGTTTCTCCGGCTCAGGCTGTTATTCGCCAATTGGAAGAAGCACCAGGCCCAACAGTTTATCAGTCGGAGATTTCCAAGTCCCGTCAAATACTCAAGGATCAACAAGGGGGAAGTTGGCAGGCGATCGCCTTTGAAAGGACTATTCCTGACCATGAGGATAGTATCTATCTACGCCTAGTGGACTTTCCCGGCACCGCTAACATTGATCACTCCAAACCCCTCATTATTACTAATATGATGAGCGAAACTTTAAGTGCTGTAAATGTATCCGAAGATATGTTTATGGACAAGACCAAAATGTCCCCTGATGCCGGGGAATATGATTTACAGCCCATCTTAATGCAATTGGAATCGGCAATTCCTTTACGGCTAATTTTGCCCACCCTCGATCAACAAAAAATAGTGCTTAATGTTTCTCCAGCGGTGGTTGAAGAATGGCAATCACTCACCACTCAAAAGTAATCACTACACAGTTAATAGTTACGGACTGACGGCTCAATTTAACATTTACAAATACTTAGGTAGTTATCATAATGAACTCAGAAAATCTCGCGGCTCTTAAACCCTATCTCAGCTTTTTTCACCCCATTACCATGTGGGCTTTGCTAGCCCTGGCGATCTATACCCTATACCTCGGCATACAGGTTCGACGGACAAGGCTGGCGGAGGGAGAGCCGAAAAAGGAACTGATTAAGGGGCGGTTTGCCATTCGTCACCATCAAATTGGCTCTATGTTTTTGGCGCTAATCGTCATGGGGGCGATCGGGGGCATCACGGTTACTTACATCAACAGTGGCAAAATTTTTATTGGCCCCCACCTGTTTGCGGGGTTAGGAATAGTAGGGTTAGTTTCCACTTCCGCAGCGTTGGTACCCTTTATGTAAAAGCATAATTGGGTTCGCAATGTGCACGTTTCTTTGAATGTGGTTCTGTTGGGATTGTTTGGTTGGCAAGCTCTAACGGGGATACAAATCGTGCAGGATATTTTGAGCAAAATGGGGTCAACTCCCACCCCTTAATAACCTGATAAAACCCATTAAAATCCCGATGAAAACCTCTTTAGATTGTATTCCCTGCCTGTTGCACCAATCCTTAGATGCGGCTAGGTTAGTATCCCAAAATCCCTCCGTGCATGAGCAAATTATTCGGGATGCCCTCAGTTGGGCTGGGGAAATGGATTTAAACCAATCGCCTCCTGCCATGGCCCAACAGATTCATCGGCGGTTGCGGGAGATCACAGGGGTGACTGACCCTTACCGTAAAACCAAAGATTGGCAAAATCGTGTGGCCATGGAACTACTCCCAACACTCCGGGCTAAGGTCGAGGCCGCCAAAGATCCATTATTGATGGCTGCCCGTCTGGCGATCGCCGGCAATGTTATCGATATGGGTGTTGATGGCAGTTTGACAGAGGCAGATGTCCGTGAGGCTTTGGAGCAAGCCTTGAAAGGGCCATTTTTCGCAGAAGAAGATCGTTTGCGTGAGGTGATCGCCCAAGCAAAATCAATTTTGTATTTAGCTGATAATGCCGGGGAAATTGCGTTGGATCGACTTCTAGTGGAACAGCTTTCACCAGAGAGGGTTACCCTTGTTGTCAGAGGGTCGCCTGTCCTTAATGATGCCACGCTAATCGATGCTCAAACGGTGGGACTAGATAAAATTGTCGAGGTGGTCGACTTCTGTTTTAATTTCCCAATATCTTATTGCGCTTTTTTTACCATAAACTATTTCTCTGATATACCTATCTTCCTGTTTTCCATCCCATCTTATGTGTTCAAACCTCCTCCACTTATTTGCCCTTACTTTAGCTTCCTTTGGAAGCTAGACCCCATGATTGCTCCGGATTCCCACTGCATATTCTATTTTTAATTCCTCTACGGCACTGATAAAATTGCTATGGCTTTCTCCATATAAGCTATCTGACACTACTCTTTTTATTTTAAAACCACTTTCTTCTAGTTCTTTTATTATCTCTACTGCTAATTCCGTCTTTGTTTTATACTTATCTCCCTCTTTTAATCTTTCTTTTGGTTTAAATACTTTTGATTCTAGAGGAAACGTTACTCCATCGCAGTAACCATAGGCATTTACTGACACTATACCGCTTTCTATTTTTCCTAAATTTCCAATATATTGTCTTTTTACATAATCTGTTGTTTTCCCTTTTTTGGGGTCTCCTGTTTCATCTATTATTACTATTATTTCTCTTCCTTCTAAAACTTCTAAGATAATATTTAATCTTCTTTTTTTTAATTCTTTTAATTCCCAAGGAGAATCTGTCATGAAATGCAGTAGTCCCTGTTCATTTTTCAATCCTAGTGATGATGCTATTGCAGGTAAACTCTTTCTTTTTATATCACTTAACATTCCCACAATGATATATTTAAATGACTCATAAGACCTCACTTCTGGAAATATATCTTTATACAGTTCACTATATGTGTCTACACACTGTACTGTCTTTTTTGCCTCTCTTGTCTTTGTCATTCTCCCTCCGCGCTTTTCTGCCTTTTATCTCCATTTTAATTCCCTCAGTCTGACGGAAGAGGGATATTTTCAGAATCTTCTTTGGACAAGCATTTTAAATGCCTAGTCATCACTGGACAGTGTAAAGTGTCGGAACATTGCTAGTGTCTAGTAGTCACTGGACAGTAGTAGATATTTCACCCGTGGAAGAATCCAATACTGCCGATCGCCGATTTGTTGACCCGTTATAACTTAAAGACCCGCCAGAGTCTTTACAACCGCATTAATGCTTTGGGGCTTGAACCGACCCGTAAGGGGAATAAGGTTTTGTTTGGTGATGAGGCAGTTAAGCTCCTTGACCAGTTAGATGAACATCTAGCCGAAGGCGGAACCCTCAATAACTTTGTCCCCCCCTCTGAAGTAACCACAGTGGGAAGCAGTATTGAATCCGTTGCCGTTGATTCTGACCTTCTCCCTTTTGACCCCGGCATGGTGGCCCTGATCCAGTTAATGGAATCTAGGCGATCGCCGTTGGATAATCTCAGGGATTTGGAGGATGCGGTTAGCTATGGTTGGTTACTGACCACCACGCAGATCGAAAAATTACTAGGGGTTAAGCCTAGGGGTGAACAGTTTGATCGCCAAGGTTTTTTATTTACTCGTCAAGGAAAAGCGGGGCGGGAAGCCCAATGGTCAATCACAAAAATTACTAGGGGTTTACGGTCTGTAGAGATAGAATAACTCCACTGTCTATCACTTAATGTACAGTGTCCAGTTTGGAATAGACATTTACTTCAGAGTTTTGTGAGCTAGGGGATTGAGGAAAATTACTAGGGGCTTAGTATGAAGAATAATCGTTATTCTCCTGACTGGCCCCAGTTGGCCCTACAGAAAAAGCAATCCGTTAACTGGGTCTGTGAACGGTGTGGGGTGCAATGCCTCAAGCCGGGGGAGGGGAAGGGGTTATCAACCGGCGATCGGTATCGGCTCAGGATGGCGGTACATCATTGTGATTATGATCCAAGTAATAACTATCCTAGTAATTTGATGGCTTTATGCTCCCCCTGTCATCTTTACTACCACCGCAGGCAGCGGGGGAATGTGACACCAGGACAGTTAACATTAAAGTTTTGTTAGAGTCACTTTTCATGGATTCTTGTCAATATTTATCTTTATCTTTGTGTTATTGTTTACATTAAAATTTACTTTTATAACTAAAAAACTACCATCGTTTTGGAATAAAAAATAAATGGCGGATACTCATAATTTTATTGATATTAAAGATGCACTAAATGCTTTAATTTTGGGTAAACGTTTACCTGATGCGCTCTATATTCATTACTCGATTATTTCTCATTTATCACCTATTTTACGGCGATATGAAAGTCTTGCTCGACAAATTTTTGATGAAAATTATCAGTCTAAACTAAATCAAAATTTACAATTTACGCTGATTAAGTTTAATCTTAATGAACCAAAAATTTCCTACCTCGATTATCCTAATTTTGATTTAGATGCCCATCCTGCTCTGCGACAAAGCACACAGGTCAATTTAGAATTGAACAATTGTCAGGTTCGCCATTACGGGGATAATCCTCCTATTCTGCACCGTAAGGAAACCTTTGTCTGTGCTGATTATCCCTTGTACCAAACCTTTGCAGAGTTAACTCAGGCTGAGGAAAAATTGGGCTTACTAGCTGATCCTCGTCAAATTGGCTATCGTCAGCAGTGGGAAAAACGTCTGCAACAGTTTCGGGTCAGGATTGAAAACCACAAGTTGATTGAAATTCAAGAATTTGCTCATCAATCTCCCAAAATTGACCGTCACAAAGCAGCGATTATTCGGCGGCAAATGTCTCGTCCAGTGAGATCCCTCCTGGACGCAAATCTTTTGACTGAAGGTATGACCTTTTTTGACTATGGTTGTGGCCATGGGGAGGATCTAAAATTTGTTGCGGAAAAAGGGTTCGAGGTTCATGGCTGGGATCCGTTTTATGAACCAGAAGGCGATCGCCACCCTGCGGATATAGTCAATCTTGGCTATGTGATTAATGTCATTGAAAATCCAGCAGAAAGACGGGAAGCGTTATTTCAAGCTTGGGAACTGGCCCAAAAAATATTAGTGGTGTCAGCCCAGGTATTAATTGCCGATGGGGGAGCTGGTCATATTGCCTATGGAGATGGCGTAATTACTAGCCGCAACACCTTCCAAAAATATTATGGCCAAGAAGAACTGAAGCTTTACATTGATCAGGTTTTGGGGATTGATGCGATTCCGGTGGCCTTGGGAATTTACTTTGTCTTTCGGGATGAGGCCCAGGCTCAAGCTTTTCGGGCTTCCCGGTTTCGGTCACGGGCAACCACACCCCGAATTCGTCTTTCGGTTAAACGCTTTGAGGACTATCAAGACCTACTGCAACCGTTGATGAACTTCTTAACGGAACGGGGACGTTTACCGAAAAAGGGAGAGTTGGCAACCGAAGCAGATATTTGTGCTGAATTTAAGACCTTGACTCGAGCTTTTCAGGTGATTGAGCAGGCGACGAATGGAGAAGATTGGAAAAAAATTACAGAACAACGTAAACAGGATATTCAGATTTATTTAGCATTATCGCACTTTGCAAAACGTCCTCGCTTTAGTCAGTTAGATGACATCCTACAAACGGATATTAAAGTGTTGTTTGGAACCTATAAAGAAGCGTGTTTGCTGTCAGATAGAATGTTATTTAGTTTGGGAAATTTGGCAAATCTAGCCAATATCGCCCAACAAAGTCCAATCGGAATTTGCTCAAAGAAAGCGTTGCTGGTCCATATTAGTGCATTGGAAGCCCTTGATCCGTTGTTACGCTTATATGAGGGTTGTGCCAGTCGGACAGTGGGGCGATTGGAGAATGTAACATTGGTACGATTTTATCTCCATGAGCCAAAAATTGCTTATATTTTTTGTTCAGATTTTGACACAAATCCCCATCCGCGTTGGCAGACGATGATGCAGATTAGTTTGCAGGATTTACGGGTACGATACAAAGAATATGACCCTGATTATGCACCTGTAGTGCATTGTAAGGAGCGATTAGTGATGACGGATTATCCTCTGTGCAAAAAATTCGCTAAGTTGTCTCAACAGGAGGAGGATTGGGGATTATTGGAGAATTGGTCGGAAATTCAACTGTGGCCGGGATGGCAAAGAACCTTGCGGGAGATGGGAGTGGAATTTAGGGGTCATCGGTTAGTATGGCGCTCTGATGCTGATCCCTATGCACAAAAACTTCTCAAAGCTCGCATTCGTACCCAGCAACGGCAACGCCAAAATCTTTCCTAAATTATACAATGAAAACAATAACTCACCATCAAATCTGAAATAATGCTACAGAACTTAGATCGAATCACCTTTGATCTCCAGATTATGGGCGGAAAGGCCTGTATTCGTGGAATGCGGGTGCCTGTTTCATTGATTTTAAATTTACTTGCAAATGGTAAAACTTCAGAGGAAATCATTGATGATTATCCTTATTTAGAATCAGAAGATATTCAACAAGCAATGCTGTATGCGGCCTAATTAAATCAGGTAACAACTAACTACGTAAAATCTTCTCTTGTACAAATAATCTATGCCAAAAAATCAAGATTCTTCTTGTTCTGTTTGGATAAAAAATCTGATGATGTGAGTTGTCTTACTTTATCAAATAAAGTTCTGAATGCCCTCTATGAAAACCTGAAAACTATGGGATTTGTTATCCGTTAAAGATAAATGAGGAGCGATCGCCTTAGAATGGGTTGCCTCATAATATTCTTTCACAAGTTTTATCAATTCTTGTTTTGCGTTATTAAGTTGATCTGGGTTACGGAATTTTTGCTGAGTTTGTTTTCGACTAAGGCTCTGGGGTTTTAGTCCATAAGCTTTTTCCACCGCAGCAAGGTCTCCGAGAAACCAAGACTCAAGTTCACGGCAGACAATACGAATCAATATATCTGATTGTCCAGCATTCTGACAAATGGTTAACAATTCAGTCTTGAGTTGAATGCAATCATGAGAATCTTGATCATGGACGATAATAAATTTGGTGGTACGACTAAATTGAAAAGCTTTGATTTTTCTAGGGATAGATTTGGCAAGATCTTGTTTACCTTGGTGAGTAATTAATTGATAGGTTAGACTATTTGGAATAATCTTAGGCAAAAGCATTTCTAAAACGTTTTTTAGAGACGGTTCTTCAAGAAGAAAAATTAAGTCGTAACTCATTAGGGCGCAACTCCTTCAAACCAGCCTTGGTTCCAGAGATAACCGGGAAGATCCCCTGCCGCAATCAAGTTTCTCAGGACTTCATGATCGGCAGCTTTTTCAACTTTGGTAACACCTTGGATTTTTATTAACCAGAAAATACTATCTAAAGGAACGGCGTTAAGAAAGTCAGGGGAATGAGTTGAGACAAAGACCTGCCCACCCCGGTGCGCATAACTTGCAAATTCTTCGGCAAGTTCCCGTAAAAGCGTTGGATATAGTTGATTTTCAGGTTCTTCAACACACAGTAAAGGGTGAGGCTTAGGATCGAAGAGTAAAATTAAATAGGCAAACATTTTAATGGTGCCATCGGAAACATAGAGATCAACAAAGGAATCTTCAAAGGCTTGATCCTGAAATTTTAATATTAAACTACCACCCTCTATTTCTTTTGCTTCAACATTAGAAATTCCAGGTACTCGTTGTTTCATGCGTTGTAATATTTCCGCAAATATTTCAGGATGTTCTTGATAAATATATTGAGCAACAATCGGTATATTATCGCCAGTAGGAGAAAGATGTTCAGCATAAAGCGCGGCTTTGCTCCCTCTAGCATCACTGATATGAAAGTCTGAAACGTGCCAGTTTTCGATCAAGGAACGGATGGCATTTGCAGCTTTAAATCGTTGAAATTGCCCCAAGCCTTTAATTGCTAATATATCGGCAGATTCAAGTTTTTGTTCTTCGCGCTCTAGTTCTTCGTCACTTTCAAAGCTTTCTTCATTTCTGATAGCATATCCTTGACCATTATGGAAGTCTAAAAAATGAAAAGGAGAACCATATTCACCACGTTTATAGCGTAAAATTTCTCGTTTAATGACTGGCTTTTTACCCTCCTGCCCAATAATCAAAATATAGGTTACTAATCGTTCTGTTGCAAGTATTTCCATCCGAAATTTGAGTTCAATTTCTATATCTTCGGACTCTTTTCCTCTAGTAACCACTTCCTTGAATCCACCCCTGATTTGCAGGGCTTGGCGAATGTTATTTTTCAATGCATCACGGAGAAAACCAAAAACATCAAACAGAGTAGACTTCCCGGTACCATTGGCTCCAATAATGACACAGAAGCTAGGAATGTTGGTGATTTTGATGTCTTCAAAGACACGATAATTTTTTATTTTTATAGAAACAATTTTCATTTTAGCTGACAAGAGAATTGATCTGAAATTTTATTAATTTATGATGATTTAAGGCATGATTTCACTATTGTAATAGTCTTAATCAGAATATCGGCCGCTTGTTCAATTTCTGCGTTAGTAGTAAATTTGCCAATTCCAATCCGTAAGGCTCCATCAATGAAATTAGAGGTGAGATTCATCGCTCTCAGCACATGGGATGGGGCAATAGTGCCGCTAGAGCAAGCTGAGCCAGTGGAAATGGCTATTTGCTCCCGAATTCGGGCAATGATAGCGCTGTTGGGAATATCAGGAATGGCAATGTGTAAGTTTCCTGCTAAACGACGGGATTGATTGCCGTTAACGAGAATCTCTGGAATGGCTTTTTGGAGTCTGGCTTGAAGATAATCGCGTTTTCTGGCGATCGCCGTTTCATCCTCATTCATTTCTAATTGACGTAAATGACAGGCTTCACCCAGTCCAACAATGCCGGGGAGATTTAATGTGCCAGGTCGCAATCCTTGTTGTTGTCCACCGCCCCAAATTAAGGGTTCAAGGGGATGATGGGTTTTGCGGATGAGTGCGCCAATGCCTTGGGGAGCATAGAGTTTATGACCAGATAGCGCCAGTAGAGTGATGTCCCAATCCTGAAAATTAATTGGGATTTTACCAACTGCCTGGGATGCGTCACAAAAGAAAGGGACGGCATGGCGTTTGGCGATCGCCGCAATTTTTTCAATAGGGTAAATGGTGCCGACTTCGTTGTTGGCGGCCATAATGCAGAGCAGGTCTAATCCCTGGTGGCAGACTTCTTCAATTTGATTGAGATTGAGGTTTGCTTGGGCATCGACGGGTAAAACGATTAGTTCGATACGCCCTTGTTTTTCCAGGTGGCGACAGGTATCAAGAACGGCTTTGTGCTCGACGGCGGAGATGGCAAGGCGGGGAGTTTGCTGTTGCTTTTCTAGGGCTAGAACTGTGCCTTGGATGGCGAGGTTAATGCTCTCGGTTGCGCCGGAGGTGAAAATAATTTCCTGGGGACGACAGTGAATTAAATCTGCAATTTGCTGTTTCGCTTGATCCACAGCCCTACGGGCACGATCACCTACGGCATGATCCACACTGCTAACATTACCAAACTGGGTTGTCATAAATGCCATGACTTTTTCGGCAACCCTTGGATCAACGGGGGTTGTGGCATGGTAATCGAGGTAGATCAAGGTAAATTCCTTAAACGGCAACGTTGTCTAGATTGAAAGTCGTTACTTCCTGTTGAAGCTTTTCGCCAATTTCATCCTCTGCTAAATCTAGGTCATAGTCCATTTGCAAGCCTAACCAAAACCGAGGAGACATATTGAAATATAGTGCTAAACGTAGGGCGGTATCAGCGGTAATACGACGTTTTCCCTGCACAATTTCGTTGATACGACGAGCAGGTACACGAATTGCTAAAGCTAGCTTATTTTGGCTTAGATTCATTGGCTGCAAAAATTCTTCAAGGAGAACTTCGCCGGGATGAATAGGTTTTAGTTTGTCTGGATTCATGGGTTTATTTTTAATGGTAGTCAATAATTTCTACGTCGAGGGCTTCTCCGTTCTCCCATTGGAAACAGATACGCCATTGGGCATTAATGCGAATGCTATATTGTCCTTGGCGATCGCCTTTCAAAGCTTCTAATCGATTAGCTGGGGGAACTTTAAGGTCTTGTAATGTCTCGGCTCGGTTTAGCATTCGGAGCTTTCTGAGGGCAACTTGTTGGATGTCGCCAGGCAGTTTGCGGGAGCGTTGTCGTTCAAAGATTTTTTGAGCTTCTTTATCTTTAAAGTTACGAATCACAGGGGAAAATAAGTGGACTAAATCCAGTATATAACGAGGAGCGTTAAACGCTTTACGGTTCTATTTTGGCGATCGCCATTTCTACGAAGTTGGTCTGCGGTTAAAACGTTGGTAAACAACCGACTGTTTAGCTTGATCGACGGCCCCACGGGCACGATCGTCAATGGAATGGTCAACACTGCTGGCATTACCAAACTGCGTCGTCATAAATTCCACAACCTTTTCGGTAACCCTTGGGTCAACGGGGGTTGTGGCATGGTAATCGAGGTGGATCTGCTTATTGCTTTGCATTGGACACAAGGGGGGCGATGAGAGCCTCTAGTTCGGGAACATCTTTTTGCACAACATCCCAAAGAGTATTAAGGTTAATGCGATCATATTGGTGCGCCAGAATATCTCTCATTCCGGCAATATCCTTCCAAGGAATGTGAGGATTTATCGATCTAATCTCAGCAGATAGACGTTTTGTTGCCTCGCCAATCACAATGATTTGATAGAGGATTGCCGATTGTTTTTCTTCGTTGGCACTGAGTTCATCTTTTGTTAATCCGTTGCTGAATATTTGGATTCGCTGAATGGCGTTCAGAATATCGAGCAGATAAGCGTTGTCACGATTCATAGATAGTCACCGCACTGTTTAGAATCTCTTGACGACGTATCCAATTATCGCCTTCTTCTATAGCGGCTTTAACGACTAAATCCACTTTACGGTGAAATATTTCTTCAAACTGATGCTTAATTTTGGCAAGGGTCAATAATCCTTGGCGAGCATCTGGGGCAAAGGAAACAAGCAGGTCAATATCACTATCCTCGTGAAAATCTTCTGTTAGGGCAGAACCAAATAGTGCTAATTCACTGATGTGCCACTGTTGACAGAGTTCTGCCAACGTTTGTTGGGGGATTTTGAGGTGAGTTACTGAGAGCATACTGAATATTCAAAAGATAGAGTTCATGTTATTAACTACTTAGGATATACCCAATTTTCCGAAAATCCTTGTTTTGCCGCCAAAGTTATTAACGGTTTAACAGTTGACTCATAAGCTTTTAGAAGCCTGTCTAAATCTAACAAATCATTTTCTGATAAATTCAAATCAGCAACATAGGGATCTATTACTTTATTCCATGATTGTCTAGGCAAGTGTTTATGATTGGTAACTAATGCTAAATGGTGCAAGTTAACAAAATCATAAAAATATTGATCAGCGGGTAAATTATTAGATTTTGATGAATTTACCTCCGGAATAACTGGAACAAGATTCCATAGTTGATCATGGGCAACAAATGACCAAGGCAAATAATGATCTAACGATAAATAATCTGAATTGAGCTTTTGTTTTGAATAAATACAATTAAATAATTGATAGTTAAGAGCGGATTTCCAAAATTTTGTTTGAGAAGATAGTGATCCTCTTTGTTGAGGTGTAAACAACTTGTTAACAATATTTGGGGTTGTGGGATTTCTTGATTGCATATATTCTAGCCATGCCCATGATGCCCAACCTTTAACAATTTTAAAATTCTCTTCAATGTAATTTACCCAATCTGGAGACAAAATAATTCCTTGACAATCTTTCACTAAATCAGCATCAAAATGATATAAAGCATTTCTTGATTTGTGATTATTATTAGTCAAATCTAAAATGACTTGATTAACTTCAACGTCTTTTAAACCTCGTGTTTCATGACTATAAAAAGGGCGAATTAATCGAAATGGAACATATTTGACTAAGTATGTAATTAAATCATCATAGGTTTGATTGGCTATTGTCTTTCTGAGAAGCTGTTTATCAGGATCATTGAATTTTAAAATTGGCTCACTAATAATTAAATTTAGAGAGTCTAGTTTTTCGGTGATTTTGTCTTGCGTTCCAAAAGAAAGTTTAAAATAAGTATGAGGAAACCAAGCATTGGCTAAAATTTCAACTACTAACTCAGCAAAGCTAATCGGAGGCAAAACATCAAATTTTCTGCGTTTTAAAATATCTAACAGAGAAAGAAAAAAGAGATATTTATAGGAGTTTGTTGTCTTATTAAAAAGCTGAGCAAGAATCGAAACATTTACCTGTTCAGATTCCGGTAAGCTTTGGGAAGAAATACCAGAGGAACCATTTTGTGTGAAGTTTCCCAAGTAGAAGTTAACAAAGCTACTAGCTGCATCAGGATCAAGATTTTGTAAAGCTGTGGTGATTTGGTGAATAGTTTCACCAGTAGGATCGGTCTTTTCGTGAAACCAACGAAATACAATCGGACGGTCAACACCCAAGGCGATCGCCAAACGACTCTGGCTGATGTTGTGTAGATCTAAAGTCTGTTTTAATGCTTGTCCTGCTTTTCCCATGACTTGATTATCACAGAAAAATCAAGCGTCAGTGTTATCATATATGATAACATCGCATAACTACTGAGAGCACTAAGCAATTATGAGTGATTTCCCAAAAGACTGGGCAATGTACGAACCCGATGGTGATTTTGCGGTTTCAGAAATGATGCGTGAAGTTAAAGCAGCTCTGAAAAATATGCCTTTGCCTGAAGTACGGACGCTGTTAAAAGCAAAAATTGAACTTGTAGGCATAAGTCATGGTGAAATTTATGATTCGGAAGTACGTAATAAAATCGAGAGTTATTTGACTTCTTGGGCTTGTGAAGTGCATGAACTTAATGATACTTGGAACACCTTATCTCGTTCTTATTGGAGCCTGTAATGAGTCAAATATTTCAATGTCCTTATTGCAAAGCTTTAGCGATCTGGAAAAAAGGTAATTATATTCATCGTCGTACTTGCGAAAATTCGGAATGTCGAAAAAAACTTAACAGGGATACTGCTAAAAAATATGATCAACTACGTCAAAAAAAGAAAATACAGGAGTTAAAGTTTCAAGGATTTAATATTGTCACTTGCCAAATTTGCAATGAAGAGTTTGAAATGATTCATCATAGCCATTTGAAAACACATGGTTTAACAGTAGCCGAATATCGAAATAGATTTCCCAATGCTTTGATTTGCAACTCTCGTAATCACAAAAAGCGAAGTCAGGCGGCTTTAGAACGTTCTAAATATAAAAGCTATTCGGGGAAAAATATCGATAATGATTTTTTAGAATTTTTAACTGGTTCATTATTGGGTGATGGATCTTTAGAAAAAGGAAAAAAGAAACTTAACGCTCGTTATGCAGAGGGCGGAGCTAATAAGGAGTACATAAATTGGAAATTTAATTTTTTAAAAGATTATTTTTACTGTACCTTTCAAGAGTGTTTATCTTCACCTCATGTTAAATCAGGAAAACAATATCAAGGTTGGTGGATAAGGACAGGGGTTCATCCTATATTAACCGATTTACATTGTATTTGGTATTTAGAAAAGAAATTATTACCTAGAAAATTTGTTGAAAAATATTTGACTGAATTTGCTTTCTGTATTTGGTTTTACGACGATGGTTGTTCTTCGAGTGGTTTGAGCTTATATCCTATGAGTTTTTCCGAGGATGATGTTAACTTTTTATCATTAATTATTTTGCAAAAATTCAATTTAAAAAACTCTGTTCTAAAAACAAAACAAGGACATTTTTTTATTAGGATTAGTCAAAAGGCAAAATCTGAATTAAAAGCAATTCTTGATAAATTTTCAATTCCAGGGATGGCATATAAACGCAATCTTTAATGGTAGTGATTATGCAGAAATAAATTTTTCAAAACTTAGATCGGAACAGGTTAAGTTTTCCCATTTCTCAGTTCCGTCACCATAACGTTGTTCAAAATAACGTAAATTTCCTGTTTGGTTGTAATGTCTCTGGGCAACTAAAGGTTTTAATGGAGCTACCTCTTGTAGCAAATTTGCTAGATGACTACGATTCTTTTCTACTTGTTCGGCGATCGCCAACTCCACATTAAAATCAGATCCTTGCCAAATACGTAACTCATCCAACTGGCGACGATGGGTAATCAAGCCCTTTTGCATTAACCGTTCAATTTCAGCCTGCCAATAATTGGATTGCTCACCGTCCGCCTGATCACATAATGCCCAAGTAACCAATGCTGAAGTCGCTTTTAGGTTTCCTGTCGTTGTCACCAAATTTAAAATCCCAACCGTTTTTAAAACTTGGAGTGTTTGGGGAGATTGATCACGGGCATCTTCAATTAAGCTCTGAATTTCTACCCACCGTTGTAAATTTAACCGGGATGCTAACCCTGTAACAGTTTCTACAAAGTAGTCATATAAATGATAAAGCTTGAGAGTTGGTAAGCTTAAGTCAATAACTGTTGTTTCTAAAAAATGTTTAAAAGAATGGGGTTCATCACTTGTTAAAAACGTAAACAATGATCGATCATTTTGAGCATAACGAGTACATAAAAGTGGCAAAGCAAAAGCTGTCAGCGGATGCAATGGATAAATATGTGTCAATAACTCTGGGGTAGTTTCCAGATCACTAATTAAGCTAGATAAGGTTTGATGCCATTGATTACTTGTTTTCTGTACTTCTTCTAAGATTGGTTTGGCATTTTCTCGATCAATTACCTGAGCAATTAACCGTGTCATCTGATTTGGCGATTCTGTAAAAGGAATATCTTCAAATCGTCCTTGAATTTTATTCCACTCATTCTGCTCTGTTACTGATAGGCGATCGCCATAGCCCCCAAAAGATTGATGGAGCAGTCCAATAAAATAAACTTGATTCTCCCCAGAAAGGGACAACTCCGCTAATTGTTGGAGTAAATATAAATCCGTAATCCCTTGATTTTGGGCAGCATATTCTAAATTCTTGCCTAATTCATCCACAATTATGAGGAGTGGCCTATTGGCTATCACCACCAACTCTTTAATCGCCCGCAAAATTGCCTTTGGCGTAACCTGACAATCCCCTGTCTCCGCTTCAACTTTCCAATCCGTGAGTTGGCGCAAAAGCTTATCTGCTCGCTGATTTTTTGGAAAAAAAGTCTCTGCCCCTTGGGATAACGCACGGGCCAATGTCCAGGTTAATGGCTCCTGTTGACCAGTTGCAAAAGCCACCATCAATCCCTCAGCAGGCAAAGCGGAGATCGCCTCTAGAATTGGGCTTGTTGGCTCCAAAAATCGTTCTGCAATCGTAACGGCAACTCTGTGAACCTCCGTATTCTGAGGTGTACAAAGACTCGCCAAAAAATGAATAAATGCAGATTTTCCCGTTCCATAAACCCCTGTTAATGTCCAAGCACGATGGGTATGGGGTTTAGAAAATGCAGGCAAAATCCGTTCTAAAGTCGCCGTAGAGCGCTCCGTAAGTACATAGCCCTCAACTGTGCTAGCCTTACCTAAATCCCGCTCCAAATTGACTGAACGATAGTAGCGTCGATGTATCTGAAAATATTGGCTGAGTGTAGTCACGATTACTTTTTTTGATAAATACTAAATGTCAGCGTAATAGGTTTCTAGGACTTGGTTGGCTAGTGCCATTGGATCTGAATCAAACCAGAATTGTAATTTACCAGCCGCATCTTCTAACCCTAATTGGTTATGGGTTCGACTGATTGCTTCTATTGCTCCGCATAAACTACTTTCTGTTAACTTAAAAACCATTCCCGGACTGCCTTCATCATAGAGAAGCCTTGCTAAAGGAATTGTCCGTGCTGTCTCATTAACTCGCTGAGCATAGTGCAAAACTGAATATAAAATCACCGCAGGGACTAAAGTGGGCTTATAACCAAGACGAAATAAATAGCGATGATTGCCCCCGGCTGGATTTATCAATCCTAAATCAACAAAAGGACAGTCTAACGACTCTTCGCTGGCAACAAATTTTTTAATGTTTGGCTGTTTTGCATACATCCTGAGCAAACAACTAACATCCTTTTTGAGAGAGGATTCAGCAATATTTCCCGATAGGCGATCGCCGTAATCTACTAAGGCATCAAATAGATCTCGATCGGTAAATTCCAAACGATTAAATTGATTAAAAGTAAACCACCAAGCAGAAGCTAAACAAGGAGGTTCTAGTAACTTCCAATGTAATAACCATAATGATGCAGGATCTTCTAGATAGGGATCCCAACCTTGATTTCCTAATAAAGTTTCACCAAAAAGAGTAGGCTGATCATTGTCTAAAAGCTTGAATGCTTCGCACCAGTAACGAATTGATCGCACCATATTTTTTCCGACTCCAAGCAACACTGGCGCATCTTCTGCTAAAAAAATGCGCGAATTATCCCTTGCTCGATCAAATCCTTTTTTGAGCCAACCAAAACGGGGATGAAATGTCTCATGCCTTGCAAAAATAGGCTTTAATTGATTTTGATGTTTTGGAATATCAAGACCAAGCTGAACTTTCATGACGATATAAAAAAATACTTTGTTATTTTAGCATTTATACTTGTAGTTTTACTATAATTTATAAAAATATACAAATAAATATTTAAGATTAAGTTATTTTGATAATCTCAATTCATTAATTACTTAATTGCAAAATTGTTTCGAAGATTGTGATTTTTTTAAATGAATATAATAATTTTTCTGGTATCTGTTCAACGAATCTAGTGAATCTGAATTTGATGAGGATTTACTTCAATAATAAAATCTTGGCTGTAACGTTAATCTGGGATAAAACGACTCATAATCTCCAAAATATCCGGTGATTAAAAATGTTCTGGTTTTGTTTTAGGATGGAGATAGTAGATATAACATAGTTCCTTTGAGGAAGCGTAAATCACCAGATTTACCAGAAGCAACTCCATAACCTGCCTTGACTATCCCCTTGACTTGAAACCAATTATTCACTCATTAATCTCCACAATTTTTTGACGGGAACCAGCACCGCTTTTGATTTTAATAGACTGCTGACTAACGTTAAATTCCTTCGCTAATAGCTTAATTAACTCTTGGTTAGCTTTGCCATCAACGGGAGGGGATTTAACATGAATGATTAGGCTACCATCATCGCCATAAACTACTTTAGATTGCTTAGCATTGGGTTTGACTTTAACTTGTTTTTTCATAATTAAACCGGCGATCGCTACTTATTCCCTAGTAATTAACCTAACCCCGACTCAGAATGAAATTGTAGATAAAGCCTGCTCCTTTTCCTGTTCAGAAACTTCGAGATAATGGGACAACACATTCAAATTCTTGTGGCCACTAATCTTTTGGATAACCCTTAGGTTAATTCCCTTCCGACACATCATTGTCAAAGCAGTACGACGGAAAGAATGGGTTGATACTCCCCTAACTTCAATTCTGTCAGTGGCAGCTTTCAAAATTTTATGGGCCATGGAAGGATGAAGGTGTGACCCCACCCGTTTACCCCGAAATACATAGGACGATGAAAACCTAAAGCATTGTTGTTGCCGATACTCATCAAATAAAACTTGCAACGCTGGGGTAATGGCCACAGTCCGACTGGATTTGGTTTTAGTTTTTTCGATGCGGAAAGTCATGGCATCAGTGGTGACATCAGCCCAAGCCAGAGAACAGGCCTCTCCAATGCGACAACCAGTGTAAAGACAAATACCAAACAAGAGGCGATCCCTAGGAGTCAGCAACCCGATAGTGAACAGGTCGTGTAATTCCTGCTCAGTTAATACCTTTGCCTGCCCCTGACGGTTAATTTTCATTCAATAATTCAATGAAAATATTGAATAACTCCCACAACCCTAATTCTATCGTGGAATTTTTCCGACTCTCCATCACTCAACATAAATTATTGCTAATTATTATCAGTTGATAAATCCTGAAAGCTACCACCATCGCCAAAATCGTCTGATATGCCTTTTTGCTTGGGAAAATGATGTAGTTAACCTGAAAAGTGAAATGTGAGGGTTGCAGGCGATTCTCAGGAGTGTGATTTGTACTACTTTCTTGATGATTAGGAAAGAAGGTCATTTTGCCCAGCAACGCCAGCAATCCACCGACCAGGGCAAACAGGATGCCAATGATCCAGTCTGTTAAACTGCCAACCCTGGTTTCAATGGAGTCAAGTTGTTAAGCGTTGGGGAACAGAATAAATTTTCCGAGCAAGGCCAATAATCCGCCCACCAAAGCGGCAAAGGCTCCAACAAACCAATTAGTTTGAGTGTTGATTCGTGTTTCGACTAACTCTAGACGCTTATCTATTCCATTCAGCTTTTCCTCAATGCGGGCTTGATTGACCTCTAACTTGGTGAATCCAGTGGTGATGAGGTCTTTTAATTCCTTTAGGTCTGCATCGGTAACAGTTGTCACGGTGGGTTAAAGTTCCTAGTCGGTTTATGCAATGGACGGGGAGAGATCGCGGCTCTCCTTTTCTTCTTTTAGGGTAGCCGATCCGAGTCCAGAAATGAGCCCTCAGTCCACCGTTGGGATCTACTGAAGCCAATGGAAAAATTTTCAGACTATGGATAAAGGGCAAGGTGAAGAACTTTCCTTGTGGATGTCCGCCCATGGCACCAGAAACATCAAAAAGTTAACCTCCATATTGGTCAAGACTTGGTAGAGATCGCCAGTTTAGAAACCCCTAGTAAAAATTATTGGGGTCAATTTATCTGGACAAAATTTCCTATCTTCATTGGTAAATATCGCTACATTTTAGACCCTACTTAATAGCATCCCCAATAATCAACTCAGCAGTTAACCAGGGTTGTCAGAATATTGGTGAATAAATTAGCAAAGCTTTAAAGAAAGTTAAATTTTCCAATCTTTGTGGTTATTTTTATTTAGCTATTGGACAATATAAATTATTAATTTTAAGGAGTTCACTATGGACTTTAACCCCAATGAGTGGCCTACCCATAAACAAGGTGAGGTTGTCCGTCAACTAATACTAGATGCGTTGGACAGTCCAAAGACTAAGGAAGAATTGTCCAGTTTGTGCAACAAGAGCGTTAGACAAATCACTAGACATTTACACCGTTTGTCCAGCGAAAACAAGATTTTGTCCACTGG
>NZ_JACJTH010000050.1:0-27185 GCF_014698595.1 Synechocystis sp. FACHB-908 | reverse complement strand
CTGTGGCTAAATAGTAACCCTGCATCAACTAATTGATTTAGGGCACGATAGAAAGTAGTCTTGCCGATGCCCAGGACTTCCTTGGCCCTTTCCCAAGTGATCTGCACCTGGCGATCGCCAAAGGGGTCGAGTTCACAAACCCATAGCCAGAGCTTGTGGGCGGACTTTGGTAAATCGGCGGCGATTACCTCATGGATAGTTTCGGTTGTTAGCTTGTAGAATTGAGTCATAGTATTTGAAATTTTTTGGCGGTGGGTGGTTCAGACCCCTCGCCTTTTTTTATTTGGGTAGGGTGGATAAAGGATAAAAACTGTGGAAATAAGTTCCTAAATTGCAATTTGATTTTCAGCGTTGAGCTATTTTTGGCAAATTTGAGGTCTATTTGCGTGGATTTACGGAGATAAGGCGCTGATCTGATTGATGCAATTAGGTCTTGAAAGTGTATAGTTGCAGGTATAAAGATTTAGGGTAAATCTATGCTAAATAAATTAGATACTGTTTACCTGAACAGCTAGGGGAAGAACGTGCCTTGATATACAAAAACTCATAAATTCCATCAATCCCACTCATAGATGAATTTCTGGGGTATCTTTGGTTTTGTTGATGTTGGCTTAATGGTCTTGTTCTGTGAAATGGCGCTCCTCCATAAATTTTCTAGGCGGCGCGATGTTGAGTTTATGGAAATGCCACCGTAGGACTTGGGGAGTCCTGTTATCAGGACTTTGTCGATAAATAACTTGTACAATGGAGTCATAGAATTTTTTTGATTTGAACATTGAGCGAGAGACTGTGATGAGTTTCCCGCTTTTTTTATATGCTAGAGTGGATCCGCAGGGATAATAATATATTTTCCCATGTAAAACCACTTCCTAACTTTATATCAGAAGGTAACTATGGATGACAGGGATCTAGTAAAAATTTTTAAGGTCAAATTGAGTGAGCAAGGAATTCGGCAGACAGAAGTTTGTCAAGAAGCGGGTAAGCCCCAATCACATCTGTCAAAATTGTTATGCGGTGGTAAATCTCCGAATTTGCAGACACTTTTAGATTTCATTAATGCTACTGATAGACTTTATCCGGGGTTTGCTGATCAATATTGGCTAGCAGTGGCTGGTCGTCCCACTATCCGTACTTTGGTTGATTCAATGGATTCTACCGAATTGGCAGTGTTGCTAAAGGTAGTTGGTGATAGGGTGGCTGAGGCTAAGTTAAAGGCCCCTATGATGGAAGTTGCTTAAATTCGTTTGGATTTTGTCGTAATTCTCGCCTCAAGGCGACCCAATATCAAAAAAATTTGTAAGTTATCTAGCCTTTCCCGCCTTTCTCTTGAGCCATTCTTCCCGTGAGATAGTGCCAGGGGTTAGAACGGGTTGTTTTTCCTGCTGTTGCCGTTGTTCCATCTTGAGGGGTTGGGGTTTGTCTTTCCGCCACAGGTCGCGGCCCAGGCCAAACTTGGCGCAACATCTTCTCAGGGCCATGGCCTCCGCATTGGAGCTTGGATCGCCGTAGCTATTGCAATCAATCTCTTCCGTGCCGGTGGCCTGGCGGGTAATGCTCCGGTCTTCCCCGTGGATTGTGAGGGAGCCGGTGAGGGTGAGGCGATCGCCAATTTGTTGGGTGTCAATGATCAGGCATTCCCAACCTCCAAGGCCACATAATCAATCTGGTTTCCCTTGAGGAATTTTTGACTGATAAATTGGAAAGCAATAGGTTGCTGTAGGTTTTCCAGAATTCCGGTCAGGAGTAAGGTGCAGTTTACCCTTGCCCGGAAAAAGCATCGTACAATATTAATACAAGGGTCGGGCTTTAAGCGTGGTAAAGAATTTAATTACAAATAATTTTCTATGATTGTTGAACGGTGCTATTTTCCTCTACCAAAATACTTTTTCTGTGATGGTCCATCTTATGTCATCACTTCCTCTAGTTTTGGTGGCAGTTTATTAACCCCAGAAACCTTACCAGAGCTTCTACAAAATGGGGATGAAAAAGTTATTAATCAGCTTTTAGAAGAAGGAATTTGTTTACCATTATTCTTTCCTGGGGACTGTGCCTTAGATGGGGCAATTTTTATAGTAGGAGATTTAACCCCTATTGAAGAACAGGAATGGATTGGACGCATTCAAAGCAAGTTAAAAATTCCCTGTGGTAAATTATTAGTGGTTTGTGGAGGTGGTTCCCCAGAGGATTTTGAAGGAGTGATCGCTGGGAATGGTATCAATGATTATACTGACTATTTTTGTGTCTTGGATGTACCAAAAGGGGACTATTTAGTGGAAGTATTAGCCTATGTTTCGAGTATGAGTGTTGATTTTTATTTTGAAGAAAACGAACCCTTAACAGAATGGTTTTATCGCACTCGGCCAGGAGAGATTTTACCGCAATGGTTAGAAACTTTTCAATCCAAAGGTTATATTGGGGAACTAAGTGATCAACTTTTAACTTATATTGTACATCTAACTCCCTTGATTGATGAGCCATCTTTACTAACTCTTATATCTGAAATTGGTTGGTGTGGGGAATTTGAATTCCGTCGTCCAGAAATTTGTCCTAGGGGAATTCCTCGGAGCTATTATGCTTAACAAGCTAGGCAATTTAAGATAGTTATTTTGTATGAAAAAATTGGTGACTCTATCTTGATTTTTGATCTGACCTTTGGGATTAATCATCACTCTTAAATGAAGCTATCAATATGTTTAAATTTATAGGCATTGTATTGATTGGTGGATTGGCAGGCTATGCTCTTGGTGTTGCGGCTGGAATCTTCATTGTCAATAATTTCTCTACTAATGTTCAGGACAAGCCCTTGGAATTAGCAATGACCTCAATCTTTTTCTTTGGCCCAATGGGAGCTTTGATAGGATTGATTATTGCAGTTGTATATCAACTTTTACGTCGATATTTATGAGTGCTTTATATCCCTTATAAAAATTGGCTACAACATCCTCAATGCACGGTGGTAATCCACGGTGCCATTAAATATAGACCCCACAGAAAGCCGGGCTTTAGCTGGGCGGACTTTGCCTCCTATGGGTAACCAACAAGAACTTTTGGCGATCGGTAGGAGTTTCTAATTTCTCTGATTCAACGCCGGCACTGAGCGGACGCGGGTGATAAAGTTGTTTGCCCACCTGGCTTTGCCACTGCGCCCTAAGCGGGCTTATCAATGGTTAATCCAATTTCTTGACCATATGAGACTTCTAAAGTGTGTCCATCAGGATCATTGATAAAAGCCCAATAACCAACAGGATAGCCAGAATCTGTGGCATCTTTAGCTAATATTCCTTCCTGTCTAGCTTGTTCGCATAAGTAATCAACTTCGCTCTTGTCCTTGCAACCAATGCCTAAGTGAGCAAAAGGGCCTAGGATGGGTGTTGGATTTTCGTCTTGGACTAAGACTAAAACGAAAGGACGAATTTTATCAGACAGCCAAACAACTCGCTTTCCAGTATCTTTGTCTAATCTCTCATGTACTATGGACATGTTTGCATAGCGGTTGTAAAAACTAATGCTCAAGTCAATATTTTTTGCAAATAGAGCAATATGTGTAAAACCAAAGTCTTCTTTCATATTTTTTCCGAAATTAGCCTAACGATGAAGTTATAGTCACCGTCAATCCAGCTTGATTCCAAATTTTCTTGGTACTAACAGAATCATGTAGATGACAGGGATAATTAAGGATTATACAGAAACTTTTCGTATATCTATCTACTCCCAAAAACCTGTTAGGCAGATTGGGGTAGTGTACGAGCAAATCCAGCGTTAGGCGATCGCCGTTAAACCCCTAGTAATTGTTGCTGAAAGTTGGGGATTCATAGTTAGGATGGCCGGTCTGCTTGATGGTGATAGCACTTGATTGACAAAATAAGGCAGTAGCAGATGTTTTTAGGTCATCATCCATGGCTTTTTTCTGTCCACTGCATTTAAATTTGTTATGCGATATCCTCAATGACCTTATATTTGCTTTGCACCAAGCCGTTTTCAAACTGTCGCGTTTCAAGATGATGTAATCTGACATCGTGAGGAAGCGCACTGAAAAGTGGAATTCCTTCACCTATGAGAATTGGCACTTTAGTAATAATTAATTGCTGGATCAAGCCTTCACTAAGAAACCCTTGAATCGTCTTTCCGCCATCAATGTATAAATGCTGAAATCCACGTTTTGATAGACGACAAACTACTTCTCGCGGAGGCACGCTCATAGACTCAACTATTTTTGTAATGTCTTCAGGGATGTCAACTTTCCGACTACTTAGAACAAATACTGGCTTTTCACCATAAGGCCATGAATCGAAGGATAATGCCAACTCATAAGTATTCCGCCCCATGACAAGCGCATCTACTGAATCAATGAATTCCTGATACCCGTAGTCTTCACTGCTATCTGTGTCTCCTGCACTAGGCAGCCAATCAATACCACCATTGTTACGTGCGATGAAGCCATCAACACTTGTTGCAATATATACAGTAGCTTTCATGCTTTTCTCAATTATGCTATTGCCCCACAGCCATTGATTATACGGAAACTTAGCGATAAAGACCTATGGCGATCGCCCTTAGAATTTGGGTATGTTTGATAATCTGTGCAAATTTCTGGCCGAATCATTCTCCGAAGACTATGCCGCCTGGTTGCTGGGACGACCAATCAAATTGACCAAGCTCAGTCCGACGGAATTATCCCTGGAACCAATTCGCGCTGACTCCCTAATTTTGGAGCAATCGGAAGACTTGGTTTTACATCTGGAATTCCAAACCGAACCCGACCCCACCATGGGCTTTCGGATGTTGGACTATCGGGTAAGGGTTTACCGCCGTTTTCCCCAGAAGACGATGCACCAATTCGTTATCTATCTAAAACGTAGTAACAATGACTTGGTTTATCAGGATAGTTTCCAGTTGGGGGAGACTGTGCATCGTTATCAAGCGATTCGGCTTTGGGAGCAACCATCGGAGACATTTCTCCAAAGTCCAGGGCTATTGCCCCTAGCGGTATTGACGCAGACCTCTGACCCTACATTAAAATTGAGGGAAGTGGCGACTGCATTGGAACAGATTGAGGATAATCGAGTTAAGGCAAATCTCATGGCAGCAACTTCAGTTTTTGGAGGAATTCTGCTATCCCCTGAGATTATCAAAACGATTTTAAGGAGTGAAATCATGAAGGAATCCGCTGTCTATCAAGAAATTTTAGAGGAAGGGGAACAACGAGGCATACTCAAGGGCAAACTGGAGGGGAAATTGGAAACCATACCCCTGTTGAAAAAATTAGGTCTTACAATTGCCGAAATTGCCAAAGAATTAGATATTGATGTTGAACTGGTTAATCGGTTTGTTGCTAACCAGAACAATTAAGGGTTGAAATGGCCACTGGTTGGTGTGTGGTTTGGTGGATCTATGGCGATTGCATAGCAAATCTTTACAAGATCTCCTATTCTAAACATTAATTGAAGCAATGATGGCTGAAAAGTCTTGATGAAATTTTCCTTTCCTTGGCACTGGGGTAAATCCCATAAATTAAAGCCAGTAACTCATCCAATTCGGCATCTGCGTCCGATTCAGTCAGGGGATTCCAGGCAAAAAAAAATCCAACCAATGGTGACAGATTTATATCATTGGTTATTGGTGCTTTCCTGGCCAAAATTTTTAGCGACTATCGGGATTTTTTATTTCAGTTTAAATGTTTTTTTTGCCTTAATTTTTTCCTTAACTGGTGATAGTATTGCTAATGCCAAACCAGGATCATTTTTAGATTTATTTTTTTTTAGTATTCAAACCCTTTCGACAGTAGGCTATGGTGCTATGTATCCAAAAACTGTGGCCGCCCAAATCGTTGTCAGTGTAGAAATTTTTGTCGGACTGATAAGTCTAGCCATTTTAACAGGGTTAATGTTTTCACGTTTTGCTAAACCTACCTCTAGGGTCTTATTTAGCGAAGTCGCTGTGGTCTGTCCCTTTGAAGAAATCCCAACATTAATGTTTCGTGCTGCCAACCAACGAAATAATCGTATTTTAGAAGCCCAAATTAGAGTGAGTTTAGTTCAGGATGAACAAACCAAAGAAGGACATAAAATGCGCCGTTTTTATGATTTAAACTTATTACGCTCCCACACCCCGGTTTTTGGTTTGAGTTGGTTAATAATGCATCCGATAGACAGTAATAGCCCACTTTATGGATTTTCAGAAGTAAGCAATCAACAACAAAGGTTAGAACTTTGGATTAGTTTCACTGGTTTAGATGAAAGTTTTTCCCAAACTATTCACAGTCGTTATGCCTATGAGGGAGCAGATATTCGTTGGCAGTACCGTTTTGTGGATATTTTTCACCAAACCCCAGAAGGTAAATGGTTTATTAATATGGACAATTTTCATCAAATAGAACCTTATCACCCTAAATCCCCTGAAAATTCCTAGATCTACTTTTAGTTTATTTGGCAATGAGTTCGGCATAGTTTAAAAGGTAATATTTTTACTCAATGCGCTGATCAAAACCAAAACAATAAATTAGCCTGCATATATGCATCACCCTATTTCCTCTGTTGTCTTGCCCTCACTCGGAGGCCGCTATTCAGTAGCGTGAGGAGGCAGTTAGGGGTCACAAATTCGCCCAGTTCTAACTAATAAAGACCACCTGTGATGTACAGCGTTTCGCCAGTGATCCAGGCTGAATCGGAAGACGCCAAGAAGACGACAGCAGGGGCGATGTCATGCGGCTGTCCGATTCGACCGAGAGGAGTTATCGCTTCAACCTGTCGGCGACCTTCGCTTTCGGTAATTCCTGCTGTACGAGCACCTTCTGTTTCTACCATGCCAGGATTGATGGAGTTAACGCGAATATTGCGTGAACCCAACTCTTTGGCGAGTGACTTTGTAATGGCATCGACTGCCGCTTTGGTTGCGTTATAGACCAAGCTGTTTGCCGGTGTCAGAGTGCTAACAATTGAACTAATGTTGATAATGCTACCGCCCTCTTCACCAAAGGACTTTACTGCCTGTTGCGAGGTCAAAAGCAAACCCAGCACATTCAGATCAAATTGCTTGTAGAAATGCTCTTCTGTGATGCCTTCAAGCGGAGAAAATTCGTAGATGCCTGCATTATTGACCAGGATATCGAGCTTGCCAAAGGCTTGTTTCGTCTCAGCAAAAAGCTGTTGAATCTCTGCCTTTTTAGCAACATTTGCCTGCACGGCGATCGCCTTTCCACCCGTGCTGACAATCTCGTCAACCACGCGATCGGCTCCTTCTTTGCTAGATGCGTAGTTGACGACCACGGCTGCACCTTCGCCTGCTAGATGTTTAGCGATCTCGGCACCGATTCCTTTAGATGCCCCTGTGACGACTGCAACTTTTCCGTCCAGTTTTTTCACGATTGTAAGTGTTGTGTGTATTGAGTTTGAACGGTCTACCCGAAACGGATACAAACTGACGAGAATCATCCATTCGGGATCTTTGACATTAATTTTTTACATAAGTGCTTTAGCATCAGGATTCAACGAATTCTAGCAGGTCGGCATTGAGCTGTTCCTTACTTGTGTCACCTAGGCTGTGCGATCCACCGGGATAGATCTTTAAGATTGAATTCTTGACAAGCTTCGCAGACAGGAGAGCAGAAGCACCTATCGGTACGATCTGATCGTCGTCGCCATGAATAATCAGCGTTGGCACATCGAACTTCTTCAAATCCTCAGTGAAATCTGTTTCCGAAAATGCCTTGATGCAATCATAGGCGTTTTTGTGTCCAGCCATCATGCCTTGCATCCACCATGAGTAGATCAGTCCTTGGGAGACTTTAGCACCAGGTCGATTGAAACCAAAGAATGGACCACTTGCTATATCCAGAAAGAACTGCGAGCGGTCAGCCAAAAATGCGGCGCGAAATCCATCAAAGACCTCAATGGGAAGCCCCCCCGGATTTGCCTCCGTTTTGAGCATGAGCGGCGGCACTGCACCCATCAACACCGCCTTGGATACTCGTTGAGTGCCGTGTCGTCCGATAAAACGCGCCACTTCTCCACCACCCGTCGAGTGACCGATCATCACCACATCCTTTAGATCTAGAGCCTCGAAGAGTTCTGCTAAATCGTCAGCATAGGTGTCCATATCATTGCCATTCCATGGTTGGCTTGATCGTCCATGACCACGACGATCATGTGCAATACAGCGGTAGCCATGGGAGGCAAGAAAAAACATCTGCGATTCCCAAGCGTCCGCACTCAAGGGCCAGCCGTGGCTGAACGTGATCGGTTGCCCAGAACCCCAGTCTTTGTAGTAAATTTCCGTACCGTCTTTGGTAGTGATGGTGCTCATGTTTCCCTTTCCTTGGTTGTGCTACGTAATGAAGAAATGCTTGTGAGCTTGATTTATGGGTTTTTGATGCGTTCGTGGATTAACTTTTGTTTAGCGTGATCGCTCTTTTCTTTGTGTATATAATAAGCTGACTTGATACAAAACCCTAACAATAAAAGTTAATCTTAATGTTTTACTTGCCATGAATACTGAACCAGGCTAACTATTGATTATACGGAAACTTTCCGTATAACACCCTTTAAAGTAACGATGTGTGGAAATTTTTGGCATATTACCCCATTTAAGTCTGATCGCCAATCAACCTCTACTTATTCTACTTATTCCTTTTTCGCCAATCTCAAGGGCGTTCTGCATTGCCATTCGCTCAAATCCCCGCTTTTTTGGGCATCATCGTTAAACCTCTAGAAAATTTGGCGATCGCCTACAACATCCTCAATGCACGGTGGTAATCCACGGTGCCATCAAACATAGACCCCACAGAAAGCCGGGCTTTAGCTGGGCGGACTTTGCCTCCTATCAGTAACCAGCAAAAACTTTTGGCGATCGGTAGAAGTTCTTAGTTTCTCTGACTTAATGCTGTGTTCATCAGCTTGTCCGGTGTAATACTTTGATAGTGATTGATTTTAACAGCATTGTAAAATCATCCAAGAATTAGAGAAATTGCAATTTTTTGATTCGCTTTCTTTGACCCAAAAATAAAGCATTCCCATATCACCCCACATAACATCAATATCATCATCAGAATCAAATTGAAAAACTAGCCGCCAGTCATTTACTTGCTCTCGGAGCTGCTTAGCTTCTTCCGAGTTATAATCTTCAGGGTAAGCATAATTTATCCCACTGCTTATAAGCTGACATTCTTTTTCCATGTCATCGTTTTGAATTGGTCTTGGGTATCCCCCAATTTGATGAAGTGTTTTGTTTCTATAATATTCATCAATGAAATCGTAATATTGTTCTTTGTCAATTTCAGATAGTTCACCTTCCTCAAAATTTATTCTTTGTCCATCTGGATAGCTCATAAATTTCTCTGAAACAACATATTTAATAGATGAAGCTATATGCTCTTTATGTAGGTCGGAGGGTAATTCTTGAAAATGCAATTCCTCGGAACCATTTTCGTATAAAATAGCCCATCCTCCTCTGTCTTCTGGAGCGAATCCCCATGGCCACTCATAGAAATCATAAAAAAATAGTAAACGCCCGCTGTTTGGCAACCACTCTATAGCCTGTTCATTATTTATTTCACTTAAGTCTAGTTGAGCGATAAATCCGAGAGGTTTATCATTCTTTCTGGGCCAATTGATAGATGAACTGACTAACGGTTTACCCCCAAGGAAACTAGCTGATTCTATTTCTGAGGTAACGAGTCTTAGGCAGTTTTTTCCTAATTTGAAAAATTTCTCATTCATTGTTAATTCGTTGCTATGAGTGGTTAACTAATGAATATAGCGTCCATGCAATGTATCCACCTTATTTTGTTGGAATATTACCGCAGATTCTTAGCAATAGTGCGAGAGTAGATGTGAATTTTACATTCCGGTGTGTTGATCGCCAATGAACCCCTATTTATACCCCCTGCGATAGTTCCAAGTTCATTTAGTATTGCCATTAGATCAGACCCTCACTTTGTTGGCGATCGCCCAAAACCCCTAGTAAAACTCGCTAATTAGAGGTCATTACAGAAAAGAAAAAAACTGTACGTTAAGTCTAAAACCCTTAGTAGATATAGGTTTTAGCTCCAAGTGAATGATTTTACATCTATCTCGGCATGGGGGCTGCCTGCTGAATTTGCAATAGGCGATCGCCTATAAACCCCTAGTAATTGTTGCCAAAGTTCTCAACCATCAGGGCGAATCAAATCGATGGGGACTTTTGGCGATCGCCGGTAGAATTTGGATATGTTTGACAATCTGTGCAAATTTCTGGCCGAATCCTTTTCCGAAGACTATGCCGCCTGGTTGCTGGGACGACCAATCAAATTGACCAAGCTCAGTCCGACGGAATTATCCCTGGAACCAATTCGCGCTGACTCCCTGATTTTGGAGCAATCGGAAGACTTGGTGTTGCATCTGGAATTCCAAACGGAGCCTGACCCCACCATGGGCTTTCGGATGTTGGACTATCGGGTAAGGGTTTATCGCCGTTTCCCCCAGAAGACTATGCACCAATTTGTTATCTACCTGAAACGTAGTAATAATGATTTAGTTTATCAGGATAGTTTTCAGGTGGGGGAGACTGTGCATCGTTATCAAGCGATTCGGCTTTGGGAGCAACCATCGGAGACGTTTCTCCAAAGTCCAGGGCTATTGCCCCTAGCGGTATTGACCCAAACCTCTGACCCTACATTAAAATTGAGGGAAGTGGCGACTGCATTGGAGCAGATTGAGGATAATCGAGTTAAGGCAAATCTCATGGCAGCAACCTCTGTTTTTGGAGGGATTCTGTTGGCCCCTGAGCTGATCAAGACAATTTTAAGGAGTGAAATTATGAAGGAATCTGCTGTCTATCAAGAAATTTTAGAGGAAGGTAAAATTGCCGGCAAACTGGAGGGTCGGTTGGAAGGAAAATTAGAGGGCAAATTGGAGGGCAAACTAGAAGGTAGGCTGGAGGCGAAACTAGAAACCATACCCCTGTTGAAGAAATTGGGTCTTACAATTGCCGAAATTGCCAAGGAATTAGATATTGACGTTGAACTCGTTAATAGGTTTGTCGCTAACCAGAACAATTAAGGGCTGAAATGGTCATTGGCCGGAATATGACTTGACTGATCTTTTGGTGATCTCGCAGAGATCCGTTGCGCGGTGCGCCGTTAAACCCCTAGTAAAATTTGTTGATCGCCTATAACATCCTCAATGCACGGTGGTAATCCACGGTGCCATCAAATTTAAACCCCACAGAAAGCCGGGCTTTAGCTGGGCGGACTTTGCCCCCCATCGGTAACCAGCAATAACTTTTGGCGATCGCCTTGACAGATAAGTTCCAGGCGGCGCACAAGGGGCAACCACTGTAGAGTTCCCCGCAAGCAAGGTTTAGGGTTGTTCCTTTGGTGTTGAGCAATGATTTTTTCCCGCCGCTATACTGGCAAACCCTGTGGAATGGGGGAATATTAACCTTCAGGCTTACCGAGCTACTAACTGGCGATCGCCCCAAAATCCCCTATTAAAATTCAGTGGCAGTTGGGGACTCCGTAGGTAATGTATGTAAACAAGAAATGTCAAACTCGTTTTTTCTTAATGCTAATCAGCTACGGATAAATTTTTTGTTCTTAACGCCTGAGTTCACCTGCATGTTTGGAGTGTAGTGGAAAAATGTCAGGTCCAACTATTTGTTATACATTGTTTCATTCCCCCTCTATACTCTCAATATTTTGTGCATAATGCGTATCCTGAATGATATGAATCATACACCTTGTTTGCATTAGTTTTTATTTTAATTTTAATGCTTTATTTACCATATCAATTGGATTACTTCCTTTCTTTATTCTTAGTGGAAAACCTTCGACTTCAAGGATATTGGAGGCAAGTTCAACTAAAAGATAAATGTCATTACCATCCTGTTCTTTGCTCAGTTTAAACAAACTTGATTTGGCTCCAAATAAATTATTTGAATGTAATCTCAATTCCGCATCTGAAGTTTCTTTCTTAATGCTCGCTAAAGCTGGTGTGATAACTGCAAGCAACAAGTCACGAATTGCTTCTGCTTCATTAATATCCTTTGCTTGAGAACAATATTTCAGAGCACTAAGGATATCGTCATATGCTGTAGTGACAGCCTCAATATTTGCCTCCATTAAACCATTTACTTCATAGGAAGCTGCATTCGGTTTTTCGTCATTTGTTAAATTAGATACATGCTGATAATAGCCTTCGACTGTTCCTTTCTTTAGAATAAAGCAACCTAGTTTTTCTAATAAGTCTAATAACGTCGACAATCTATGCTTAATAGAAACCCAATTCGCTCCATTGTCGATATTCAATATACTTGTCTCATCATTAGAGAACATCCAACAAAATGCACTTCTTCGCTTGGCAATTAGTTCGTCTTTATCTATATCTCTATTAATCCAATAATAGTGTAATTCAGCTTGTGCTTGGATATTACTCCATTGGTCAGCCACAAGTTTGCAAAAATCATTGTAAATGGTTCCTGCAAGTGCAGGGGCATCACGATGACCTAATTCATTTGCAAAAATATTCGCTTTGTCAAGACTCGTAAAGACTCCAATGATATCAAGATTATCAGTTAACGCATCTGCATCTGCAAGTAGTGCAGGAGACTTACCTATCAATCTCAATAATTTGATTACTACAGGAAACTGTCCTTTGCCAGTTACAGGAAGCACTTGAGAGCCAGCTGCCTCTAGATTAATATTAAGCTTTCTGTTAATTGCTGAACAAATGATTTCATCACTTGGGCCTTCTACCAGAAGAGGCGAGTGACAAAAAAGAGCCAATTTGTGTTCTTGCCCTAGTCTGGTTAAAAGAGCTTGTAATTTTCTACTTCGAAATTCACCTATTGAAGGGTCTATTTGAACAGCTTCTTCAAGAATGTCTTTACAAAAAACTATTGTTGAAAGTTGTTCTACAGAATTAACCTCAATAAATTCAGTCGAATGCGTAGAGATAAATACCAGTTTTTTACCAGCTTCATTATTAGGACCCGCAACTTTTAAAATTTCATCCATTACGAAGGATTGTAATTGCGGATGAAGCGACACTTCAGGTTCATCGATTAGTAGGCAACCTACTTCATCATCGTATAAGGCTGCTAGAATTGCAACCAGATGTAGAAGACCACTCGCCTCACGTGCAGAAGAATAATTCGAGCTAGTTTCTTGGTCTACTCTAGAGAAAAATACTTTAAGATTTCCACCGTCCCAATCTAACATTAAGTCTCTTTTAAATAGCTTTCTAAGTCTTTCTTGAACTTTAATGAGTATATCGGGACGTTCAGATAAAGTCCCAAAATCACCTAAAATTGTTTCGTTCTTATGTCTTCTGGTTGTAGATGATTTGTCGCCAAATGTTGCTTGATCAAACCTTATTTGCCTTCCTCTTTGACCATCATAATCTGACCGGTAGGCTTCCATCGGACCTAGCCTTCCAGCAGAAATATATCTTATTTTTTTTCCATTTGCATAACTTCTAAGGCTTAATTTCAACCCTCTTAGTAGTTGGGTTTTACCAGAACCATTTGGACCTAGAAAAGTCGTAACACCTCCATTGATAGTAATGGTCTTATTCTGGATGCCAGTTATGCCTGAATCGCTTAGGTTTATATTTATATCAAAGGGAAATATCATAGATTTTTTCAAATTGGCACAAACATTTATATATATTCTATTGCGTTTATATGTTCTTTTGTCATTTGCTTTTTTTTACTCAGAAGTTTATCAGTGATAATTACATGTATAACTATTGATTATACGGAAATTTTCCGTACAACACTCTTTGAGGTAACTATATGTGGAAACTTTCGGCACATCACTCCATTTAGGCATGATCGCCAGAAAGTTTCCGAGTGATTCTAGCTTTAGTTGATCGCCAACCAACCCCTACTTATTCCTTCCACGCCAATTCCAAGGGCGTTCAGCATCTCCATTAGCCCAAACCCCAGCTTTAGATGAGATTGCCTCCTGTTCCAGGAATTCATACTGTTCTGCATTCTCAGGGCACGATCTCTTATATCGTTCATAGTAGTGCGCCATACCTGCCAAAACCATTTCGCCATTGACCCCCACTTCAAGCCCTGGCGTGTCGGTTATTGCAAAAACTTCCACCACACTGCGCCCATACTGATCTTTTCCCGCACCCATCAGAATGATTTCCCGATTATCCGTCAACATTGACCGGAGATAATCCCTTGCTTCCACTCCACCAGCTTGTTCTAGTTCCGGGGCATCAATGCAGGCCAACCTCACCTTAATTTCTTCATTAGTGACATCCGCCACGGCCCGAAAGGTATCCCCATCATGGACTGAACCAGGCTTAACCCGCCAAGTTTTATCAGGAGTTCGGTTCTGGGTCACCATGGTATTAGAGGCCATCTCCTGCATTTGCTTCTGACTGCAAGCAGTAATCATGGTGGTGCATAGAGATAGGATTAGCCAAATATTTTTGTCCATACTATTACTGAATAAAATCTGGCAATTATAAACGTCAAAGCTGTAATTGATGCAAAAAATAAAGCAAAAAGTAATGCCATAAATCGCTAACAAAAAGAGCATTGACAAAAAGAGAGGGACATATAAAATAGCCCCACTCAATGACACTCCCTGCAATTATGAAATACAAAATACTTTCCAGTCTAGCGTTGGTGACGCTAGGCATAACGGCGCTTGCCCCTGGTGCATTTGCCAACCCAACAGTAGGGCGCGAAACCCGCACCGGGGACATTTACGTTTCTGGTTTGGGTAGTTATCAATCCATCAAAGGGGAATATTCATCCCTGCCCAGATCCACCAATAAAAATGCCAACGAGTGCGGTGTGATCAAACTAAGTGGTTCCTCCGCCAGTTTGCCCATAAATGGTCGTAGCTACTCAGTTGGGCCAAATAGCGTTCACTGTCCCCTTCCCCAAAATTGACCTTTTAATTTATGAACCACGGTATCCATAATAATTTTTCTCTAAATTCTCTTTAATTTAAAATTGCCTTGAATTGTAAAGTTTATTTTGTCTGCTCATGCAAAAGTTGTCCAAGTACAATCATTGCTTGCTGAATCTCTTCTGTAAAAGGCAAACCAAAATTAAGTCGAAAACAGTTACGATAACCGCCAGATGAAGAAAACATACTACCTGGAGCAATGGCAATATTATGACGTAATGCATCCTCGTATAGCTGAAGAGTATCAACTATTTCTGGCATTTCAATCCAGAGAATATAGCCTCCTTTTGGCCTAGATACTCTGGTCATTTTAGGAAAGTAATTACAAATCGCCTGAGTCATATCCATCATTTGCGCCTGGTAGGTGCGTCTTAGCTTCCGCAAATGGCGATCATAACCACCATTCGCTAAAAATGCAGCGATTGTCAGTTGTGGAGCAACTGCTGTCATATAATTAGTCGTCATCTTTAGTTGCTCAACTTTTGTCTGATAACGTCCCGGTACAGCCCAGCCAATTCTTAATCCAGGTGATAATGTTTTGCTTATAGATGAACAATACAGGACTAAACCCTGAGTATCAAAGGATTTGATTGATTTTGGGCGATTTCCAGTAAAGTTAAGATCACCATAAATGTCATCTTCAATTAATGGAACATTATAATGATTAATTAAACCTATAAGCTGTTTCTTTTTAGAATCACTCATGCAACTACCTAAAGGGTTGCTAAAATTTGCAATTAGGACACAAGCTGAAATTTGATCGTTTTTCAAAGCATCTTCGAGGTGTATTAGCGAGATACCATGTTGAGGATGAGTCGGTAACTCTAGAATCCGGAGGTGAAGAGCTTCAAGGGTTTCCAACAAAAGATGATAAGTAGGAGATTCGATGACAACGGTATCACCGGGTTTTGTGACAGCCTTTAAGGAAAGATAGAGTGCTTCCGTCGTTCCATTCGTAATAACGATCTGATCTGGTGTAATAGAGCAACCAGTGTCTATGAGACGACGTGCTACTTCATGACGTAATTCTTCACAGCCTTGTGGTGAACTATAGCGATGGGTAACTTCGGGCTTAGCCCGTATCACTTGCCCCATCAAACGATTGAGGGTAGCTATAGGTAAAAGATTGCTACCAGCGATCGCCGCCCCTAAGCCAATGATTCCAGGTTTCAACATTGAATTATTTACACGGAAGGCTAAAGACGTATCAACAGGATTATCGGCAGACTGAGGTGTGCTGGGACTAGGCTCGTCGGGTAGGAAATTCAATATGGTTTTGACAAAGTAGCCTGACTGGGGACGAGCTTCGATTAATCCTCGATCCTCAAGTAGGCGATAAGCTTCCAAGACTGTTGAAATACTTACTGACCACTGCTGATGTAATTTTCGCACCGATGGTAGGCGATCGCCTGGCTGGAAAGTCCCTTCGCTAATCAGTCCATGAATTTGATCCGCTACCGTTTGGTAGAGGGTCTGATTAGGCGAGGTTGTCATAAACTTAGGCTTCATTTTTTGTTTCTAAATTAGAAAAGCATTACAGTTAAGCTGATTAGTAACCATAACAGTTGCTGAAAAGTAAACTGTATCCATAACAATTTATTGTAACTGCATCTTTCTTATTTGAAATAAATGAGTAAAATTTTTATATAAGTCGATTAATTCTTTTAAAAAATAGAATAGTTATTAATGTCCAATTAAATAATTTAATGCTATTTTATTGCTCCACTAAATTTCATTTCTGAAAAAATGACTAATCAAAACTTTTGTGAAAATTGTGTAAACACAATAAAAGATTGTCTCTCAATTATCAGTCCATTTCATGAAAAACTCTATTTTTTGCAACGCATCAAAGAAAGAATAAATGGGCTACTTTATTCATTAGTAAATATATTAGCCTACTGTAACGAACCCAAAATATCTAGAAAAGTTAGCCGCTACGGTGATATATACTTTGAAGTTTACGATCCAATTTTTAATAAGCATATGAGTTTTGGTTCTGAACAAGAAGTTAGAACTTGGCTAGAGCATAGATGTCATTATTAAATCTATAAAACTTATAACTAGGGCGGGCTATAATTATGTGGAAACACTAAAAAGCCCAAAGAAAATATTATGCCAGTACCTGCAGAATATCAGCGTGCTTCAGATAATTTTTATGAGTATTTAGTAGATACCCGTAACATAGCAGGATTATGGAGCACACATGTAGCCTATACGATGACCCAAGGTGTTTTTCAAGTATTTCGCCGGAGACTTTCTACAGAAAATGCTATTGCTTTTGCCAATGTTTTGCCAGTCTGCTTAAGGGCTCTTTTTGTCACTGACTGGAATATACACGAGTCTAAAAAACCTTTTGGAGATTATGCAGAGATGATTCAAGAAGTGAAATTATTGCGAGAGGAACACAATTTTTCTCCTGATACGGCCATTAGAGATGTAGCTATTGCTTTGAGGAAACATATAAACGAAAAAGCTTTTCAAAAAGTTCTTTCTACTTTTCCTAAGGAAGCGGCTGATTTTTGGAACGTATAAATTTTCACTTATAAACTAAATACTATTTGGTCAATTAAATTCTTATTTGGATTTTCAAAGGACAATATTAATTATTTATAGGAAACTAAACCAATGAAGTTAATGGTTATTGGTGCAAGCAAAGGACTTGGTAAAGCATTTGTTGAGGGATTATGTTCTGACGGTGATATGGTGATTGGTGTATCCCGTAGTCAACCACAAGATTTACGATTACCTGAGTCTATTTTATTAGACTGGATTGAGGCTGATTTAGAAAAACCTTTGCAAGCTATACAAATCCTTAAAAAATATACACCGAATGAGCTTGATGTACTTATTTACAATTTAGGAATATGGGAAAAAACAGCATTTTCAGAAGAATATAGTTTCTTGGATGATGAAGATAAAAGCTTGATTGATATGGTGAATGTTAATATAACTAGTGCCATTCTCGTTTTGAAACACCTTATCCCAAGGTTACTTAAAAGTTCTCAACCTAGGCTAATTCTGACTGGATCAACATCAGGATTGCGACAAAGTGGGAGACCAGAAGTTACCTTTGGCGCATCAAAATTTGCGCTTTCTGGAATTGCTGATGCATTACGAGAAAGCTTTAGAAGTGAAGGCTTGGGTGTTACCTGTTTACAACTCGGCTATCTCAACACAGAAGATTCGCTTCAAGTTCCAGTAGCTGAAGCTGCCCAGAGAGGAAATGGGGAACTTATTCCCCTGCACGATGTAATCAATTTAGTCAAAGCAATCATAAACATGTCAAAAGCATCTTATGTGCGTGAGCTTGTGCTTCCAGCAATACAAGATGAAAGGTTTTGAGGTATTTGCCGAGGAGTAAAAATTGCTTTATGAGACTGAACAGAATTTTGTGTAGATGACATTCAGTATGACTAATCCTCCCCGGTGCCCAGCACCAGCAATTTAACCTGTACCACCTGATTTCTGAGCCGTGACCATTCCCGAAAAGTTGCGGCTTTTTGCCGGTCGTAGCTACTCAGTTGGGCCAGATAGCGTTCACTGTCCCCTTCTCCAAAGGGGTAGGAAACCTTGGCAATTTCGAGGCGTTGCTTATCCCGCTTGGCGATCGCCACTACGAAGACCATCAGCCAATATTCAGCGGCACTGCCAGTGGAAATCCTCAGATTACGATTACCGGGGCAAACACAACGCACCCCCAACGGGTAAAACATTTCCACCCCGGATTTGGTGAAGCAGTCCAAAAACCAACCGGCAAAATAGCCAATATTAATGGCATGGATAATTACTAGGGGAATCACCGGGGCCAAAAACCAAAGCCCGTAGGACACCACCGCCAAAGTCAGGGAAGCTAATAGGGAATGGGTTGCACTGCGATGGGAAAATCTTTGCTCCAGGGGCCGGGAAATAAACGGTAATATCCGACCGGCGGGACTGGTGCTGATGTCGATGTCCGGCAACAGACTGGCGATCGCCATCAGCAGGGTTTTGGGGGTAGCTGGTTCAAAGTATTGGCACGTCACCCCATCGGATAACAGTCGTTCCCACACCTGACGCACCAGATAGGTTTTACCCATGCCTTCCCCCGATGTCACCAACACTGACCGAGCGGAATAAAGGGAATGGAGTAAACCTTCCAGCTCCGGTTGCCGATAACAGGCTTCGACTGCTGGCTGGGCCACTTCCTCTTCGTTCCATTGATCTAGATCATCTAGGCCGCCAGTTGACCATGGTTCTGGTTGCTCTGGTAAGCCTTCGCCTTCGTAATCCATTGGGAAGCTATCACTAACGGGTTCTGGGGCTTTGGGGCGATGGCCACCTTGGACTGCTCCACCTGGGCTTGGAGATCCGCCGGTAAATGTTGGGGATTTTTCAGGATTTCAGCAGTTAGTAAATTCTGGGCAATTAAGATCCCCGCCGCTTGATTTTGGGCCGCCCGGATCAGCTCAGCGTGACCCAGTTCCTCGTCCCCTTCTAGGGCATCAAAATTAATCACTTCCCCATATTGTTCTAGTTCTCCTTCATCGGTGATCATGGTCAATTGTCCTGGTTTGGGATAATCGGCCATTTTGCCCCCATCACTTATCCAGCGATGCAGGTTATCAAGTTCAGCCATTTGTTCATTGGACAAACTGAACAAATCATCAACTTTGTCCAACGAATAGCCTAAATATTTCAGCCGATTGAACACCGTTGTCCGGGCTACCCCGTAGGATTTTTCCAGTTGTTGTACAACGTCACCTTTGGATTTTCCAGCGATGGACATTTTTTTAATCTCCCAAATATTTTTTTGTGGAACTTGTCGTTTAGGGGATTCTATATGACAATTTTTTTCTGTCAAGTCCAATGCTGTCCAACGCTGAACTTAAATTTGTCCAACGTAAAGGAGTAAAAATCCAGCGGCGATCCGTCGGACAAATTGCCCTTTGCCAGTGGACAAAATCTTGTTTTCGCTGGACAAACGCTGTAAATGTCTAGTGATTTGTCTAACGCTCTTGTTGCACAAACTGGACAATTCTTCCTTGGTCTTTGGACTGTCCAGCGCATCTAGTATTAGTTGGCGGACAACCTCACCTTGTTTGTGAGTAGGCCACTCATTGGGGTTAAAGTCCATAGTGAACTCCTTAAAATTAGTAATTTATATTGTCCAATAGCTAAATAAAAATGACCACAAATATTGGAAAATTTAACTTTCTTTAAAGCTTTGCTGATTTATCCATTAATACTCTGACAACCCTGGTTAACTGCTGAGTTGATTGTTGGAGATGCTGTTAAGTAGGGTCTAAAATGTAACGATATTTACCAATGTCAGTAGCAAATTTTAGACAAGGTAATAGATCCCAATAATTTTTACTAGGGGTTTCTAACCTGGCGATCTCTACCAAGTCTGATTAAAGTTAGGTGGGCAAGGCCCTATCTGCCCAAATACTTTTTACTGCTGTTCAATGGTGCCGGTGATTATTACCATCAATCTCGTGATCAACAATGATTAACCAAGCTATTCAATTAGCCCAACTATTTGGCAATCTCTTAACTATGGCCGATTACAGCATGGCTTGCGCTTTGCTATCCCCGGAACGGCAACGGCAATATCCACCCATGGAACCGAATGATGTCGTCTGGTTATACGTTTCTTTAGAGGGGGAAGATTTTGTGGAGGCTGTATCGGTGATTATCGAAGATCGGGAAGGAAAATTAGCAATTCGTTGGCTTGAGTGGGGTAGGCCCTGAATCCGTTACTCTTTACTTGATACCTTAAAGACAATCTAAATTGTCTCTATTTGATTTTTAGTGTTCTATGTTGAATAAAGTCTACTGAGGGCATGAGATGATCAGGCGACGAAGTTTTTTTAAACTAAGTCAGTTAATGTTTGTAAGTTATTTGCTTAGTACCAGTTGTGGCAAAAATAACACACCTGTTACTGCGAATGATGCCCCATCTATTTTGATTATTGGTGCGGGTTTGGCGGGTTTGGCTGCTGCCCAAAGCTTAATGAAACAGGGCTATACTGTACGAGTATTGGAAGCAAGAGATCGTCTTGGCGGACGGACTTGGACAAGTAATTATTGGGATGATGCGCCATTAGATATGGGAGCATCTTGGATTCAGGGTACTGAGGGCAATCCGATTACTGAGCTAGCTGAAAAAATTGCAACACCTTTGGTAATGACTAGTTACGATAATGCGATCACCTATGAGGTTGGGGGTCAGCCGTTCACTGCTAAAGAAGATCGAATTATTGAACAATTAGAAAAAAAATGGCAAGGGGCGATCGCCACCGCTCAAAATGGAGATGGGGATCAATCTTTGCAAGCCGTCATTGAAAATGTATTCGATCTAGAGAATCAACCCCTTGAAACTAAGCAAATTATTGATTGGTATATGAACAGCACTATCGAACACGAATATGCTGGCAGTCTCAAAGACACATCAATTTATTGGTTTGATGGGGATGGTGGTTTTGGCGGTGATGATGCAATTTTTGTGGAAGGATATCAGGCGATCGTGAATTATTTAGCAAAAGATATTTCCATTGAATTAAATCAAATTGTTGAATCTATTGATTACTCGGAGGAAATCCCGAAAATTATTACCAATCAAGGGGCTTATACCGCAGATCAAGTTATTATTACGCTACCCCTTGGTGTTCTCAAATCAGGACAGGTGAAATTTATTCCTGAACTGCCATCTCCTAAACGTAAAGCAATTAAAGCTCTCGGTATGGGTATTTTAAACAAGTGTTATTTGCGTTTTCCTAAGGTATTTTGGCCAAAAAAAGTAGACTGGATCGAACAGGTTCCCACAGAACGGGGTTTGTGGTCAGAATGGGTTAATATTTTCCGAGTGAATCAACTGCCGATTCTGCTGGGTTTTAATGCAGCAGATGAGGGCAAAGAAATCGAAACCTGGACAGATGAGGAAATTATTAAAAGTGCAATGAAAACTTTAAGGCATCTTTTTGGTGACGATATTCCAGATCCTACGGATTATCAAATTACCCGTTGGCAATCTGATTCTTTTAGTAGAGGATCCTATTCTTTTAATGCCCTTGGTAGTCACCCTGATATGCGGGATCATCTGGCCAAATCTCTTAATGACCAAATATTTTTTGCGGGGGAAGCGACAGAGCGTGATTATTTTGCTACAGCCCATGGTGCTTATTTATCTGGCCTCAGGGTTGCTGAAGAGATCAATAATCTTTAACTCTCCAAAATCAATATATAAATATTCTATTTACTTTATTGGCAGGGGGCGTGTTTCAGCTAGTTTTTGCTATTGAAATTATGATCTCTGGCGATCGCCATCAGGAAAAATTTTATTGGGCAAAAAGGAATGGATTAAAGACGGGAACCCCTGATTTTTCAAAGTCCCCTACATTGCGGGTCACAACGCACAGATCATGGACAACGGCGATCGCCGCAATAAATAAATCCGGTTGACTGAAGGTATAGTTTTGCTTGCGTCCCTTTTCCACTAGCCATCGCCACTGCAAAATTACATCTTCATCTACTCCCAAAAGGCGATCTCCAAACCAGGGGCGTAAAACCTGATCTAGCCATTGGTTTAATTCCTGACGAAATGCTTCATCTTCAGCCTTTTCTATACCAAAACGAATTTCCGCCATCGTAATGGTGCTGAGATAAAAGGAGGTGGGCGATTGGCGATCGGCCCAAGCTTTCACCGCTGGATGACAATTTTTCTTACGCAGTTCTGAAATTACGTTGGTATCCAATAGCCAACCCTTCATAGCTCCAATTCTCTGACGGGACTTTGGACGCTGGAATGCTCAAAATCGAGGCGATTCAATGGAGATTGGGAAAGAAATTCGTGGATATTGGGTTGGGCCATCAAGGGCAAAAGTTTAGCAAATTGGTCAGCAGCAAGAACCACCACGGCATCTTTGCCGCGCACTGTAACAAGCTGGGGATTTTCCCCCTGGGCTAAGCGTACCAGTTCGCTAAAACGGGCTTTGGCATCTTCCAATTTCCAAGTTTGCAGGGCATCTAGACCTTGGGTTGCTGAATTAGTCATTTTATTACCTGACTATACCTAGTCAGATTCTAGCCTAAAATTCTCCCTATTCGTATTCAATTTCCAGCTTTTTAACTGAAGACCAGCAGTGAGCCCCCTTAATGAGAATGAGTAATTGTAAAAAATGTCCCTCCTTTACAAAAAACCACCATTTTTACTTAAAAATTCATGTTCTCTATTGATAATATTACTTACAGTCTTGGCATACCATCTTCCCCCACGGGACGTTTTTACCCTCGACTCGTTCAGTCGCTTGGCGATCGCCGAATATAAAAAATAATTGTGATCGGCATTAAGCACTGTTCCTTTAATGGGAAAAGCAAGATCAATAAAATTAGTCATCATTCAAAATCTCCTGTTTCGTTTTGTCGGGCTATCACCTCAGTCTCTTCTTGAAGTAATTTGACCAACTCCGGTGGTGACTTGACCAAAGCATCCTTGCCATAACCCAATACCCAACGCTTCACCTCCTGAAGCCCTCCGACCTCTAGGTGTAAAGTCAGAGAACCATCATGGTGTTCATCAATTACCTGGGAATGATGCCATTTCCACTCCCGAATATAGGGAGCCACCTTACAAGTAAAGTCAATCACTACTTCGTGGAGGCAATTGCCTTTTTCTATCTGAAAGGCATTTTTACTGTACTTTTTCCAATCAAAGTTAGGGTTAGGCTCAAAATATTCATCTAGGATGCGATACTCTCGAATACGGTCTAAACGGAACTCCCTAAACGCCTGACGATTATGGCAGAAAGCCACTAAATAGGGATTACTACCCCGATAAATATCTAAATAATAAGGATCAACAATTCGTTCTGATTCTTCATTTCTGCCTGCTGTGTAGTAACGTATCCACAACTGACGAGAAGATTTCCAAGCTTCATGCAATATCTGATAAATATCTGGGTCAAGATTTAACAATTCTGCTCCAGGTCGAAAGTTAATCTTTTCATCAACTAACTTCTCTAAATTAACCCAAACTTTTTCAGGCAAACGTGTCGCCAATTGTTTAATGGATGATTTTAACTCAGCTTCGTAGGCAGTACCAGAATAGGCTTCTAATGCCTTTGCGCCCAACGTCAAAGCAAACAATTCCCCTTGGGTCAAAGGGATTGTTGGTAAACGCCAAGTATTATCCGAATAGTAGTAACCTTTAGACTGATTAAATTGAATAGGAGCATTAAATCTATCTCTTAAAAAAGCAAAGTCGAGACGAATCGTTCTTTCCGCTACACTTAATTTCTCAGCAATTACTTTTGCTGTATAACGAATAGGTGAGCGAATATATTCATCAATTGCTAGTAGTCGTTCAAGCTGTCGAGGGGAAAGTACATTTTGAGCCGTCATTGATTGGTCATCTCAACTCATTACTTACATCCTAAAATACAGCCCCTGCAAAAAACTTTCAGCGTATAAAAATATTATTTTCTAAAGCCGCCAGCCGCTTCTCAATACGACTAACCCTCTCCACCAGGGGCAACTTATCGTTATCCCCAACATAAGAGGCAATAGGAGCCAGAACTCCCTCAGTTACCGTCAAGCCCTGGTGGTCAAGGTAAGACTGTAACTGGCTTAGCAGTGGATCTGGAACCCGGATAGATAATCGCCGACTTTTCATAACTGACGATAGATTTTTACTGTATGACGGAATGCTAACGTAAAATAAGATCAGCCGTTGCAAAGTCTTAACAAATCGTGATAGTTAAACAAGGAAAAGTTTGGCTCATTCCTATCCCCTAGTAAAATTCCAACGATAATTGCCCCAGTGAAATATTCCCCTGTTGCCTACGGTGGTAATAAAGGTGACAGAGGGAGCATAAAGCCATCAAATTACTAGGGGAGTTATTACTTGGATCATAATCACAGTGATGAACCGCCATCCTGAACCGATACCGTTCTTCCTTTAATAACCCCTTCCCCTCCCCCGGCTTGAGGCATTGCACCCCGCACCGTTCACAGACCCAGTTAACGGACTGCTTTTTGCTCAGGGCCAACTGGGGCCAGTTAGGAGAATAATGATCACCTTTCATAAATAACTTGTCCAGCGAAAATAAAGGCTACTGGACAAAAGAAATTTAGATAGAGTAAGGGTTTTAGATATGATGTCCAGTCTTTTAACCAAAATGTCCAGTGATATGTCCAGTTAAAACTGGATAGATTAAACGGTAATAGCCAGTTTAAATTTTCTCGACAATCCAGGCGGACTGATTACCGATTTTGCCCGATCGCCGAAATATCCAGCAACCCCTAGTAAAAGTTTCACCCTTGGGCTTAACCCCTAGTAATTTTTTAATCTCCGTAGTGCTCAAAATCCAATTATGGGTGGCAGCTTCTTCCAATTCTCGATGTTTGTCCAGTGGCGATCGTCGATTAAAGGACTGCATTAAGTTAAGCAGAGTAAGGGTTTGGGGGTTTATATCCAGTGTGTCCAGGGAGTTGTCCAGCCCAGACTTGACAATATCCGGTAAAATTTCCAGTCCAAAGCTTACAGTTTCAACGGGGGTGGTTTTGGCGATCTAGACTGACAACTTAAGATTCAGGATGGGGTTCTTTAACTACATTTCCCATAAAATGTAGCTATCATCTGTTGATAGCCCATTCATAATGCGAAGACGCAGACCTACCAGGCGAAGGGTTTCTTCGCGAATTGTCACACAAAGCATTGCTGACCAAATTGCTAATAGTCAGCAACAGGTATTTATGCGTCAAGATTTTGAGGATTTGGGTAATTATGAGCAGGTAGGGCGATCGCTACGCAGTTTAATACAACAAAATCAGCTAATTCGGATTGGCCAGGGTTTATACGCCAAGGCCCAGATTTCTCCTCTCAGTGGCAAACCAGTTCCCAGACTTGGTATCAAAGAATTGGCCAAAGAGGCCCTACAACGTCTTGAGGTGGAAACATTTCCTTCGAGCTATGAAAAGCAGTACAACGACGGAAAAACGACTCAAGTTCCCACTGGTCGTGTAATTGGTGTTAAGGGAAGAGTACAAAGGCGCATTGGTTACAACGGCAAATACGTTAAGTTTGAGCATGTCTAGCACCCTGGCAATCACAGAAATTATCCAGGCGATCGCCGCTGAGTTCGTTGTTGATGAATGCTTTATCGAGAAAGACTGGTACGCCATGCGGATTATTGGAGTATTGAGCCAAATTCAAGATCCCACATTTCAATTAGTCTTTTCTGGGGGAACCAGTCTTTCTAAGGGCTTTGGTTTAATTCAACGTTTTTCTGAAGATCTGGATTTTAAGGTTAAAATCATCAACAATCACCCGCCTTCTAAAAATCGGCAACAAAAACAAAGAAAAGCTTTTCGGGACAAGATTTTAGAAAATCTAGAACAATATCAAACAGATTGGCAAGTAGATCTAAATGCTTTACAGAAGGGGAATGAATCAAAATTTTTTAAAGTCCCAATTCGCTATCAGCCCCTTTTTCAGGTGTCTAATTCCCTACGTCCCCATGTACAGTTGGAAGTCACATTTGAATCTCCCGCACTGGAGCCAGAGCTAAAAGATCTTCAGTCCTTTGTCGGAAAAGCTCTCAAACAACAACCAGAGGCAATTAACTTCCCCTGTGTTAATCCAATTGAAACAGCAGCAGATAAGCTCAGTGCTTTGGTCTGGCGGATTTAAAATCGCAATCGTAATAGTAAAAATGATGATGCAACCTTAGTAAGACACTTACATGATTTAGGCGCGTTAGCAAACTTAATTCAGAGGTCCAAGAATTTTCCTCAACTCGTTTTAGATTGTTTGAGTAATGATAAACATCGTGGGGACAAAGAAACCGCGATTACAGAACCTCTCGAAGCTATTGACTTTTTAGTACAAATTTTTGAGATAGATGGTGAATATTCAAAAGAATATAAACAGTTTGTCGAGGGAATGTCCTATGCTGAGGATTCTCAAAGATTAGGCTTTTCCCATGCCTTACAGGTACTGATAAATTTGAGATTGCTCTTTGAATGATAGTCATTTCAAATAAAGCTGAGACGCTAAACACTACAATGAAAGCAGATAATTTCACCCTCCTTTATATCTCCTCTGGTTCAATTTTTGACGTAGGAGATCGCCGGTTGATAACCCCTTCCCCTTCCCAGGTTTGAGGCATTGCACCCCACACCGTTCGCAGACCCAATGAACAGACTGCTTTTTGGTGATGGCTATATTTTTCCAGTCGGGAGAATAACGGTCATCCTTCATCAACTCCACAAACCCCTAGTAATTTCATCAAACTCTTAA
>NZ_JACJTH010000005.1:0-46190 GCF_014698595.1 Synechocystis sp. FACHB-908 | reverse complement strand
ACCTTGAATGTGGTCAGCAAAAAGCAGGGACAAAAAGGCTTTGAAGTCCTACCCCGCCGTTGGGTAGTCGAGCGCACTTTTGCTTGGTTTGGTCGTTATCGTCGTTTAAGCAAAGATTATGAATATTTACCTACCACCAGTGAGACAATGCTCTATGTTGCCATGGTTCATCTCATGCTTCAAAGGCTTGCTTAAAACTTTTCAAACACTTTCTTACAAAAAGTAGATAAAATTGCATGGTTGATATTTAATGAATACCTAAAAGGATTTGCCGAAGTCGCTACTATTCCAGAAGAAGGAACTGGGTATATTGATAAGCTTTACATATCAAAGAGACGATATTTACAACCAGCTAAAGTTAACATCAAAATCTTAGATTCTAATTGTAGTGTTTGGCTTCCTTTTGGAAAATCGCTTGAATTTAAAAACTATGTAGATGCAAAAGAAGAAATTAAGAAACGTTTAAATAATGCTGGTTTTTCAAGTATAAAAATTTCCTTTAAGCAGGAATCAATTATTTCTTAAAAATTAGTAGAGGATTTTAGACAACCTCGGTTGATCGAACAGAAAAATATAAAAAATATCCTATTGGAGTGACAGAGAAAATCACTTTTTATCCAACACCTGTGTCGACTTATATTGATCATTGTTTCCATCCATACTCAAGGCATGGCCCCAGCACCAATTAAGAGGGAAACCCGATCACCGCCCACTTCCTTCAAGCTAGAGAGAATTTCAATGGCACTTTGATAGGGAACGTCCCCTGACACCCGCAGGTAAACGTAGCGCTGGGGGGACTGTTGCAAATAGTTAGGTAACTGCTGTAGAAGTTGAGCTTTTTCCACAGGGCGATCATTTACCGAGAGTTTTCCCCCTGGGTGTAACACCACTGGGAGAAATTGCGGCTCTTCCGGGTTTTCTAATGGCGCTTCGGCGGATTGGACCTCCGTAGTTTCAGCTTCCTGGGGTAAACGAACCAGCAAAGATGCTCCCTCTTCCGCTAGGTTGGCGGCAACGGCGACAAAAAAGGCCAACACGACCAGCATCACATTGAGCATGGGGGTAATTTCTAGTTCCGGCAATTTGTCCCGGTCTTGTCGGTGTCTAAATTTCATAGCTCTGGGTCTGATTTATGAACCACCAAAAGGACCCGATCGCCGCCTACTTCCACCATTTGGACTAATAAATCATCCACTTGACGATAGTTTAACTGTCCGTCCACCGTTAACCTCACCTCACCCTGGGGATGGGTCGCTAAAAAGGTGGCGATCGCCGTTAATAATTTATCCCTTTCGACGATATTGCCTCCCAGCAAAACGTCACCCTGACGATTTAAACCCACATCTAAACTAGGTGCCTTGACCTTTGTTTGGGGGGATGAATCCTCTTCTTTGGCAAAACCGCCTGCGCTCTCCGGTGGCTCTAGATCGGCGATCACCCTACCAGTCAAAGACATGGTTAAAATTACAAAAAAGGTTAATACCGACATCAAGACATCAATCATCGGTACTAAATTAATCCCTGGAGTCCTTGCCCCCCTGACTCGGCTTTTCATCGGTTATGGCTCAGCAATTCTAGCCGCCATTAATAAATTGGGCATTGGCTGATGAGGTTCGTACCAGACCTCACGGTAAATAAGTTCTAATTCACTGCCCACTGCGGCAAAATAATCCATTTGTTGGGACTGTAAACTGACCAAAACCCTAAATACTAACAGGGCAAAAATCGCCACCATCATCCCCGCTGCCGTGGTAATCAACGCTTCTCCAATGCCCGAGGCGGCCTGGGTAGCCTCCGCACTGGAGCCTCCTCCCCCGATATTGAGATTGTTAAAAGTGCGAATTAAGCCCGTTACGGTGCCTAACAAGCCCAAGAGAGGAGCTAGGGCAATGATAGTTTCCAGGAGTTTATCCCCCCGTCGCATTCGGGCAAATTCTTTATCGGCGGTGGCTTCCATGGCCAAACGGAAAGTTTCTGGACTAGGATGGCGTAGTTTAAGGGGAGCCAGCAGAAAACGACCAATGGCTAAATGTCGAGCATGTTCAGCAATTTCCCGAGCCTTTACCAAATCCTCAACCGCCGCATCGAGCACATCCCGCACAACCTGGTCTTCTTGAATCAGTAGGCGACTCCAAAACCAACCTCGTTCGAAGGCAGTGGTAAGGGCAAGGATGGACAGCAGTAACAAAGGAAACATCACTACCCCTCCCTTAAGAAACTCATCGAGTAGCCGCGGAGTTTGAGTCAAAAACAGGGGGGATGGGGCCATGGACAGAAAACAGGGAAATTTTCTAAATAATAATCTCTTGCAATTATCCAGCACAAGTGCTTCAATAATTTATGGATTATTGCACTTTATTTGCAATAAAGTTGACTATCCGAGGTTGACCCACTCCAGATGCCCATTAAGCTATCTATCACTAGCCAAACAAGCCCAGACATGGGGCCTAGTTCGGATTAAGGGGACTGGGTTGAGCCTGCACTATTGATTACTTTCATTTTAAATTGCCCACTATCCATTGCCCTAGACTTCGATGACAACTAAGATTTCCCGGCGGACTTTTTTTGTGGGCGGCACCGCCCTCACTGCCCTAGTGGTAGCTAATTTGCCCCGGCGGGCCTCTGCCCAGTCCCGCACGATCAACCTCTATTCTTCACGGCATTACAACACCGATGATGCCCTCTACGATGCTTTTGGCGAGGTTAACCTCATTGAGGCCAGTGCCGAAGAACTGATTGAGCGTATCCAAAGTGAAGGGGCTAATAGTCCAGGGGATATTTTATTCACCGTAGATGCCGGTATGTTATGGCGGGCGGAACAGGCGGGACTTTTCCAACCGGTGCGCAGCGGCAAGCTGAATGAGCGCATTCCCGAAAATTTGCGCCACCCTGATGGGCTATGGTATGGCTTCACCCAGAGAGCCCGGGTGTTGTATTACAGTCGCGACCGGGTCAATCCAGCGGATCTCTCCACCTACGAAGCCCTGGCGGATCCCCAATGGCGAGGAAAAATTCTGGTGCGCCCTTCCAGTAATGTATATAACCTTTCCCTAACTGCTTCCCGCATTGCCATCCATGGAGAGCCAGAAACCCGCCGCTGGTTACAAGGCTTGGTGGGTAACTTTGCCCGGCAACCGGAGGGTAATGACACGGCACAAATTCGTGCTATTGCCGCCGGCATCGGAGATGTGGCGATCGCCAATAGCTACTACTATATCCGCCTGCAAAAGTCCACCGATCCCGCCGATCAAGAAGTGGTGGAAAAAGTCAGCCTTTTCTTTCCAAACACTGGCTCCGGAGAGCGGGGAACCCATGTCAATGTCAGTGGGGCTGGGGTGCTGAAAAATGCCCCCAATCGAGACGCGGCGATCGCCTTCCTGGAATATCTAGCCAGTGATGACGCCCAACGTTATTTTGCTGAGGGCAACAATGAGTATCCGGTAATTCCAGGGGTACCCATTGATCCTGTGCTAGCCGCCCATGGCCAACTAAAAGGAGACCCCCTCAATGTTTCTAACTTGGGACGTTACCAACCCGATTCAGCTCGTTTAATGAATGAAGTTGGCTGGCAGTAATGCAAAAAAAATTGGACAATTGCCGGAGTTTGGCCTCTGATTATTGCATATAAATTGCATATAGGGGTTAGAACACGATATGGTTTTGGCAGGATCAAACGCCGTTCTCAAACTTTCAGAGGTACGGTGTTTTTGTTGCCAGTCTTCTGTTTCTTCCCTTTTTTTGGATTCCATGTGGCCCCTCTCCTGGCATCAGTTAAAATTTCCCCTAGCATTTATCTGTGCTTCTACAATCCATGGAGGGTTACTCTGGTTACCCTTGCCCCCCCCAGCAGCGGAGTTGGAGCCTCTCCCCCCCCCATCAAAGGATTCTGCTTCCGAGGCGATCGCCACAGTGCCCCTCGCCGACCTAGTGACACCGGCCCCCATGGCAGAACCTCCGCCAAAGAAATCCCCCCAAGTTTTAGCGCCTCTCCCTGGGTCTCAATCTGTTCGTGAAGTAGTGCCTGATGTTATAGCGCCACCACCATCTCCTCCCCAAACCACTCCTCTACCGAAAGCCTCCCCTAAAGCAGTAAAGGCACCCCAGGGCGAACCGAATCAAAGGCAGGACAACGAAAAAATTGAGCCTGAATCGGTTCCAGAATCCCGCTCTGACCAAGGGCAGGAGGTTGAGAATGAGATTAAAAGTATTGAACCCTCCTCCTTCCCTCAGCCTAAGAGGGAACTCATCGCTGGCATTGCCCACTTAGAAGGAGCTCAATCAGGATGCTACGGCTCAGAGGATTGTCATTTTCTGGCAGGGGCCACGGTGCGGGACGTCACCCAAGACCTCCAAGCCCGTTTGGAGGCACAAGGCTTCCGTCTGAGTGAGAGTTATCGAGATACGGGATTGCGGGTATATGAGGTTTATCGGCAAGACAAACTACCCCAATTTCTCCACATCGTCAGTGATAATGCGGGACGGGATGCGTTTTATCTTCTCTCCCCCCAACAAAAAACCTTAGAGGAACTTAGATCGCAATGAATAACAAAAAACTCAGCCTAACCCTGCCATTGGTAGGAATCCTAGCTCTGACGGCTTGTAATCAGCCCAAGGAAGAAATTGATCCCCTATCCCAGTTGCGGGAGAAAGGGGAATGTCTTGATTGCAATCTAGCGGGGGCAGACCTGCGGGAGTTTAATTTGGAAAATGCCCGCTTGAACCGTTCTGATTTATCGGGGGCAAATTTATCGGGGGTGAATTTACGGCGGGCGTTGTTGGACCGGGCCAACTTGACAGGGGCAAATCTGAGTGAAACGGATTTAACCGAAGCGGCCTTAACTGAAGCCAATCTGGCCGGGGCGGATTTGAGCGGCGCTAATTTGGAACGGAGTTTTCTGCGGGATGTGGATTTAACTGGAGCTAATCTGAAAGGAGCCAACCTAGCCTGGGCCAATTTAACGGCGGCCAACTTAACCGATGTCGATTTGGAGGAGGCGGAATTTTGGGAAACAACCATGCCCGATGGTTCTCGTCGTTAACGGGGAACGGGACAAGTCTCTTCCCGGACAATTTCCATTAAGCGATGGAAACGCACAGGTTTAACTAATAATTCGTTGGTGGCAATTTCTAGTTGGGCAATGTTACTTTTTGTCTGTTCTGTGGCATCCACTAAGGCAATAATTGTGATGGGGCTAGAGCCGAAAAATTTACGAATTTCATCCAATTTATCCTTCACTTCTTCCCCGGTATTGGCTAAATCCATCACCAATACATGGCAGGATTGATCACCGATTTTGACTAATTGGGTTAATTCCGCTGCGGTTGGATAAAGACAATTTAACCATTGCATTTGGTATCCTTTAGCTCGGAAATAACTACTTAGGGTGGTGGCATAGGCAGAATTTTTACTAATTAAAGTGATGATTATCGGAGTCGGACTGCCGTGATTAGTAACCTCCACCAGTTGCCCCCGGTGGCGCGGCCCATCTTTATCTTGAAAAACACAGGGAATGGTAATCTTAAAACGACTGCCCTCATTGAGCTTGCTGGTCACTGTCACTGAGCCGCCATGGAGTTCAACAATTTTTTTCACTAAAGATAAGCCCAATCCAGTGCCGTCATAGCGACGGTTAAGGGCGCTATCAATCTGCACAAACGGCTCAAAAATATTGTTTAGTCTATCCGCCTCAATGCCAATGCCAGTATCGAAAACAGTGAAACTTAACTGTGGTGGCGACTGGCTATTTTCTTTCCCCTGCTCCTTTATTAAGTCAGCCTGTACGACTACTTTTCCCCCTTCTGGGGTAAATTTAATGGCGTTATTCAGTAGGTTAATTAAAACTTGACAAAGTCGTCGCTTATCCACTAGCACATCAGGCAAATTGGGAATAATTTCAGACGACAAATTAATTTGTTTTTGGATCGCAAATTGTTGGACAAAAGTTAAACTATGATTGACCAATGCTGACACGCTGGTGGGGTTTAAATCCAAATCCATTCTGCCCGCTTCAATTTTAGAAAGGTCAAGAATATCATTAATTAATGAAAGTAAGTGTCGGCCACTATTTTCTACTATTTCTAACGACTGGACTTGTTTACCGTTGAGGGGACCATAAACTTGGTTTTGTAGAGTCTCTATCATGCCCAAAATGGAGTTGAGGGGAGTGCGTAATTCGTGGCTCATATTGGCCAGAAATTCGTCTTTGAGTTGAGTGGCTTTGGCTAAAATTTTGTTGGAAAGTTTTAGTTGTTCTTCTGCTTTTTTAATCTCCGTAATATCGGCGATCGTACCGATAATTTTCACAAATGCCTCCCCTTGTTCCTGATGGATTTGCCCCCGCAACAAACAATGATAAATTTCCCCATTGGCCGCTTCCAAACGGAGTTCTGTGGATAGTTCCATGGTGGGATCTTCCAAGCTTTGCTCAATGGCCTGCCAAAACATTGGGCGATCGCCAAGGTGAATGAAAAAATCCCCATCTGCCGGTTCAAGGGGTTGCTCAAAGCCAAGCCAAGTAATCAAATTGGGGTCCACTTCAAAGTAGTGTATTTTAGGCTGACATTCCCACACCCATACCCTTGTGGCCTGGGAAGCTAATTCATAGCGTTGGGCAATTTCCACATATTTTCTTTCGGCAATTTCTAGGGCTTCTCGTTGATAAATCTGCAATTGATTGAAGGTCTGCACCAGGGTTTGGCCCAAAAAACCAATTTCATTGCTCGGTAGAGGGGGCAAATTAAACTGCTCAGTATTGTCATAGTTAATTAAGGCCCGGTGCAGTTTCCCCAAAGGGAGCAACACCGCATATCTAATTAATAACCCTAAAAGCAGGAGAATTACTACTATCCCAATAATGAACGAACCCACCACGAGCAAAAGTCCCTGGTTAACCTCTCGGTTTAATTCCTGTTTTGATAGAATGGTGATTGCTACTCCCCGTCGGTGACTATTTTGATCACGGTAACTTTCTCCCTGCTCAGGGAAAGAGTAAGTGTTAAAGGGAAGAGCGTAAACCACCACTTCTTCTTCTTCAATTTGGGTAATTAGGGATTGGGGGATACCGCTGATGGAAACCTGTTCAAAAATAGGAAAAAGAGCTGGTGTGACTTGGGCATATTTTTCTCCCCGTACCATTTTTATTTCTCCACCATGGGCAATGAGAATGCCATTGGGATCAACGATTGAAATTGTTTGTACGTTGGGCCAAGTCGCATAGTTTTGGGCCAAACGATTGAGGCGATAAACATCCTTGGTTTCCACCAAACCTTCCGCCGCAAACTCTAAACCTTCGGTTAATCGCTGGGCCCTTGTGATAATATTAATTCTTGATTTTTCTTGTAATTGTTGCCTGGTTAAAACTACGGCTATGGCGCTGGTGATCATCAAAATAAGGGCGCAACCAGCTAGCAACTGGTAACGGAGAGGCCGGGTAAAACGTGGTTTCTCCTGAACCATTCTTAAGACCGCTCCACAGCTTGGGAAAACAGTCGAGAATTGATGACAATATCATCTCGAATAATCAGGCGATGACCATAACTTTCTAGTAGCAACCGATAGCCTCTAGAAATGACGGATTCTAATTGTCTTTGCACTAACATTTTTTCATTCAAGAGGCGATCGCCGTGAATCATCCCCTGGAAACCTTGGACAAAGACCTCCACAGGCACATCCAACTGTTGGGCCACAATGGTAAAAACTTCTTCGGGATTAGTTTCCACCGCATCCATCACCTCCAGCCATACCTGAATAAACCGAATTAATTCCTCCTGTTTTTCTTCAACTACTGCTGGACGGGTTATCAGACCATCCACCACCATGCTGTCGATTTCGGCCGTGGTGTAGATAATGTTTCCCCCAATTTCTTCTGCTGTTTTCTCCAACAGGGGGTCCCAAAGCACCGCTGCGTCAATGGAACCATCTTTGAGGTGATTGACTCCTTCTTCGTTCGATATGTCAATAATTTCCACTTCATCCAGGTCTAGGTCGTTGGCCCACAGAGCTTCTAGCAAAATTACGTGGGCAAGACTACCAAACCGGGCGCTAATCTTTTTGCCAGGCATCTGGGCCATGAAATTTAATCTCGGCCGGGCCACAATGCCGTCGGAACCGGCCGAAACATCGGCAACCAGGATAAACTCTGGGGTGTCTTGGGGAAAATCCAATTGCATGGCCTGGGGTAGGGGGGCAAAACTGGCATCCTGGTAGCCCCGCATTGTGGCCCGGAGATTATCATTCTGTTCTTCAAAATGAACTAATTTAACGTCTAGTCCCCGCTTGGTGAATAGACCCTTAGATTCGGCATACAGAATCACGCTATAGCCAGGCCAGTCATTCATGCCTACTATGAGCGGCTGTAAAACTTGCTTGGGACGCAGGCTAATTAAGGCGATCGCCGTTAGGATGAGGATAAGCCCAAACCCCAACAGCTTTTTAAGGGAATACTTCATTGCGGTCTGGGAAATATTAAGGGAATTGGCAAATCTGATCAATGCACCTATTCCGGCCAACACATTCAGTAACCTATGGAAAAATCACCGTTGAGTCCCCCCGGCTATTGCCTTTATAAAGGGACTACCAGAGATCGGCGGTTACTGGTGGATTTTCTGGAGCGTACCTACCATTCCCTTTTCCCGGAACTGTGCGACTTTCCCCATTTAGAACAAACAGTGGAAAGCTATTTTTCTTGGCGATCGCCATTGTGGTGGGTTGTGCCGGAAACGACCCAAGGAAATTCTAATCATAACGACCATGATAGCCCTTTTTTTCCACGGGAAGATCCCCTGGGATTAATGGCCCAAATCAATCCGACAATTGGGCCAGCCGATGGTTTTAATCAAACAAATTCGGCAGAGAAAATCACTCGTCCCCAACCCATTGCCGGCCTTTGGTTAGGTAACGCCATTGATCAGGTCACAGGCGATCGCCATGGACATATTTTCATGCTCTATGTGGAGCCGGCCCACCGTCGTCGGGGCATTGCTACTTCCTTGATGGAACAGGCCCAACAATGGGGCCAACAAAGAGGTGATCGATTAATAGCATTGCAGGTTTTTAGCCATAACCAAGGGGCAATGAAATTATATGAAAAATTTGGTTTTACTCCCCATGCTTTGGTCATGCAAAAAAGCTTGATATAATCGAGATATATCTAGGAAATAGGTTCACCAAAAAAGAGTCTAAGTATTAATTTACCAGCCTAGATTGTCGGATTAAACGGAAGGTAAAATAAAATGAAACTTTTACCACTTCTCCCCCTATTTGGCTTGACAGTGGCCTTAGCGATTCCCTCTATGGCTATTTTGGGTGGACCTAGGCAAATCCAAGCCCAAAGCCCTTATGTTCGTTATGAGTCAGTCAATTATCCCCAGCGTTACATACGTCACAGAAACTATCTGGGCTACATTGAACCCGTCAAGACAAGCTTAGATGAATTGGATTCTAGTTTTCGCGTCACAACAGGATTAGCAAACCCTAATTGCATTTCTTTAGAATCTAGAAACTTTCCGAATTACTTCCTAAGACATAGAAACTATCGCATAATTTTGTCTGCCAATGAAAACAATGATCTTTTTAGGCAGGATGCAACTTTTTGTCCAAGAAATGGATTAAATTCCCAAGGGGGAGTATCATTTGAATCAAACAATTATCCAGGTCACTATATTCGACATCGAAACTTTGAACTGTGGCTTGATAAATTTAGCGGATTTACAGAAAGCACAATTTTCAGAAATGACGCTACTTTCATTCAAAGAGATGTACCTTAAAATAGTTGTCAGTTTTTAACCCAACTCAAAGTCGTTAGCATCGCTTATTTTCAGCATAATTTGGCTAAGTGCCTTGGAATCAATAAAGCCTAGTTATGCACAAAATAATCCGGCGCTCTTTAGCAGTAAAGTGATTTCATTTTCGAGATCTAGATTTGGGGCTAGTCTTGCCGAGAAAGACTTTCTAAGGCAGGATTAACAGTGGCAGATTCCCCGGTAAGGCCCTCCATGTCCCATTCCTACCATTGTCGTATTTACGTTACCCTACGTCCCTCCGTGCTTGACCCCGCTGGGACTGCTGTGCAATCTGGTTTGCAACAATTGGGCTACGATGGCGTTTCCCAGGTCAGAATTGGTAAATACATTGAGTTAACCCTCGAGGCCCCGGACGAAGCCACCGCTTCCCAACAGCTAGACACCATGTGTGACCAACTATTGGCCAATACGGTGATCGAAAATTATTGCTTTGAAATTACCGCCCTAGAAGGTGCCGTCACACCATGACCAGTTTTGGTATTATTGTTTTCCCCGGTTCCAACTGCGATCGGGACATTGCCACCGTCACCGCCGGTTTATTAGACCAGCCAACTCGATTTATTTGGCACCAAGAAACCGATCTCCACGGGGTAGATGTGGTGGTTTTGCCAGGGGGCTTCAGCTACGGTGATTATCTCCGCTGTGGGGCGATCGCCAGATTTTCTCCTATTATGACCGCCATCATTGACCATGCCAACGCAGGCAAAAGGGTGTTGGGTATCTGTAACGGTTTTCAGGTGCTAACGGAAGTTGGTTTACTGCCGGGGGCTTTAATTCGCAATCGGGATTTACATTTCATCTGTGACCGGGTGACCGTGCGGGTTGAAAGTAACCAGACAGTCTGGACAAAGGGTTACCAATCCCAACAGGTAATCACCCTTCCCATTGCCCACGGCGAGGGCCGCTATTTTGCTGATGGGGATACGTTGAAAGCCTTGGAGGATAACGAGCAAATTCTCTTCCGCTACAGCAACGCCCAGGGGGAATTGACAACGGACAGCAATCCCAACGGTTCTTTGCACAATATTGCTGGCATTACCAATGTCCAAGGTAATGTGCTGGGCATGATGCCCCACCCAGAACGGGCGGCCGATCGCCTACTCAAGGCCACTGATGGCCTGGCCATGTTTATCAGTTAGGTTAGTCCATGAAGGCAAGTATGGCCTATTCACATCTAAACGAAGAGGATCATTAACTTTGCTCACCGGAGCTAAACGCTTAACGTTAACGGAGTGGAAAACCATTGGCCTCCTGCTGACCATGGTCACTACCCAGGTGTTGGGGGATATTTGGCTCAGCCGGGGCATGAAAGTGTTCGGCGCAGTGGAAGATTATAGTCTTGCAGGTTTGTGGACATTGTTTCTCTATCTGCTCACTTCCCCCTGGATTGTGGTGGGGGTAATCACGTTACTGTTTGCCCTGTTTCTCTATTTCACCGCTACATCCCGGCTGGATTTAAGTTTAGTTCTGCCCCTATTTTCTTCCAGCTACATTCTCAATGCCCTACTGGCATGGCTAATACTGGGGGAAGAAGTTTCCTTTTACCGTTGGCTGGCCACTTTTATGATCGCCAGTGGAGTATTTATTGTCTGTTGGTCAGAACATCGCCACCGTTCCCAACTAATGGGGGAAAAGTTTAGCCCGACCCCAGCCCCGGTCGTACCAGTTAAGTCTTCCCGGCGATCGCCATTGTGGTTATTTCCTGTGGGCATTGCCCTTTCTCGGGTTTGGTTTGGCATTTTGATTTTAATTTTCACCGATTCCGCTGGGGACGTACTCATTGCCCGGGGCATGAAACAAATTGGCCCTGTGAGGTTACAATCGCCCCTGAAAATGGTCAAGTTAATTGGTCGTATTCTTTCCCATCCCTCAGTGTTAGGGGGCATTGGTTGCCAAACCATCAGTTTTGTTACTTTTATTTCCCTGCTCAGTTGGACCGATATTAGCCTGATCCGACCAGCGGGGGCATTGGGTTACGTCATGAGCCTATTGGGGGCCAAATTTTTGCTGAAAGAAACCATTCCCCTGGCTCGGTGGCTGGGCATCGGCGTGATTACCGCTGGGGTAGCCCTTATCGCCCTCGACGAAGTTAATTTGGTGGATCAAATTTTGCTATTTTTCCTGTAGACAAAGCAATTTGGCGATCGGCCTAGTTGTTTATTCTAGTCCCATCAAGGAGCAGTGGAATAGCAAGATCCATTACTAAAAGCATTTTAAAAATTATTCAATGGAATTATTTTATTTGTCCCAAAGTATTGACATAGCTATTGATTAACTTTCTGACTAAAATAGTCCACCATCACAGTTAATCAATTTACACAATTCCACCCATAAATAACCCACTTCCTCATTAAAATTGAGATATCCGAATTGGAATTTTAATTATGAAGACTTCTATTTTATCTGCATCAACTTTGCTGATTCTTGGCTTAACCAGTTTAATTCCAGCCATGGCCCAATCTCAAAGTATTACCTGCTTGAGGGAGGGCAGTTTTATTACCTGTCCTGGCTATGGACGTTTTGATTATACTTCTGATAATCGTTATAACCGTGAGTCAGAGATAAATAACCTTTTTATACAGGTTTTGGGGCGTAACGCCACCAGCAATGAATTACGGGACTTTACCCAGACTATTAATAACCGAGGTTGGTCTTTGGCACAAGTCAGAGAAAACCTAGTTAATAGTGAAGAATTTTACCAATCTGTTAATAGCTTTTACCGAGAATCCTTAGGCCGAAATATTGATGACAATGGCTTAATGCATTATCGTAGTGTAGTTGTTAATGGCCAAAACTTAGGAAATATTCGCAACGAAATCAACAATAGCACTGAAGCCAGAAACTTAAATAATGGCGGTAATTATAACCAAGGCAATAATTCTGTACGACAACGTCAATTCAATGACATGTATGTTCAAGTGTTGGGTCGTAATGCCAACTCCAACGATGTAAGGGATTACAATCGGTCAATGAACAGTAATCGTAATTATTCCTTGCTCGAAGCCCGTCAAGATTTGGTAAACAGCCAAAAATTTAAAACAGCAATGGATAGCTTATATCAACAATATTTAGGACGTAATGCTGACACAGTGGGGCTACAAGGTTATCGCAATGCAGTCATGGCTGGTAGTACTTTTGATAATATCAAAAATGAAATCTCCAATAGTCCTGAAGCTGAACGATATCAAGACAATAGCGATAATTCAAGCAATCCATCCAGTGGGACTTCAATCATGAAAGGGCTTCTTTGTGGAATTACTAATATATGTTTTTGATGAATTTCACAAATAAAATCAAGGAGTTCATTTAAAAAAAATTGAGAGAAAGGGGTAAAGGCAGCAATATCTCTCTTTTTTTTAAATTTATAGCGGCAGCAAAAGCATATTTCAATTAAGGAAAAATACAAAATTAGAACTTTAAAACTCCTATTTCCAATTTTCAAAGCTGGTGAAAATAGACGTGTTGGGAAAAGCTGTCGGGTTGCCAGTACTGTCAATTTTGCGCCGCAACTGTAACAATTTTTGATTGGCAATTAAAGCGGTTTGATTTACCAATTGATAGGGTAAATAATCATTTTGCAACGCATCCGCCGCCACAATACCCGCCGCCGCCCCAGAAGACCATTCAAAGGAATGCACCCGATAGGCCGCCGCCGCAATATGACTAGTGGCAATGGTTTTTCCCACCACTAAGAGATTATCGACGCGTTGGGGAATCATGGCCCGCAGGGGAATTTGGAACGGGTAGGAAGGAGTATGGGCTTGGCGTTCCCCCGGTCGCTCGATGTTGCCGGGTTTTTCCACTGGATATTCCAGATAACAGGGATGAAAATCAATGTTGTAATGGCCAATGCCCACGGAATCAGGATACATGGTGGCCCGCTGGCGACGCTCCACTGCATCGGGGGAAAGGCTACCATCAAGCACATCCAAACCGTCAATGCCCGCTAGCTCTGCGTGTAAACGACGGTAATCCCTAGGAGAAAGATTTTCCCGGTAAAAATCGTCTTTAAAATCCTGGCGGGAAATATCCGTTTCATTGATTTCAAATCCGTTGGGGTAAATAAAATCCGGCCGGCCAATGATTCTGCGCCCTTCCCGAATATAGGGAAACTTGGAAAGACCATGCTCGGTGCCCATGGGACTATCCAGCCCCTTCAGCAAACGGTTATTGGGATTGGGCGTTTTGACATTGTCGCCCAGCTTGGCATCGGTGGTACCCGCCACTAACCAATGGTAAAAACCCAAGGCGATTTTTTCGCCATTGGCTAAGCTTTCCGTCCGCAGTCCCCCTAGCCAACCCCCTGGTTCCAGTTGTCCTGTTTGTTGTAGTTGCTCTCTGGTGTAAACAAAATTGTCCCTAGGAGTACCGGGAGTGTAATCGTTTCCCGGCAACCAGTTTTGCATGGAAATTTCCCCTGGCTGGGTGGGACTAACCCCAAAGCGATTTTTCGGTTGGTTAGGGGTAGCAGGCTCAAAAATACCTAGCCCATCGGGACTCCAAATGCGTCGATAGGTAAACAGCGCATCAAAATCAAACCGGGATTGGTCGTAGCTGTAATAGGGAGTAAATCTTTGGTAAAAATCCGGCTCTGGTTGGGGTTGGGGCTCGGTGGTGGCCTCCATGGCAAAGGTGTAGGTGAAGCCCTGGGTACAGTAGGCAAAGCCTTCCACACTAGAAGAGGAGGGATCAAGATAGGTGCGGGGATCCACTCCTACCCGGTAGGGCACATCTGCTAAACCAATTAATTCCCCGGTTTCCGTAGCTTCCACCACCAACCATTGGGCTGTTCTACCCTGGTTACTTTGGGGCGCAGTGAAGTTAATGATAGTTTTAGTGAATTGCTCCGAATCTTCGTAGCGGTAACTATCTTCAATGGTCTGGGATAAAAACTGACTGTTCAACGGTGGGGCGTTGGGAGCCGGTTGGTGCTGAATGGCGATCGCCTGAATAATTTCTTCTCCTGCTTCCCCAAGGGCGGTGGGGGCTAAGACTAATTCTTTGATAACCGTGTTAGGAAACCATTGCAGAGTGCCCTGGCCTTTCTTTTCTGCATCCTCCAGCATTGCCATCAGAATGTCATGGCCATCCTTGGGTAGGAAACAAGAAGAGCGGCTTACCCAGCATTTGCCGGGATTTTGCACACCGTAGAAATCCTTAATCCGTTGCCGTAGCTCCAGATAACCCCGGGGATAAAACAACTTATCCGTTTGGGTTGGCCGTTCATCGAGGGCGGCGGTGCCCTGGGAAGTAAGTTGACCCCCCACCCAATCCGTCAGCTCCGTCATGCAAACATTTTTCCCCGCCAACAGACCTTCATAGGCCGTTGCTGTGCCGGCTAATCCACCCCCCACTATCAAAATTTCGCACTCCACTGTCTTGTCCACTGGCCTGGGAGGAGCAGTTTGCCCAGGGGCGATCGGCCAGGAAAAAATTGCCAGAAAAATAGCCGCAACAGTTCGGCGGCAGTAGGTAATCATCAAAGTTATCGCTACTCAATGCAATTAATAAAAACCAAGGAAATGCCGTTGGTAAAGATCACACAGATAAGATTGAATTAGTGTCAATCTAACCTGAATCTAAACCTGAGGGACAATTTAAAATCACAGGTTCAGAAGGCGGGGACAAAAATTATCCTTGACCCGTCTTTGCCAGTCTTGTCAATCGAAACCCCGACAAAAGTCCCCCATAGGATAAACCAACTAGCGGTTAATACTCACAATCCAAGTCCCTAAATAAACTCGGACGGGAATATCACCGGATACCATGGCATCGGCCACCATGTAATAAGTTCCAAGGCTGGGGTTAGTAACATTGGAAAGGGTAATGGTCACCTGACTGTTGGGTTCTGCTGGCTCTGCCAAAACAATCTGTAAAAAGCGACTTTCTTTGTCCCAAACCACATCTTCAATTTCAATGTTTCCCTGGCGTTTAGTTTCAACCCGGACTTTATCTACATCGAAAGTGCCATCAAAATTTTCGGGGTAGGAAACGTATAGAACTTTCGCCCCCTGGGTCATTTTCTTGGCGGGGATATACAGTTTATAGCGGTCCCTTTGACCAGAACGACCGTTGAATTGTAAGTAGTAATCCAGAATATCGCTACGATTATCCACCCCACTAAAAATAGTGAATCCAGAGTTACCTTGGGCAAAACCAATGGCAGGCAACCCCATCACCAAAACACCACTTAGGGAGAGAAGCGCGAGTAGTTTTTTGGACAATTTAGCTTGGGAAAATTTAGGCATAGATGGCATAGACATGGCTTGGCCTCCGAGGAAATTGAGATGGAAAAGGGGGAATGTCTAGTGGAAATCTATTTGAGAAATCCTCAAGAGTTAGCAATTGAGGCAACAGAACCGGGCATAGAACAAAGCTTGCAAACAAGCCTGAGCCCGAAAATAGTAACTGGATGACGGCATTGACCGCCCAACTACTAGCATAGCCAAAGAAATTGCCGAACCAAGGCATGGCCCAAGGCGGCATCAGCTTCAAATTACTTAACCAAGACTATCACCCCGTCCCAGCTTTGGCCAGCCTGGCTATCCAGCTTTACCATTGTCCACAAAAAATTATTGTTATTCCTAGCGGAACATACTGCTGACGGAGCTTTCCTCGTGGATGCGCCAAATCGCTTCCCCAATTAAATTAGCCACGGAAAGAATAGTCAGTTGGGGAAAATGATGATCGTCAGGCACGGGAATGGTATTGGTAACAATCACCTCTTCAAACAAGCCACCAGAAAGGCGATTGATGGCCGGCTCCGAGAAAACAGCATGGGTGGCACAGGCATAGACCTGACGAGCGCCCTGGGCCCGGAGCAAACGGGAGCCTTCCGACAAAGTACCAGCGGTGTCGATCATGTCATCCACTAGCACGGCGGTTTTTCCGTCCACGTCACCTATGAGATTTAATACTTCTGCAACGTTATGGCTCTGACGACGTTTATCAATAATGGCCAGGGGGGCATCGTTTAACTTTTTGGCAAAGGCCCGAGCCCGGGCTACCCCTCCCACGTCGGGGGAAACCACCACTAAGTCAGTTAGTTGCTTACTTTTTAGGTAGTCGATAATAACGGGGGAACCGTACATGTGGTCGCAGGGAATGTCAAAATAACCCTGGATCTGGGCAGAGTGGAGGTCCATAGCTAAAACCCGTTGGGCCCCGGCACCGGTGATGAGATTAGCAACTAACTTGGCCGAGATGGATTCCCGACCAGCGGTTTTACGATCTGCCCTCGCATAACCGTAATAGGGCAACACGGCGGTAATCTGGCGGGCTGAAGCACGACGGCAGGCATCGATCATGATCAGCAATTCCATCAAGTTATCGTTAACCGGATGGCAGCAGGGTTGGATCAGATAAACGTCACCGCCCCGAATGGATTCCTGGATTTGAATGTAGAGTTCTCCATCGGCAAACCGTTTCCGCAACATGGGGCCGATGTCCATGCCCAAATAACGGGCCACTTCTTGGGATAAAGATGGGTTGGATGATCCGGAAAAAAGACGTAAGCGATTGTTGTCAGATAAGGCAGACAGCATCGATTGACGTGTTAAAGTAGCGATACGGCTCACGGCAGACACTTTACCCCCATGTCATGGCAGATTACTGGTGTTTCCCTTAGTCGGGTGCCCGGAAGCAAACCCAGGGTTTTCGATCCAATCATAGCGGATTCTTTCCTCGCCAATCTCTTTAGGTTTTGCAAAACTTAAATTAACCTCCAATAAATTTCTCTTCCCAGTTTTTGCTCCCCATGTCGAATTTTTCCCGAGCCGTTGACCAAAAAACTTTATTAGTTGCGGGTTGCGACACAGGGGTGGGGAAAACGGTAACTACTTCGGCGTTGGCGGCCTACTGGTGGAAGTGTGGCAAAGATCAGTCTTTCGGACTAATGAAGTTGATGCAGACTGGTCTGGGGGATGACGAGCTTTACCAACAATTATTCGGCCATCTGACCCGCTGGGATGTGGTGACGCCGCTGAAATTTGCTACGCCCCTAGCTCCTCCTTTGGCCGCTGACCAAGAAGGAAAAACCATTGATTTGGGAGTAGTCTGGCAGACTTTGCAGACAATGCAACAAAACCATGACCATGTACTGGTGGAAGCCCTGGGTAGTTTGGGTTCCCCCGTTACCCACGAACTGACAGTGGCGGATATTGCCGCCCTTTGGCGTTTGGAAACTATTTTGGTGGTGCCGGTGCAACTGGGGGCCATGGGCCAGGCGATCGCCCAGGTGGCCTTGGCCAGACAAACTAAGGTCAAACTGAAGGGCTTAGTGCTCAGTTGTGCTAGCCCGGAGGCGGAGGGCAAGGTGGAAGACTGGGCCACTCCAGCTATGTTGGAATCCTTTACCCATTTGCCGGTTTTGGGGATTGTGCCCTACCTAACCGAGTCGGAGCGGGAAAATTTATCTCGTTTAGCGGAGATTACGGCCCGATTTGGCCTGGAAAAATTAGCCTATTTTTAGGTTAATTCGGTTGAATATAAACCGATTTAAATAATACCCAGCCCCTAGTTTTATCGAATTTTTTCCTGTCCTCGGCAAGCTTCCGGCAGAATCACCATGGCATCTCCAAAGGAGTAAAATCGGTACCCTTTGGCGATCGCCGTTTCGTAAATGGCCATTAACCGGGGGCGGCTGATTAGGGCACTGACCAACATTAATAAACTGGATTTGGGCAAGTGAAAATTGGTAATCAGCCCATCCACTAAGCGCCATTGATAACCGGGGTAAATAAACAAATCCGTCTGGCCCCGAAAGGGTTGCAGGGGTTGCCGGGGAAAATCACTTTCCTGGGCCATGCCTTCCAAACAGCGCACCACCGTGGTGCCCACCGCAAAAATTCTGCCCCCACTGGCCCTAGTTTTTTCAATCACTTCCACCGTCGTTGGAGGTACATCAATCCATTCTTGGTGCATTACGTGGTCGAGAATATTTTCCGCTTCCACGGGGCGAAAGGTGCCAATGCCCACATGGAGAGTAACTTTCGCTGTCTGTACTCCCTGTTGGGCTAGTTTTGTGAACAATTCCTCGGTGAAATGTAACCCCGCTGTGGGGGCCGCCACCGCTCCTAATTTTTCCGCATAGATGGTTTGATATTGGTCATTCGTGGCTTGGCGATCACCGATGTAGGGAGGAAAGGGAATTTCACCATAGTCTGGCAACACATCCCAGAGTCTTTGTCCCGGCTCCAAAACAAATTCTAATAACCGTCCCCCCGTGGCATCGTCCCGTTGCAAAATGGTGGCCCAGAGGTCGGGCTTTTCCCCATCCCTGGCGGGAAATTTAACTTTGGCCCCCAGCTTTAATCTTTTGCCTGGCTTGACTAGGGCAATCCATTGGTTTTCAGTACACTCTGTCAAGAGTAAAATCTCCACTGCCACGCCATTTTCTTTTTGGCCATGGAGACGGGCGGGCATTACCTTCGTGTCATTGAGGACTAATAAATCCCCCGGTTTCAGATAGTTACCCAAATCATAAAAATGTTGGTGGTCCACGGTGAATGGGTCTTTCACCACCAGTAGACGGGAATGATCCCGGGGAACGGCGGGGGTTTGGGCAATACAATCTGCAGGGAGATGGTAATCGTAACTACTAAGATATTTGTCCTGGTCCATGGATGGTCGAAATGCGAAAAATTTTAAAAGACAGAGACAGTAAAAAATAAAGTCCTACAGGCTTTAACCCTTAACAATTATCCAAAAATTTAGGTCGAAACCACTGAAACTTCAGCGGGCTGTTCCCCAGATTTTTTCGGTAATCCCCGCAGGCGATCGCTCGTTGCTTTGATAACGCTGGCTAGGGGCACCGCCACCAACAGACCCAAAACTCCCCCTAATTTACTGCCTACAAACAAAGAAACAATAATCCAAGCAGGATTTAAACCGGTGCGGTTACCCATCAAACGAGGGGAGATGACATTATCATTAATTTGCCCCACAATCACCGCCGCCAAAAGAATTTTTACCCCCAACCAAAAGTTTTCCAACATTAGCAACAGACTAATGACAATAATGCTTAAAGCACTGGCAAAAGGAATCAAAGTGCTTAGACCGATGGTAATGGCAAAAAGGATGGCATAGGGGGCTTGGAGTAGGGTAAACACAACCATTTGAGCCACCGAGAGAATACCCGCTAAAATTGCCTGGGTGGCAAAATATCCTTCAAAGGTATCCCGAATTAAATTTTGCAAATCTCTCTGCCAAGGATGGGGAAACCAGCTAAAAATGCCATCCCAAATTTTTTCTCCCCCCAGCACCAGGAAAATGGTCAGCACTAACAGGATCAAGCCATTAATACTGGTGCTAATGGTGACCCCCACTAGCCCCAACAGTTGATTGCCAAAGGAATTGAGAATGCGGCTTAACTTTTCAATTGCCTGACTGATCAGGGGTTGGAGGTCCACCTGGAGATTGGCGTAATGCTCATTGACCCAAGCTTGTAGCATCAGCAGTTGGGCGTTGCCGGAACGGAACCAGCCGGGTAAGTTATCCAGCAGTTGTCCCAATTGGTCGATCGCCAGGGGAATGACGATTAACAGAAAAAGACTGATGACGACCAGGGCAATGAGTAGAACGCTAGCCACCGCCCAGGGTCGTTTGAGACCTTTTTCCACCAAAATTCGGACGGGAATATCTAATAAAAAAGCTAGTAGGGCGGCCGCCACCAACAAACTACTGAGGGGTTGCAAAAAACCCATGGCTTTGTAGATTAACCAACCGTTGAGGAAAAAGAGAGGAAAGAGCAGACTCAGCCGGAGCCAAGGGGGGGATTGTTTCAGTTCTTCCAACATGGCGGGCGCAGACAGACTATCAACTACGGGGGCAATGTTCACCTTAACCTAGCCAGGGGCATTTGGCGATCGCCGATCGGGGGGTTCAGTTTATTACTGCCAGTTTTCCTAGAAAGATTAAGTAATCCGCCCATTGGGGAAATTTGGCTGAATTGAAGCTAATTTTCTGCCAAAAACCGCTGATAGCTCTCACTTAATTCCTTCACTGCCACTTCATAAAACCGTTGGCCATGTTCTGGGGTAGCCAGGGCCGGATTGGAGCCCATGCGGCCATCAGAATAATGGGCCCGGAAATCTTGGGCACTATAAATACTATGGCCTGAGGCAACTTCCGAATTTAACGGCGCAGTTTTAATCGCTTCGGGGTAAACAAATTGGGTTACAGCCACTTCACTGGGGGTGGCGTGGGAACCTTCTTGGTCACTGTAGAGTTCCTTGGCTAATTGATATACTCCCCTGGCCATGAACCAATTACCCACCTGACAACGGACATCTTGGCCATGGCTGCCCAAATGGTGATAGGTTTCGGAAAAAGCGGCTTTGAGGGTGGCAATATTTCCCCCATGGCCATTGATGAAGTAAAAACGGCTAAAACCGGCGTTGGCTAAACTACTGACGTAATCCATAACAACCTGGATCAGGGTACTGGGACGCAAACTAATACTGCCGGGAAAGGCCAAATGATGCAAAGCCATGCCGACGTTAATGGTTGGCCCCACCATTGCTCCAGTTGCTTCCCCCACTCCTTTGGCGATCGCCTCCGCACAAATGGCATCGGTACCGATCAGACCAGTGGGGCCGTGCTGTTCCGTAGAACCAATGGGAAAAATAATGCCGCTGGAAGACTGTAGATAATTTTCGACTTCGGGCCAGGTGGAGAGGTGCAATTGCATGGTGGGCTTGGGCTAAATGGGCTAACTAGTTCCATCTACCTTAAAACAGGTTCAGAGAAAATAGTTTTACCATTCTTGGTTACCCGTAACTGTTGCCGGTCCACCCAATAGGTATAGGCTCCATTGGTGGCGTAGTAGGTGCCGCTGTCGGTGATTAGCACATCCATCACATTAATCTGGTCGCCATTGTTTTTATTAACGCCCCGGTAGAAAATTTGTCCGTCGTAGGTTTGGCAAATATAGGCTAGATAAGTTTTGGTTTCATAGGCTTCCACCACTTCCGCCCTGGGACAACCTCGAATAATTTCCGCTAGTAACAATTGGGATGGTAATGTTTGTAACCCAGTTAGCGGAGAGGCGATCGCCGTTGCACTACCAGCTTTTAATGGGATGGGGGCCAGCAAAGTCGTTGCTACTGTCAAAGCCCCAAGCCATCGACAACAGTGCCCAAGGTTTGCCCAGACCATAACTATTTCCTCAACTGCACAACAACTGAGTCCAGGCTATCAAAAAAAACCTTGCCAATCCGGTTCACACCTAGTTTCCCAAGGCAATGACCAAATGGCGATCGCCGTCTAAACTGACCTTTCCCTGGGTTTGGAATTCCCCCAGCAGACGGGTGACTGTTACCCTGGTGGTGCCAATGGCATTGGCTAACATTTGATGGGTGAGCCGCACCGATAAACGCATGCCCCCGGTCCCTGGTTGCCCCAATTCCTGTCCTAGTAAGTTCAGTAGGCCTTGGAGTCTTTCGTCCACCCGTTTATAACCGGCGATCGCCAGTAGAGCTTCCCTCTGCCTCACCTGCTGTAGGGTCTGGTCAAGCACCAAGCGACATAAATTAGCGTTGTTGGTAATCATTTCCAGGGAATAACCCCGCAGATATACATCCGTCAAAGCTCGAATTTGGTAGGTTTCCCGTTGATGGGCACTAAAATCTAAGCCCACAAAACTACCGGGTTGGGCCCAACCCATCAGCACCTCATCGCCTCCCAAGGTCCATTGACTGACCTGTAAAATCCCCCGGTAAATTTGCCAACACCCCTGGTCTTTGGGCGGAACAACGTCACCCCTTTCATAGAATTGGAGGGGCTGGGAGTCTAAGCCTACTAAGGCACTTAAACCATCGGCGATCGGGGAACTGTTCACAAACATAAAATCAGGCAACCCTCAAAAATCAATCCAGGCGATCGGGCTTAGTTCCCATTGGTCAAGCATCTTGTTTGCATTACCCAAGCATGACTCCCATTGGGCCAGATCTCCCCCAAAGTCAGCATAACCCTTCCCCGCAATTCCCAGGTAAAGGCAAAGTTAACAACTAAAAATGTCCACTTCCTAAGACTGGGCCGCACAAACCGCCGCGCCAATTAGGCCAACTTTGGCGTTGAGTACCACCTGTACGGGAATTGTCCCCATTAAGCTTTGCATCCTGCCTTTGTCGCTAAAGCCTTGCATAAAACTGCCCTTTTCCAGTAAAGGGATAATTTTGGGGGCAATACCACCGGCAACGTACAAACCACCTCTGGGTAGTAGCTTCAAAGCAAGATTTCCTGCCTCTGCTCCATAGGCCCCGAGAAAAAGTTCCATGGCTTGGTCAGCCAATACATCTGTGCCTTCCAGGGCGGCTTGGGATACGGCGGCGGCCAGATCGACGGTTTTGGTTTCTTGGTCCTTTTCTCGATTCCAGGTTTGGTAGAGTTTGCTGAATTGGGCTGATTCCCGTTCTGGGTATTGGTGCCGCAAAAATTCGTAAATCATGGCGATGCCCATGCCGGATACCACCCGTTCAATGGAAATCCGCCCTAGGGAATACTTCTTTTTGAGATACTCCAATAACTGCCATTCCAAAGGCGATCGGGGGGCAAAGTCACCGTGGGCTCCTTCGGAGGCAAAAACTCGATATCTTCCTTGGCCCTGGGGAATTACGTAGCATTGTCCCAAGCCGGTGCCTGCTCCCAATATGGCGATCGCCCCTGACGGATCCACGGGAGCGGCCTGGAGTACGGTTAAATCCTCTGACCCTAGCCCTAAAATGCCGTAACCCACAGCGGCAAAATCATTGATGAGGTCAACCTGGGCAATGGCCAATTCCTGGGCCAGGCGATCGCCGCTGAGATGCCAATCTAAATTAGTGAGGCGACAGGTGTTATCGATCACAGGGCCGGCAATGGCGAAACAGGCCTTAGCAACGGAGATTGGGTTACCCAACACAAAGGCTGCTTCTTGACGGAATTGTTGCACCATGGGCACCAGATCGGGAAAAGCTGGACTGCTGTAGGTCTGTTCAAACAGAGTCACCGGCCGGGCCAACCCTGGGCTACTCTCGTTTATCGTCACCAGGGCCAGAATCGTTTTAGTGCCGCCGATATCCCCTGCCAAAAAATTTACGCCCATGGCCCCCATGGCCCCAAAGCCATTGAAAAACTACACAAAATCCTGTCTTTTAGCAGTTTAGGTCACCGAGGAAAGGGTCACCAAGCAAAAAGCTAAAATTCTCCCGTTTCAGCAAGTTTTAGCAACTTTAGGAGAGCAGTTCCTCCACCTGGGCCAGAGGAAATTAACCGTTAAATGGGTTACGATCAAAGCTGTTTTCCCTTTAGGTTTCGTCCATGGCCGCCCCCAGCGTCAAGCAGTTACTTCGTTATTTAACTCCCCATTGGCGGGCGATCGGAGCTGGAACCTTTGCGCTATTTTTGGCCAATGCCCTGGGGGTTTACATTCCCATTTTGATGCGGGATAGTATTGACGATTTAATGCCCCCCTTTGAGGCATCGGACGTAGCTCGCATTGTGGTGCTAATTGTTGTTCTCGCTTCCCTAATGTGGTTTATCCGCATGGCCTCCCGCATTCTAATTTTTGGGGTGGGAAGACAGGTGGAATACGAGCTCAAACAGAAAATTTTTGACCATCTGCTCAAGTTAGAGCCCCTCTATTTCACCGAAAATACCATTGGGGATTTGATTAACCGGGCCACCAGCGATGTGGATAATATTCGTCGCTTGGTGGGTTTTGCGGTGTTGAGTTTGATCAACACTGTTTTTGCCTATGCCCTGACTATCCCGGCCATGTTTGCCCTCCACATTCCCCTCACCTTGTTGGCGGTTTCTGTTTATCCGCTGATGCTGATGAGTGTCAATCTTTTCAGCGGTAAGTTGCGAGATTATCAATTGGAGGTGCAGGAAGAGTTGTCTGCCCTGAGCGAACTGGTGCAAGAGGATATGAGCGGCATTAGTTTAATCAAAATTTATTCCCAGGAAGATAACGAACGACAGGCTTTTCAGACGAGAAACCAAAAATTGCTCCAGGCAAACCTGAAGCTGGCCCGCATTAGAAATTTTCTTTTTCCCCTCATTGAGGGTCTGGCTTACCTCAGTTTGCTCATTTTGCTGGCCTTTGGCACTGGCTTAATTCAAGATGGCAGTATCACCATTGGGGACTTCATTGCCCTGATCATTTTGGTGGAACGGTTGGTATTTCCCACTGCCCTACTTGGTTTTACCATCACCGCCTACCAACGGGGAGAAGTGAGCATTCAACGGGTGGAAGCTATTTTCCATACCACTCCGAAAATTTTAACGGTGCCCCAACCTCTGCCCTTTAGTCCGGCTCAGGCCACCGGAAAAATCACCGCCCGCGGCCTGAACTATTGCTACCCTGGTAGCGACCTGCCAGCGTTGGAGCAAGTGGACTTTACTGTTTATCCTGGAGAAATGGTGGCCATTGTGGGGCCTATCGGTTCCGGTAAATCTACGTTGGTTAATGTTTTACCCCGTTTGTTGGATATTGCCCCTGGTCAGGTGTTCATTGATGACTACGACATCACCCAAATTGCCCTCAGCGATTTACGCTCGGCGATCGCCTTTGTGCCCCAGGAAAGTTTTTTGTTCAGCACCACCATTGCCGAAAACATTGCTTACAGTGATCCTAGTCAAACTGACACGGCGATCGAGCAGGCGGCCCACCAGGCCCATTTAGACCAGGAAATTGCTAACTTTCCCCAACATTACCAAACCCTAGTGGGGGAAAGAGGCATCACCCTGTCCGGTGGCCAAAGACAGCGGGCTGCCCTAGCCAGAGCTTTAATTCTTGATGCTCCCCTGTTGGTGCTAGACGATGCCCTTTCCAGCGTGGATAACCAGACCGCCACCCGCATTTTGCATTACCTGGCCCGCCGCAATAACACGGTACTCTTTGTTTCCCATCAACTTTCCGCCGCTGCCCAAGCGGACCGCATTTTTGTCATGGACCATGGCCGCATTGTCCAAACGGGCAGCCATGAAGAACTACTGCAACAGTCAGGACTTTATCAATCCCTGTGGCAACAAAATGAGTTAGAAAAGGTTTTAAGTTGAGTTGGATCTAAAAATGGGTTGCGCATACCCCGCAGCTTGCTGCGATTGGGTCTTTCACTGAATAAAGCTATTTTTAAGGTAATTATAATTAGATAGAGTTCTAGTCATCTTTCCACATAAATAGTACCATCTTTATCGGTTGTAATTCTTCTCTTTATTCATATCCATTGATAGAGCTGTAATTTTTTCCCTGGCTCTATTGTAGAAGCACTATTGTACTATCCAATCAGGAAGTTTGCGTTATCTCCGTTCCTTTAAGGATTGGAATCGGCTCTCATTCTAATGATCCTGGCGATCGCCACTAGAGCCAATCATATTATTTCAACAACAAATTATTATGGTATTTAATAACTAATATAGGTGATTGATCTAGGGATGGCGTTTTGTATCCAATTACACAGTTTATTATTTTTTACAAAGATTCATGGCTCAACTTAGGCCCTCTGGACCTTTGCTAATAGATTTTCATACTCCTCATGTCTGAACCGAAACCAAGCCAGCCTAATTTTTCCCATTTGGAGGAAGCGGACTACACCGGGAGAATGCGACAGCACGATCGCCTCTTTGGATTGCTGGCCATTGCCGCCGGGTTAATTTTCCTGCAAGGGTACATGATTGCGCCCTTGATTCCCCGTTTAGCAGAAATTTTTGACGTATCTGCTCAGGAAATTGGCTTCATTGTGCCCGCCTACATGTTGGCCTATGCCCTAGCGGCGCTTTTTTATGGCATTTTGTCGGACCGTTTTGGCCGTTGGCCCGTCATCCAAATTTCAATCATAGTATTTATTACCTGTACCGCTTTAACTGCTACTGCTCAAACTGCAGCTCAGATGACCTTTTGGCGATTACTGACAGGACTTGGGGCCAGCGGCGTGATTCCCCTCACCTTTGCCCTCATTGGCGACATGTTTCCCTACAACCAACGGGGGGCAAAATTAGGGCTGGTGTTTGCGGCGATGGAGGGGGGCATGGCTGCCGGTTCCGCCGGGGGGGCAATTTTAGAACCCTTTCTTGGTTGGCAATTGTTGTTTATTGGCACTGCCACTGCGCCCGTGATTGTGCTCTGGCGACTGCGACGCTACGGGGCTTTGTTCGATGCCCCCAAAGCAACCAAGATCCCTGCCCTGGCAACGGTGTTTGCTGGCTATTGGGCCGTACTGTCTAATTTTCGTGGCATGCGCACCTATGGCTACGTGCTTTGCAATGGTATTTACCACTCTGGAGTGTACACTTGGCTTGGCCTTTACCTGTCCCAACGCTACGAAATGGATACCCTTAGCATTGGCCTCAATATTCTAGGTTATGGTGTCCCAGGACTGATTTTTAGCCCATTAATCGGTAAAGCAGTGGATCGTTGGGGACGACGCTGGTTAATTCCTCCCGGTTTGGCTATGGCGGCGATCGCCGGTTTGACTATGGTTCCTTTTATTCCCCCCCTCGCCGTTACCATGGCAATTCTGGTCATGTCCCTGGGCTACGACCTGACTCAACCTTTGTTTGTGGGCATTGTGACCGATTTGGCGGAAGAAGATACTTTGGGGCAAACCATGGGGCTAAAGGTGTTTACTTTATTCACCGGCTTTGGGATTGGCAGTTGGTTGTTTGGGGAAGTGCTCCATTGGGGTTTTGAAGTGGCACTGGTGGCTTTTGGCGTCATGCAATTGCTGTCGGCGATCGCCGCCATTCCCCTCTTTTGGAATGAAAAACCCAGCCCCATCAATGTCAGTGCCTGATCCAGGCGATCGTCATTTGCCCGTTTTTGCCTCCAATGTCACGATTTGTGAACTTATTCCCGTACTTTGTGCCAGCATTGCTCAATTTTGTTAAAGTCGATACAGATTTTATTCGTTTTATTTCTTTCTGATTTGCTCGGGAATGAAAATTTTGGGGAAATTGCCAGGGATTTTGTCACTTTTATGGCGACACCGTCTGGCCGCAGTGTAATTAAGTACAATTCCGTCCCTCACAAGTCCTGAGTCGAGAAAGCATAAAACCTTTTGAGCAATATGGAGGACCGCTGATGAATACCACATCTCCCATTGACTGGGATGAAATGTTTGAGTATTTGCCGGGGACAATAGTAGAACTCAAATCCGAACCGGGGGTTTTATATCAAATTGACTGTTACGAAACCAGTATGGTGCCCCCCATTTGGTTAGTGGGAAATCCCCGGCCACGCTATCCTCATCAAATGCGGATTGTGTCACGCCAGCAGGTTAAAGCTTGTGAATTGGAGCTTGAACCATCCCTTGCCTAGGGTTAATACACTTTTTTATTGTCTCCCAGAAAGACGGAGCATTCGGCTGCGTATTCCCCTGAATTGTTTTGGGGAAGGGAGACTTTCCGATCTTGCTAATTCTGTCTGATCCGTTGAAAAAAGAAAGTTGGGATAGGTAGGCTTGGGTAAGTAAATTAAGAATAGTTTTGCTTCTTCACACAGAGTTAAAACCTTGACCTATTTTTCCTTGCAACATAGAAGCTTTCTTGATTTTATTAAGGACTATAAAAAAGATATTCGTATTATCTACTAGAGATTATTAATAGAGATTATTAATAGAGATTTTGGAACCATAACTTAAAATAAGAGAAGGTGTGTTTAGTGATTTTATTCTTATTCTCTATCCCAATAAAAAATTGAATACACTAGGGTTTCAAAATTCACTAAGTTCAAATAAAATTATTCACTATTTTAAAGCATTTATTTGACCTGAGAGTCTGTTTGAAAAGCTTCCCTGCCCTCCAAATTTAGGGGGAGAACTGATTGAAAGTCCCCCAGTATTGCCGGAGCTTTAGTGAGGAGATTTAGGGGGCGGAATAAAACTTTGCAAACACGTTCTTAAAAACAGTGATATTTATTTTAATTCCACAGTAATTTGGCGTAGTCGAAGATAAAAAATATTGGCAAAGTGTCAAGTTAAGATAGGCTTGACAATCAAGATAATTATCAAAGGTTTAGTTGCCGACATTCATCTGTTACTAGGAGCTAGCAAAAAATGCAGGTAATTCAAGGCCATGATTAACGGAAAGCCCCAACCTCTCCTTACTAGAGTGGGCACATGGACTGTTGGGGGACTTTTGGGGGGTTTAATTGGTTCTCTAGCCGCAGTAATGCTGACGGAATCAATTAAACAAACTCTCAGTGTTATTTCTGGATTGGACCCCATCTGGTTATTGCTCATTCCCTTATTCGGTGTTGCTTTGGCCGTACTTGTCCTGTTTGGATTGGGTAAGGGTCAGCCTGTGCAAACCGTAGCGCCCCGGGAGGCCAATACCCCTGGTCGTTGGGGCTCTTTGCTGTCCTGGTATTCTTTTCCCCATGACATTGCCCGAGCCGATCTGACTGGCGATGTGGTGAATGCATCCGGGGTGGAAGAGCGCTTCCCCTGGAATTTAGCGCCATTGCGGGCCATTGCCATCCTTTCTACTGTGGGGTTTGGGGCTCCCATGGGAACGGAATCGCCAGCGGCCCATATTGGTTTTGCAACGGGAACTTGGTTGGGTAGTGTCAATTCAGCACTGCGCCCCTTGGTGCGACCTTTGGCGATCGGTGGCGGTGCGGCCAGTGTGTCCGCCCTAATGGGGATACCGTTGGTGGGCAGTTTTTTTATGTTTGAGTTGAGTGGACGACGGCAGATCCCGTTGACCCCAGAGCGGGGAGCGGCAATGTTGGCTGGCGGCCTGGTGGGCTGGGGCATTAATGTTGCTTTTAATTTGCAATTGATCCGGCTTGTGGTGCCCAAGGTGCCTCCGGCGGATCTTTGGAATGCCATGGGTGCGACTCTGTTTATCGGGGTGGTCACAGGTACAATTACAGCGCTGACGGGGGAAGCGATCTACTGGGCCAGAGGCCTGCGGACTAAACCTGCCATTCGCCTTCTGGCCGGTAGTTTGGCAATGTTATTACTGGCAGTGGCGATCGCCCAAATTGCTACTCCGGCGGCGGCGTTTGGTCCTGGGGGAGCAGCCATAGTCTGGGCGGAAAATATTGAAACAACTCCCTATCACCTGCTGGCCGTGGCCATACTCCGGGCCGCTTCCACCACGGCGGCGGTTTTAGCTGGGGGGTGTGGCGGTGTTTTTGTTCCTTTTTTGGCGATCGGGGACCTGACTGGTCGGGTATTTGCCACCATATTTGGAATCTCGGGAGATTTGGCTGGGGCTGCCGGGGCCGCTGCTGGCATTGCCGGTGGCTATCGACTACCGTTAACTGCGGTGGCGATGGTGCTAGGGGTGGGAGGGCCAGAAACAGCCCAAATAACATGCCTGGGCACAGTGGTGATCGCCGCCTTTTCGGGATTACTGGCCGCACGCTTAGCCAATCAAGTTTCTAGTGCCATACGAACCATCGGCGCCAGAAATCACGGCTAGGAAACGGAGACTGAGAGTGAGTTGAAAAAGTCGAACTGAGGAAATTTATCTTCCTTTTGAAGGGAAATTTTGCCGACATTTTTTCCCGGGTGAGGGGATTGGGGATTTATTGTCCGGAAGAATCCGAAGATTGAACCCGAAAGGGGGGAGCCACATAATCTGAAGGTAAGTAATTCTCTGGCATGGTAGATGTATTTCCATCCCGCAGGGCAGTGAAGCTGGGTGACAAAATTTCAATGCCGACTTCATTACACTTGTCTTGCATATTTTGATGTAGTTCTGAATAAATTATCACCATTAAATTGGGCTGATTGGTGTAGGCATTTAGCTGGTAGCTGACATAAAAATTGTCCAGACTAGTCTGTAGGACGAAAGGGACAGGACTCTTGAGAATATGTTCAGTATTTAAGGCGGCCTCGATTAGGGTTGAGTAAACTTTTTGCCAAGGGACATCATAGCCCAAGGTAATTGTTGTCTGAAGAATCAAATACTTATTCAATTCCCGTGAAGAAATACTATAATTAATCACATTACTAATCAATAGAGATGAATTGGGAATAGTAATAATTTGATTTGTTGGGGTACAAATACGAATAACTAAAAAGTTTTTCTCTATGATGTCTCCAATAACATCCCCCACTTGAATATGGTCGCCAATCTGAAAAGCACGGGTATAGATAAGAATAATTCCTCCAATTACATTGGTGATTGCTGAAGTAGAACCGAGGGATAGAAGAAGACCAAGAAAAACAGAGATACCCCGAAAAGCAGGGGAATCAAAACCAGGCAGATAGGGAAAAGCTAACACCGCCGCTAGAGCAATGATAATAAATAAGAGAAGATTGTAGGTAGGCTTAGCCCAATCAGTATAAAATCCTGGTATGACAAGATTTCCCCTTTCTATAGCCGTAAAAAAAGGTTTAATTATCCGAATTAGGTAGTAAGTAAGAAAGATAATTATGGCAATAATGAAAGCATTGGGCAGGTATTTACTAATCCCAGATAAAACCAATTCCAAGGACTGAAATAAATGGTCTACAATGCTTTCTCCAAAAACCTTCGTCCAAGGAAACAAGCGTAGGACAAAGGCAACATAGGAAAATAGAAGTAACAATAGGAAAACTAGACGAATTATCTGAAGAATTCGCAGACCTAAAAAACTTATTTTAGAGGAAGATATAATCTCAGCATTTTGTATTTTAATGCCCGGTACATGGAATTCTATCAATGCCCTAAACCATGGAAATAGCTTTCCTGAAAGTTTGATAATTAAAAAAACAGTGCTCAAAAAAGCAAAGCTGGCTATGGCGGTATAGATGATGTTTCTTAATAATTGCTCAGGTCTTCGGGCTTGGCGATATTGTTCAATAGCATCTTTAATGCTTTGCAGAGCATCTCGGGCTAAAACTTCTGGGGTAGAAAAATAAGCCCTTGCATCCTGTTCAGTTATCGTTAGAATTACTTCTTTGTCTAAACTTAAATAAAGTGAATTATCATAGGGATTCGGTGCAATTTTTAGGTTTTCGAGAGCAATAGAGTAATTTTGGGCAATTCTTTTAATTCTTTGCGTAATGGCGTTGGCCCTATCCTCAGCTGAAAACGAAGAAACTCCCCTCCGAATAAAGAAGATAGGTCTGCCATCGAGGGTGACTGGAAAGCCGTCAATTGCATTTTCCGTTTGTGTTTGACTTTGGAGCACTCCTGATTGTGCCGAATTTTGTGCAACACCTACGGTGGGGATAGTTAGCACTAGTAGTAAAAATATGGTAAATGTCACCAACATGTGACCAATTCTTTTCATATATTATCCAGCAGAAAATAGTATAATTATAATCAAAGATTTTCGACCCATATCAACAGATAGTACGAAATTAATAGCGTTAATTTCAATGGCTAATCCTGCAAGATTAATTGACGTTTCATCCCTGTTAAACATTGATTATTTATATTATCAATCTACTTGGTCATTAACCATTACATTATGCTCAAAAAGTTATCCTTGCCTTAAACGGCGATCGCCTGGGGCCACTGACTTGGCGGGTTCATAGGGGATGGAGCCATACAGTCATAGAATGGAGTGCCCCAGGAGCTTTGTTTTCCTAGCTGATTCTTCCATTCAGTCCAAGCAAAATTTGACCATGAAAGCAATTATGGTGGTGGGTACCACATCCCATGCAGGCAAGTCCTTTTTGACCACAGGGCTATGTCGTCTGCTCCGTCGTCGGGGCGATCGGGTCACCCCCTTTAAGGGACAAAACATGGCCCTGAATGCCTTTGTCACCATTGATGGAGGGGAAATGGGCCATGCCCAAGCAGTGCAGGCCTGGGCAGCGGGGACTGTTCCCAGGGTAGCGATGAATCCAATTTTGCTCAAACCCCAGGGGGATATGACTTCCCAGGTGATTATGTTGGGCCAGGCCGTAGGTACAACCAGGGCCCAGGAATATTACCAGAATTACTTTGACCGAGGCTGGCAGGCGATCGCCAACTCTTTAGAGACCCTAGCCCAGGATTTTGACGTAGTGGTATGCGAAGGGGCAGGCAGTCCAGCAGAAATTAACCTCAAACATCGAGACTTGACCAATATGCGTGTGGCCACCCATCTCCAGGCCGCCACCATTCTCATTGCAGATATTGACCGGGGTGGGGTCTTTGCCCATGTGGTCGGTACATTGCAACTGTTAGAGCCGGAGGAAAGAAAATTAATTAAGGGTATTGTTATCAACAAATTTCGCGGCCAACGTTCCCTGCTGGACAGCGGGATTACTTGGTTGGAAGAATATACCGGCATTCCTGTTTTGGGTGTCATTCCCTACGGGCAAAATCTTTTCTCCGCCGAAGATTCCCTCGATATACTAGAAAGAAGTGGCCGCCCCAGCAAAGAAGATATTCGCATAGTAGTACTGCGCTTGCCCCGCATTGCCAACTTTACTGACTTCGAGCCCTTGGAGGCGGAATCCGGTGTTTACGTGGATTATCTTCCCTTAGAAAAGCAACTAGGCAACCCCGACGCCGTAATTATTCCCGGCAGTAAAACCACGATCGCCGATCTGCAAGCGCTACAAAATAGTGGCATGGCGCAGCAAATTATGGATTATGCCCAAGCTGGAGGGACTGTGATGGGCATTTGTGGCGGCTATCAAATGCTGGGGCAAACCATTGCCGATCCGGAAAACATAGAAGGCAATGTCAGTAATTGCCAAGGGTTGGGGCTTTTACCCCTAACCACGGTTATTAACCAAGAAAAAATTACCCGCCAATGTCAGACCATCACCCACGCTCCCCCATCAGGTTTAACTGTCACTGGCTATGAAATCCACCAGGGACTAAGTCGGCGATCGGAGCATAGCCAAGACTTTCTGCCCATGTTTGACCAAGAAGAGCTGGGCATGGTCAATGCCCAACAAAACCTTTGGGGCTGCTACCTCCACGGCCTATTCGATAACGGTGCTTGGCGACGGTGCTGGTTAAATAATTTACGTCAACGACGGGGCTTGGACCCATTACCAACCTCCATTGGTAATTATCAAGAACAACGGGAAGGTATGTTAGATTCATTAGCGGATTTTGTTGAAACCCATGTCAACCTTGAGCCGATTTTACAATCTCTCCCAGAGGAAAATGAGACACCTTAAATCAACAGTTTTTTAACATGATGAAACGAATTGCTGTAGAAGAAGCTTTTGTTACCCAGGAGATTGCTGATGAGTGGGCAAATGTCATTGCAACGGGGGCAAAAAACGAACCAGGTTTTCGTAAAATGGGCGAAACGATTCTGGCGGATAGTCCCGGCACAAGAATTATCCACGAACGACTAATAGACCTCGGTGCTGGACGTATTGCTCACATGGATGCGACTGGCATTGATATACAAGTTATTTCTATTACCTCTCCAGGCGTACAGGTATTTGAGCCTGAGTTGGCCACAACCCTTGCCCGACAGGCCAATGATCAATTAAGTGAGGCCATCAAAAATCATCCTGATCGTTTTGCGGGACTGGCGGCGGTGGCCCCTCAATCTCCCCAAACCGCTGCCCTAGAAATTGAGCGAGCCATACAGAAACTTGGGCTGTGTGGTGTATTGATCAATTCCCACACCGGTGGAGAATACCTCGATGACCAGAAATATTGGGAAATTTTCGCCGCCGCCGAGGCCAACAGTGCCCCCATTTATCTTCACCCTCGAACCCCTTCCCCAGAGATGATTTCTCCCTTTCTAGACTATGGACTCTATTTTGCAGGCTGGGGATTTACTGTCGAAACTGCAACCCACGGTTTACGTCTCATTATGGGCGGCGTATTCGATCATTTTCCCAAATTAACAATTGTTTTGGGCCATATGGGGGAAGGATTACCATACTGGTTACAAAGGTTAGATAACCGTTATTCGCTCCAGGTAGAAATTGGCGCAGTGCCTAAAATGCCTCGTCTACCCAGCGAATATTTCAAAGATCACTTTCTCATCACCACCAGTGGGGTTTGTTCCCCACCCGCTCTGCGCCATGTGTTAGAAGTGCTTGGTTCCGACGCCGTACTCTTTGCTGCGGATTATCCGTATGAGTCAGTTGAAGAGGCTGTTTCTTTCTTGGATAATGCACCAATTTCCGATCAGGAAAGACGCAAAATCTACCAAACAAATGCCGAAAAATTATTTAGATTAGGAAGCACTAATGGCAGTAACGATACACTTTTTGCCTGACGATGTGACGGTAGCGGCCCGGGTAGGGGAACCAATCTTAGATGTGGCAGAGAGGGCTGGCGTATTTATTCCCACGGGCTGTTTAATGGGTTCCTGCCATGCTTGCGAAGTGGAACTAGGGGATGGCACTCCCATTTGCGCTTGTATTAGTGCGGTGCCAGTAGGGGTACAGGAATTAGAAATTAATCTTTATGATGATCTCACCTGGTAGTCTTTTACTGTTTTGAAACTGATTTCCGCATATTGAATCGCAGTAAATATTAGCCCCACCCACAAAATTTGGCTTGCTAGGTTAAGCAGGTGAGACTATTGCTTTTTTAGCAGATTAAATCTCTTCAAATCGGAGATTAAGGTTAATGGTGTCAGGGCCAAGCATGGTTCCCTGAATAACCAACACCACTGCTTTGCTTGAATCTTTGGGAGTTAAAGTTAACGTTGCCGGAGTATCAAAGACAATGCTGAAGCCCCAATCTCCCTGAGTTGTGTTGATGGTTCTTTCTGCGTAGCCCATTTTGGTCAGAGCGTCTTGGTAAAACTTCACCGTGGGGGCTGGTTTACCCTGGGCTTGAAAATTTAGGCCCTGTTGTCCATAGGCATTGGCCATGAACATGCTACCTACATTCTTGGGACTACCCTGGGGTCGGGGGAGTTTCACCAAAATATCTGCGCTGTTAGCTTGGCTAACCAGAAAAGGACGAGCTTCAGCTTCAACAACAGCAGGAACTTGTTCAATGGTGTTTGCGGGCATAATCCCTAACAAAGCGGTTAAAAGAGGGAATAATGACATAATTTTGCTATTTTCTAGAAATTATTCCAAGTATACTTCCTGAAAACAGTAGTGTAGAATCCTTGTCCAGCAACTATGGATTTGAGGCATAGGTTTTAAGAAATACGGTGAATCTTGAGGAAATTAGTGCCCCTGGGTATTTTAGTGGGAATTCCCGCCATGATTAGCAACTGATCGCCCTTTTCCACCATTTTTCTATCCCGCAGTAGTACCTCCGCCTGTTGGATTAAATCCTCAAAGGTGTCAAATTCTTCGTTAATTAAAAAGGGAATAATACCCCAAACTAAGTTGAGGCTATGGTAAACCTTTTCTGAGGGAGTGAAAGCAATCACCGGCACCGACGGTCTTTGGTTGGAAGCGAGGAGAGAAGTAAAACCTGAGGTGGTGAACGTGACAATGTATTTTAAATCTAGAATTCCGTCAATTACCACTAACGCTTCACTTAGGGCATGGGTTTCCGTATTTTCTATTGGGGGATTATTAACAAGATGTAGACCCACTTCCGTCTCTTCGGCAATTTTTCGCAACATTTGCACTGATTTAACGGGATATTGTCCCACTGCCGATTCCCCCGATAACATCACCGCATCGGTGCCGTCCAAAATAGCGTTGGCCACGTCACTGGCTTCCGCCCTGGTGGGTCGGGAATTTTGAATCATGCTATCTAGCATTTGGGTAGCGGTGATGACCGGAATGGCCCGCACGTTACAGCGCCGAATAATTTCCTTTTGCAAACGGGGAACCTTTTCTGGGTTTACTTCCACCCCCAGATCCCCCCTGGCCACCATAATGCCGTTGGAAACTGCCACGATTTCTTCTAGATTATCGATCGCCTGGGGTTTTTCAATTTTGGCAATGACCGGCAGATCAGGATGGCCCCGTTCAGCGAGAAATTGTTTAAGGGTGTGGATATCTTCCCCTTTGCGGACAAAACTAAGGGAAACCCAGTCAATGCCTTGGCTCAAACCAAATTCTAAGTCTTGCTTGTCTTTGGTCGTCATGGAAGGTAGGGTTAGGACTAAACCCGGTAGATTGACCCCTTTGCGACTTTTGAGGATGCCCCCGGTCACCACTTCACAAATTACCTCTGGATCTTGAATGGACACAACTTTCATTTCCAGTAAACCATCGTCCAATAAAATTCTTTCCCCTACTTTTGCCTCCGTCGCCAAATGGGGATAGTCAATGCCCACCGCTCCAGGATGGCGATCGCCAATTTCCACCGGCACCAAAGAAACTTTTTCCCCTTCCCGCAGTTGCTTTTCTCCCCCCGGCAACTGACCAATCCGAATTTTGGGCCCCTGTAAATCTTGCAAAAGGGTAATGGGGGTGTCCATTTCCTGCTCCACTGACCGTAGTAGGCGAACCATGGTGGCATGGTCCTCATAACTACCGTGGGAAAAATTCAGCCGGGCCACATTCATGCCCGCATCCACCATCTGACGTATCACCTCTACCGAACTACTGGCGGGGCCAATGGTGGCCACAATTTTGGTGCGATGACTTAGGGGTCTCATAAACTTCACCGGGTTAATCAGGGCTGGCACTGGAATTTTAGTCCAACTTACTGAGGAGGAATTAAGGGAATGTTATGGAGCCGCCATCCCCTGGGCCGCCAACCAAGCCGTAGTCCAGGCATTTTGAAAATTAAAACCGCCGGTAATACCATCTACGTCGAGGATTTCCCCGGCAAAATATAATCCAGGGCAACAACGGCTAGCCATGGTCTTAAAATCCACTTCCTTGAGGGTAATGCCCCCACAGGTGACAAATTCTTCTTTGAACACCCCTTTACCTTTGATCTGACAGTGGTAGCGGTGGATATTCTCTGTTAGTTGTCGCTCCTGAACCTTGGAAAAATCGGCCCAACATTGCCCCGGTTTAATACCAGCCTGGGTCGTCAACCTCTGCCAAAGTCGTTTAGGTAAAGCAGTGGCGGTAAAGTTAGCGATTTGTTTGCGGGGATGGCTTTGCTTTGTTGCTCGCCATTGGGCCATGGATTCCAGGGGAGTCACTTTAGGCAGCCAGTTGATCCAGAGGGAATGGTCATAACCCGATGCCTGTAATTGTCTTGCTCCCCAGGCAGATAGCTTTAACACCGCTGGGCCGCTCAGCCCCCAATGGGTAATCAACACCGGGCCCTGGTGACAATAGATTCCTTTAAATTTTGGGTCTAAACTCACTAGGGCGTTTTCCACACTCACCCCGGCCAGATCGGTCAACTGGGCGTTTGGAATGTTAAAGGTAAACAGGGAAGGCACCGGAGCTTGGATGGTATGACCCAATTGTGCTGCCCAGCGATAGCCCAAGGGATTACTGCCCGTGGCCAATAACAGGCGATCGCCATTAATGATTTCCCCCGATTTAAGCGTTACTTGGAATTGCTCCCCCAGTTTTTCCAGCCCTTGCACTGGCGATCGATTTCTTAACTCCACTCCTGATCGCCGGGCCGCCGACAGCAAACAATCCACAATGGTGCCTGAGTCATCGGTAACGGGAAACATCCGCCCATCTGCTTCCGTTTTGAGTTGCACCCCCTCCGCCCCAAACCAGGCGATCGTTTGCTGGGGTTGAAAACGACTGAACGCTCCCCGCAACGCCTTACCCCCCCGGGGATAGTTTTGCACTAACTGGGTCGGGTCAAAGCAATGGTGGGTCACATTACAACGTCCCCCCCCAGAAATGCGGACTTTAGCCAGGAATTTCGACCCCGCCTCCAACAAAATTACTCTACCCTCCGGCAGATTTCTGGCACAGTTAATCGCCCCAAAAAAGCCAGCTGCTCCTCCCCCGACCACAATCACAGTTCTTGTCATAGTTTTGACCAACCTTTATCTCTGGATTTCACTGGAAAATGGATCTAATCACCCCAAAAATCCCTTTAAAAAACTTAACAAATACGGAACTCCCCACCGGCAAAAACCCTATGCCCCCCGTCCCAACCTGTACAATGAAGAGGGCGGAGACGTAAGTTTCCGTTCACTCCTCACACCACACTCCGCCTGGATGATGTTCGGGCGGTTTCTTCTTATCTGCTCCCCAGGGGGAAAAGTGTGACGCCAACTGTGACAAAAGATGAATAAATTCTAAGTTTCACGATATTTTTCCATACAGGGGTCAACAATTGGTTATGGTAGTATTCTAATCAGCCCATCACGAGGTTTAGAAGGATTTCCAGTATGAGTGCTACCCCTCAAGTTTCCGACGCAAGTTTTAAAGAGGATGTATTAGACAGCGAGTTACCCGTGCTCGTAGACTTTTGGGCTCCCTGGTGTGGCCCTTGTCGCATGGTAGCCCCCGTCGTTGATGAAATCTCACAACAGTACGAAGGTAAGGTCAAAGTCGTTAAGTTAAACACCGACGAGAACCCCAATACCGCTAGTCAGTATGGCATCCGCAGTATTCCCACCCTAATGATTTTCAAGGGGGGCCAGAGAGTGGATATGGTGGTGGGAGCCGTGCCCAAAACCACCCTGGCCAGCACCCTAGAAAAATATCTTTAAGCGCTGGCTTCCCTGCTTTGTGACGGTTTCCCTCCGGATCGTGACCCTTCCTAGGACACGGTCTTTTTTTTGCCTTTTTATCCCCCTGTTGGCTATGCCCCAAATTATTTTGGGCTAAATATCGGAGTTTCGTTTTTTCGTTCTAATGGGCTGATCCACCCCCAACTTTTAGAGTTCACAGCATGGCTAATTCGCCAATCACTTCCAGGCGTTTATATTTACCCAGCCGGACGAATTTTTCCGACAGAGTTTCCGCCACCTGGGGAGGAATCCAGCCCATTTGTTGCAGCAGGTGAATGGCTACAGCATACTTAGCCCGTTTGGAACCGTCTTTTACTTTGATGGCTAAGCCTAAGCCTTCTCCCACTCGCCCCACACATTGCACCCCTTCAGCGCCGGATTTACTCACCAGCTCTCCTTCCATCTGTTGCATAAGTTCCGTATCAAAACAGCCTTCCCCAGCGACAAAATAGGGGTAGTAAGTCATGGCCCGAGCCACTCGTTCCAGACCCAACTGTTGCCCCGAAGCCAGCAGCGCATACAAATGAGCTATTTGTCCCAACTCCATGGTGTAGGTGGGGGCACCGCAGTCGTCATGGGCAGCGATCAATTCGGCTCCGGGCATGCCCAACAGATCCGCTACTTTGGACAGAATTAGTTTTTGGATGGGACTATTTTGTTGCAAATAACTGTGGAGCGGCCAGTCCTGTTGTTGGCAAACGGCCAGCATCCCCGCATGTTTACCGGAGCAACCATGGTATAGAGGGCTTTCCTGTCCCGCTGGTATGGGACATTGCAGAGCTTGAGGCTCAATGTCGGCCCGCCAAAGAATGTTGAATACCTGCCGAGCTTGTTCAATGGTGCCTTGGTGGGAACCACACATAATGGCCAGGTCTTTGTCGGTAAGACCATAGCGTTCCATGGTACCGGTGCTGGTGACGGCTAGGGCTTGAAACGGTTTGAGGGAAGAGCGAATAAAGGCATTGCTGGTGCTATCGCCGGCCAGCATTAAAACCCTTCCCCTGTCGTCGTAGACTGTGGCTTCAGCCCAGTGCTGGGATTCGATGATGCCTTCCCTCAGCAAATGCACTTCGATGGGGGTAGTGTGGGGACGTTTTCCTCTGCTCATGCTGTTGGGGGAATTTCCGATGATGGTAAAGTTTCGCGGGGTTCTATTGATTAACCTATCCTCAATTCTAGGCATTTAGGGCACTTTGCACGGATCAGAGCCCATTTGATCTGTTTAATCTGTGCAATTTTGCTCAATGGAGAAATCGAAAAATGGTCCAAATAAGAATGTCGATCGCCATGGTGGCCCCCAGGAGTTTCAGAGTATTTTGCCAACGTTGTAGTACGGGGTTAACTTGATAGCGCAAAATAAGTTGGTCCCTGGTTTGCACTTCCAATGGTTTGCGCCACACCTGGCCATCGTACCAACCGGATTCTTCGTAGGTGACGGTTTCCGCCCCTAGGCGATCGCCAACGTAACGCCAGCCCAACATCAAGCGCAACACAAACAGAGACAATAAAAGGCAAATACCCAGCACAATCAGAAAACCGCATTGAACCGGTTGCTTTTCCACCGAAAAACTGGCAGAGGCGATCGGACTGACAATAAAACTGATCAGCAGGGCCAGACGGGTGAGGTTTTTGCCGTAGCTAAGCAGATCTACTTGACCCCAGGAATAGAGCCAAGCGGATTTGAGCGCTTCATATTCGTTGACCGGCTGTTGGTCGATAGGCACAGGACAGATTTGGGGGGAAGATTCCCGCATCGGCTTCATGGGTTTGGGAAGATGGGCTAGAGGATTTAGTGTAATTCCTTCCCATTTTGACCCAGAATTTCGGTGAGCACCAAGTTATGGTGAGCTAGGAAATTTGCTTAATTTTGCCTAAAGCAGATTTTCCTGGGGCCCCTCTCCGCTAACCTGGGATTATCTGTGTTGGTGACCTATGCCTGTATCTCCCCTATCGGTTTGTATTACCCTGGGCACCCGCCCCGAGGCGATTAAATTAGCCCCAGTGATCCGTGCTTTCCTGGCCCAGCCTGATATGCACACCCAAGTGTTGTTAACGGGACAGCATCGGGAAATGGTGCAACAGGTGATGGATTTATTTGCATTGTCGGCGGACGCAGATCTGGAAATTATGCAACCGGGGCAAACCCTCACGGACATTACCCAGGGCTGTTTAGAAGGACTAGGACAACTATGGCAAGAAAAACCGCCCCAATTGGTCATTGTCCAGGGGGACACCACCACTGCATTTGCTGCGGCCCTGGCAGCTTTTTACCAACAAATCCCCATTGGCCATGTGGAAGCAGGTTTACGCACCGATAATTTGTTTAACCCCTATCCAGAGGAAGCCAATCGCCGTCTAATTTCCCAAATAGCCCAGTTGCACTTTGCCCCCACTACCTTGGCGGTGGAGAATTTACGGCGGTCCGATGTCACCGGGGAAATCCATTTAACGGGCAATACGGTCATTGATGCCCTGTTAACGGTGGCGGAACAAAAACCAGCCTGTCCCATTCCAGGTTTGGACTGGCAGAAGCATCGAGTTTTACTGGCTACAGTGCATCGCCGGGAAAATTGGGGGGAGCCCTTGCAGGATATTTTGACCAGTTTTAGCCAAATTCTAGAGCAGTTTCCCGACACGGCCCTATTGCTGCCCATGCACCGTAATCCCACTGTGCGGGAACCGATTCAAAAGGCGTTGGGTAATCATCCCCGGGTTTTTCTGACAGAACCCTTGGATTACGCCCAATTGGTGGGGGCAATTCAGCATTGTTATTTACTGTTGACGGATTCCGGGGGTCTGCAGGAAGAAGCTCCTAGTTTGGGAAAACCTGTGTTAGTGTTGCGGGAAACAACGGAACGCCCAGAGGCGATCGCCGCTGGAACTGCCAAATTAGTGGGAACGGATCCAGCTGCGGTTACGAAGGCTGCCGGGGAATTACTAAGTCAACCTCAGGCTTATGAGCAAATGGCCAACGCCATCAATCCTTTTGGGGATGGTACCGCTAGCCAAAAAATTATCGAAATTGTCCGTAACTATTTCCAGCATTAAAGCTGGTGCCACCATTGTCTTGAATTTGTTAGTCAAAATTTTTAGTAAAACCACATAATGCTCAGTTTAATTAATGTTTTATTTGCCTTTATAACCATAGCGATTTTAATCCTAGCGGGTAGGTTTCTTAAGCAAAAAATTAAACTATTTCAAAAACTATATTTACCAGAATCGATTATCGCCGGGGCGATCGCCCTGTTGTTGGGGCCTGGAGTTTTCGGTGCTATTGCCGTGGCTTTGGGGGTGCCTGCCGACGGCTATTTAGCGGGGGGCGTATTTTCAGAAACCACCCGTGCGGTCTGGGCCCAATCCCCCGGAGTATTTATAAATATAGTTTTTGCCGCTCTCTTCCTAGGGGAAACCATTCCCAAACCAAAGGAAATTTGGCGAAAAACTGCTCCCCAGGTAGCCTTTGGCCAGACGTTGGCTTGGGGCCAATATGTTCTGCCCATACTGGTAACTTTATTGATTTTAATTCCCCTATTTGATGTCGATCCCATCATTGCAACTTTAGTGGAAATTAGTTTTGAAGGAGGCCACGGAACAGCCGCGGGGATGGCAGAAACTTTTAACAGGTTAAACTTTCCCGATGGGGGAGATTTAGCCCTGGGATTAGCCACGGTGGGCATTGTTACAGGGGTAATTGCCGGAACGATTTTGGCCGACTGGGGCAGAAAAAATAATTACATTCAAGAAATACCAACGGAAGTACCATCAGGAGACGCCCAATTTCAACCTACGGCCCATCTAGAGAGCGATCGGGTTTTAACCAGAAGGGCCCGGTTAATGCAGAATCTTTTAGTTGATCCCCTGTCTTTAAACTTTGGTTTTACGGCCCTAGCAGTGTTGATTGGCTGGATAATTTTAGAATTACTTAGGTTATTAGAATTTTTCACCTGGGGAAAAACGGGTTTTGAGTTAGCTGGAGCCATTCCCCTATTCCCCATGGCTTTGATCGGGGGAATTATTGTCCAACTAATCATGAAAAAGTTGGATTTAGATACCTTAATTATTCGCAATTTACAGGAAAGAATTGCTGGGGTTGCACTGGATTTAGTGGTGGTGACTGCTTTGGCTTCCATTAAACTGCAAGTGTTGGGGGCTAACTTGCCCGTTTTTCTTAGTTTGTCTTTGGTGGGAATTGTTTGGAATATTGTCGCTTTTGTCTACCTAGCACCAAAAATTTTACCGAGCTACTGGTTTGAACGGGGCATTGGTGATATGGGCCAATCCATGGGAGTTACTGCCACGGGAATTCTCTTAATTAAAATGGTGGACCCCCATAACCGCACGGGTGCATTTGAGAGTTTTGCCTATAAACAATTATTTTTTGAACCCATTGTTGGCGGGGGATTATTTACAGCAGCGGCCCCTACTTTGATCCGACAATTTGGCCTAGTTCCCATGCTAATTTCCACCTCTGGGCTATTAGCTTTTTGGTTAATCTTTGGTTTCTGGAACTACAAGGTGATTAAACGAGAAATGATCGCCGAAGCGAATTCTCCCAACCCAATTACTTGATATTGATATTCAGGGAATAATAAACTGCAATTAGGTCTGTTCTATGTACGAAAAATTGCAGTATTTAGCAGCGTTAAAAATTAAGATCTTGTAACGTCTTGGTCAAGCCTTGGTCAATCTTTAAAATCTGGCTAGATGCCAGTCGGGGCGTAAACTGCGAGCTTGCCGTAAATAAGCGTGGTACATCTCAGACTGGGGACTTTGGCTGTTGACATGGATCAACACCCGGATACACCGTTCCAAACTACCTTTTACACACATTTGTTGGACATCTAGCAGGGGTACATTTTCCCAACGGGGCCTCTGCCTGGCGATCGCCGCCGGAAAAATGGCATCGAGATCGGGGGTAACGGAGAAGGTTACGCTGACAATGTCTTCAGGGGGACAGGCATTATTCGCTTCAATGACATCCAGTAGCTCACAGACCGCATCTCGGATTGCCTCAGAGCTATTTTCCGAAACCGTCGTTGCACCCCGAATTGCCCGAACTTTCCAGTCCACCACCCTCAACCTCCTCGTTAATTGCTAGTAAGTTTAGTCTTTGTGAGTTGAATTTAATTTAATCGGTCTAGTTACGGGGGCAAAAGTTCCCCGTTTAGCCCTAGCCCAAGGGTAAGGGACTATTTTGCTTGGAAACCACACCCATCTTACCGGACAATTCGGTTAGGATGATTGACTGACCTTTTGCCAATTTTGCCTGAATGTCTATGCCTCGCCTCAGCCTTTGCATGATTGTTCAAAACGAAGCCGCTTTCCTAGGAGATTGCCTGGCCAGTGTGGCGAGTTTAGTGGACGAAATAGTCATAGCAGATACAGGGTCCACCGATAACACAGTGGAAATTGCCACCCAGGCGGGAGCTAAGGTGATCACTGTGCCTTGGCAGGATGATTTTGCCCTGGCTCGCAATCAGGCCCTAGCGGCCACCACTGGAGATTGGGTTTTAGTCCTCGACGCGGACGAAAGGTTGAATATTTTGGTAAAAGATGGCATCGAAAAGGCGATCGCCATGGACAATGCCTTAGTGGTGAACCTAATGCGCCACGAACTGGGCAGTAATCAATCTCCCTATTCCTTGGTATCCCGACTGTTTCGTCGTCATCCGGCAGTGCAATTTAACCGTGCTTACCACGAAACCATTGACGACAGTGTGTTGGCCTTATTAACCCAGGAACCGGATTGGCAAGTGATTGACCTACCGGGGGTGGCCATTTTGCACCAGGGCTATGACCCTACTTTACTCAGGCAACGGGGCAAAACCCAACGGGCCAAGCATTTACTCGAAAAAGCCAGGGTGGATAATCCCCAGGATCCTTACCTCTGCAGTAAGTTGGGAGCCTTATATTTTAGTTTGGGGGATGAAAAAGAAGGGGTAAAACTACTCAAGCAGGGTCTAAAAAGCAATACAGCTTCCATCCCTGTGCGATTTGAATTGCATTACCATTTGGCCAACGCCTACCGTCGCCAACAAAAATGGGAACTGGCTCGGAAGCATTATCAAAAAGCCCTGGATGAAGAAATTTTATTGCCGCTAAAATTAGGTGCTTTGATTAATTACGGTGCTTTTTTACAAGACTTGGGGGAATTGGGCGAAGCAATTAAGCTTTATCAAGCAGTAATTCACATTGATCCATCCCAGGCGATCGCCTTTTTTAATCTAGCTATGATTTACAAAGCCCAAGGGAATTTGCTAGAAGCTATTAAAGGTTATCAAGAGGCTATTACCCTGCAACCGGATTATGCTGAAGCCTATCAAAACTTAGCTGTTACTAGCTTTAAAGCTGGGCTAATTCAGGAAAGTGTCGATGCTTTCCAACAGGCGATCGCCCTTTACGAACAACGGCAATCTCCGGAGGCAGATCGACTAAGAAAAAACCTAGGAGAAATGGGTTTGATCTAAATGTGCAATTTATTCATGGAAATGCCAAAAGAATTGTTTGAGTGAAACTGGCTCAAGATTCGATTATCACCCAAGAAAAGTTAACTATCGCTCTTCTATCATTGTGGGTAGGATAAAACGGAGAAGATAGTCTGAAATGCGGAGGTGGTATATGGTTGCCCCACGTGAAGCAAAAGAAACAGTATAATTCATTGACAAATACTGCGAAGGATACAGAGGCTTATTTTATTTCCAAAAGTGAGAATGAGAAGCTTTGAATACTTGCATCTAGGATTAATTGCGAATATAAAGAGAAAAACCTTCGCAGAAATAGCTAAGGTAGTAGGACTAGAAAATGGACAAGGATTTGACTATTTCTTCGGTAACAGCCCTTGGTCGTTAGAGGAGGTAAGGGAAAGAAGAATTAATAAAATTCTGAGTTTTGCGAAAGGAGAAGCAATAACAATGATCATAGACGAAACAGGGGATAGGAAAAAAGGAAGAAAGACAGATTATGTTGCGCG
>NZ_JACJTH010000049.1:0-9240 GCF_014698595.1 Synechocystis sp. FACHB-908 | reverse complement strand
CCAGTGGACAAAATCTTGTTTTCGCTGGACAAACGGTGTAAATGTCTAGTGATTTGTCTAACGCTCTTGTTGCACAAACTGGACAATTCTTCCTTAGTCTTTGGACTGTCCAATGCATCTAGTATTAGTTGGCGGACAATCTCACCTTGTTTATGGGTAGGCCACTCATTGGGGTTAAAGTCCATAATGAACTCCTTAAAATTAATAATTTATATTGTCCAATAGCTAAATAAAAATGACCACAAATATTGAAAAATTTAACTTTCTTTAAAGCTTTGCTGATTTATCCACTAATGCTTTGACAACCTTGATTAACTGCTGAGTTGATTATTGGGGATGCTATTAAGTAAGGTCTAAAATTTAACGATATTTACCAATGAAGATAGGAAATTTTGTCCAGATAAATCGACCCCAATAATTTTTACTAGGGGTTTCTAACCTGGCGATCTCCTAACTATGGCCGATTACAGCATGGCTTGCGCTTTGCTATCCCCGGAACTGCAACGGCAATATTCGCCCCAAACCCTACAGCAAACGGTGGAAGTACGGCGATCGCTAATTTCTGAAAAGTTTAGTTTTGTTCACCACTAAACTTTCATCTGTGAAAATTACCAACCTGGATGTGCTTATTTACATTCAGTATGAGGTAATAGGATTCAGGTCTTTATCCAGCACCCGCCGCACTTTAGTTGCCAGCTCCAAACGGTTATAGGGTTTACTTAGCAGGTCTACCCCCGGATCAAGGCGACCATGGTGAATGATGGCATTCTCGGTGTAGCCAGAGGTAAACAGAACTTTGAGTTTTGAATATGTTGCCTTGGCTAGATCAGCTAATTCCCGCCCATTCATACCGCCGGGCATAATAATATCTGTAAGCAGTAAGTCAATATCACTATGGGCTTTCAGAGCCTCAATTGCATTGGGGCCGCATGTAACAGCCGTCACCCGATACCCCAGAGAACGTAACTGACCTTCAAGATGCCTCAGCACCAGATCGTCATCCTCGACAACCAGGATATGCTCCGTGCCGCTTTTGGGTATTAGTTCCTTCGCCGGTTGATAGTTTATTCGCTGAGCGTCTTTCACCTTAGGGAAATACAGCTTGATGGAAGTACCTTCACCGAGTTCAGAATAAATTTTTATGTGTCCACCTGATTGTTTCGTAAAACCAAAGACCATGCTTAAGCCAAGGCCACTACCTTTGCCTACTGGTTTGGTAGTAAAAAAGGGCTCAAAAGCATGGCTTACCGTATCTGCGCTCATGCCAATGCCAGTATCCGAAACGCAAATCATTACATAGTCACCCGGTATCACTTCACAGTGGAGAGCGGCGTAATCATTGTCCAGCACAGCAGAGGAAGTCTCAATGATTAATTTGCCACCATCTTGCATGGCATCACGGGCATTGACTACCAGATTTAGCAATGCTGTTTCCAATTCATTAGCATCGACCTCGGCAATACCCAGATCGGGGTCAGGGGCAAATTCAAGCTCAATATTTTCCGGCAGGGTTCGGCGAATAAGTCCCCACATCGCCTCCACTAAATGATTAATATTCTTCGGTTTGGGGTCAAGGGGTTGGCGGCGCGCAAAGGCCAGCAAATGGCGGGTTAGTTCAGCACCACGTTTAGCGGCTGATAATGTCATTTCAGCCATACTCTGTAGGTCTGGATCAGTCACCAGTTCTGCCAACATTTCAGCGTTACCCAGGATAACCGTTAATAAATTGTTGAAATCATGGGCCACACCGCCGGTCAGGTGCCCCACCGCTTCCATTTTTTGAGATTCCCGTAGCCTTTGTTCCATTGCCATACGCTCAGTTATGTCCAGCATACTCCCAACCATACGGGTGGCTTTGCCTTGTCCATCGCGAGTCACAAAACCACGGTCTATGACATTCGCGTACTGGCCATCGCTTTTCATAAATCGATAATCGCATTCCCAGTAATTTTCTTCACCGTCGATAACTTGATAAATACTGTGGAGAACACGCTCTTTGTCATCCGGGTGAATGCGTAGCGTCCAGGATTCTAGTCCCGGCTCCATATCTAACAAAGCATAGCCAAACAGATCTGTTATGGAGTCATTCCACCAGACTTGATTGGTAGCAAAATTCCAGTCCCAGATCACATCATTGGCGGCTTTGGATATTAACTGGAAACGCTCTTGGGCCTCCCGTAGGGTTGAAATATCCTGAAACGCCCCCTGGACAACAATTACCTTACCTTGGGCGTCCCGTTCGGCCTCGCCAATGGCCCGTATCCAAGGTCTGCGTCCGTCAGGCACTTGAAGTTGGCAGATAACATCAAAAGGCTCGCCCTGCTGAACACAACGTTCAAAAACTTCCATGATGAATTCACGAAATTCGGGCGCATAAAACTGAACTGCCGTGCCCACATCGGGGGGGGAGTAATCGGGGGGCATACCATGAATCACCGCGGTCTCCGACGTCCAAGTGATAACCGGAGGATCTAGTTCGATACGCCAACCTCCTAGGCTGGCCTTTTCTCCCGCCAAACGTAGAAGGTATTCCGCTTGGGTAAGTTTGTCTCGATTTCTGATAAACGAGGTAATGTCCTGAACACAGCCAACCACGATTTCACCATCCGGTGTCCAATGACGTTCACCAACTCCTTTAACGCACCTAACACCGCCATTACGGGTGATCACACGATGTTCAAAAGCAATTCGGGGGGCATTTTCTTCCATAAAGGACTGATAAACGGCAATGGACGCTTCTCGATCATCTGGATGTACCATGGCGAAATATTCCTCCACATCCAGTGCTTTTTGAGTAGGGGGTATACCGTAGATATCAAACACATGCCTGGACCAATTCAACGTGCCGGTCTGTGGATTATATTCCCAAGTACCAAGACTTAGCATCCGCTCTGCAGTGCGAATGCGAGCCTCATGTTCCTGCAATTTCGACAGAGTCTGCTTTAGTTCTCTTGACCGCAGGATAATATCCTGAAGAGCAATGCGGTTTTCAGTTTTGGTGATTTCTGTGAGGACGGCAAAACTATTTTCATGAACTATCGCCGTCACATCCTCTACCCTGTGCATAATAAACTCGACTGCTCCGAATTCATCTAACACGGGACTATTTACCGGACTCCAAAACTTTTCTTCAAAAGTACTATTGGATAGGCGTATGGGATAACGTTGTATACCCATGATATCGGCTGTTTTCAGCGACATAACTCTCTGCAGGGAGGCGGACACGCTGTTTACCCCATCCGCATTGGGGTCATTGGGGTCATCGGGAAATACCTCAAACAGAGTCTTACCGACAATATCACTTTCTTTTGTAGCGGTCGCCTTCAGGTATTCATCCGTGACGGCAATGATCTCAAATCTGTCGGGTTGGAGCGCCAGAATTTTGCTTGGTGACGCTTTGAAAAGTCTTTCGTACAGAAGATCCATTTGTTGATTCATTGTACCCATTTTTGTGACAACCCAGATAACCCATTCCAATTCCCGGCGGAAACACGATCCATAGGCCTGCCTATAAAATATCCTTGGGCTTCGTCGCAGCCAAGATCTTGCAGCAGTCCCAGAGCCGATACATCTTCCACTCCCTCAGCTACTACGTTCAATCCCAGGGACTTCCCAAGACCAACCACAGCGGTAACAATTTTCTGGGACTCTTTAGAGCTAGCAAGAGTTTTGACGAACATTTGGTCGACTTTCAATTCCGAAAAAGGCAACCGTGCCAGTTGAACAAGGGAGGAGTAACCTACACCAAAATCATCAATAGATAACTGAAATCCATAGATGCGAAACTGAGTCAAATGCTCTAATAGCACCAGTGGATTTTCCATGCTAGCTGTCTCTGTAACCTCCAGGATGATCTGTGATGGCTTGACATTGTGCTCACAGCATTTATTCCGTAGCCAGTGTGGAAAAGTTGCATCCTTTAAGTTAATTGGTGAAAGGTTCAAAGCGTATTTCAGTTGATTTCTAAGGTTACATAGGGGCAAGTTGGCCAATGCGTAATCATAAACTTGCCGGGTCAGCGCATCAATTAGCCCTTTTTGCTCAGCGAAACAGATAAACTGATCTGGAGGTATCATGCTACCGTCCGGTTGAGGCCAGCGAGCTAGACATTCGAATCCCACCAGTCCACCAGTCAGGCAGGAAATTTTGGGCTGAAAGTGAGCAACAAAAGCTTCTGCTTTTAGCGCATCGCCGATTTGCCTATCGGAAACAGGAGAAATTGGGGAGCTCTGGATTGAAAGAGTTTCATGGGTATCCTTTGCCAACAACTCTAAAAGTTCAGCACGGGAGAATGGTTTGGACAGTGTACCCAGAAGCTGAAGTCCGTTTTCACCAGCAGCTCTGGCAGAAGATTCTAATATGCGCCCTCCTAAACCTGACATTATGATCACTGCCGCGTTGCACTCCATCTCGGCTAGTTTGCGGATAACCTCTATTCCATCACGATCAGCTAGTTTTAAGTCCACCACCACGTGGGTTGGGGCCCAGGTAACTACCTTCTCTAGGAAAATGTCAGCATTATCAACATGGTCGGTGTCATAGGAGACCGTTGCGGCCATCATGCAGATCGTGGCGGCGACATCTTTTTCATCGTCAAGGACTAACAAACTTCTTGAGACTTTTGTTTTCTCCACTACAGCAACCTCGATATTTGCCGATAACGATAAAAGATCACCGACCACCACCGTAAGGCAGGGCAGAGCTTAGTAAAATTACGGAAAATATTATTTTTCCTTAGATTTTTCTTAATTTTGACTGTTTATAATACCAATTCTATAAATGGGAGAGACATGTATTTTCGATAGTCCAGTCCAGTCGGGCTATCCAAATTTTATTTGTCGTATTCTTTTAGCGAATTGGTATAAGGCGACGATATCAAAGCTCTGTTCGATATTGTACTCTAAATAGTCATTGGCGACAAAAATATGCTAGACGATCATAGACTCATCTCTATATATTTGCATACAAGCTTAGTACATTTATACGAATCTAGTGAAGACTTAACTCAGCTCGCCTGAAAAATCCGTACCAGTAAATCTACATTTGGATGTGGCCACAACGGCGATCGCTTAATTTCTGAAAAGTTTAAGGATGATTTATTTTCAAGGTGTTTGTGCGAATAAAACAGTACAAATTACACCCTTGAGAATCGCCCTTAACCCCTATATTTTACTTTTCAGGTCATTTAACTATTGTTTCCGTAAGCAAAACACTGTACAGGGCAATTTGAGGAATATTAGTAATTTCCCTAATTTATCAACTGAGAATAATTAGCAATAATTTATGTTGAGCGATGGAGAGTCGGGAAAAATCCACGATAGAATTAGGCTTGTGGAAGCTATTCAATATTTCCTCAATTTTATTGAATGAAAATTAACCGTCAGGGGCAGGCAAAGGTATTAACTGAGCAGGAATTACACGACCTGTTCACTATCGGGTTGCTGACTCCTAGGGATCGCCTCTTGTTTGGTATTTGTCTTTACACTGGTTGTCGCATTGGAGAGGCCTGTTCTCTGGCTTGGGCTGATGTCACCACTGATGCCATGACTTTCCGCATCGAAAAAACTAAAACCAAATCCAGTCGCACTGTAGCCATTTCCCCGGCGTTGCAAGTTTTATTTGATGAGTATCGGCAACAACAATGCTTTAGGTTTTCATCTTCCTATGTATTTCGGGGCAAACGGGTGGGGTCACATTTTCATCCTTCCATGGCCCACAAAATTTTGAAAGCTGCTACGGATAGGATTGAAGTCAGGGGGGTATCTACCCATTCTTTCCGCCGCACTGCATTAACCATGATGTGTCGCAAGGGCATTAATCTACGGGTTATTCAAAAGATTAGTGGTCATAAGAATTTGAATGTGCTATCTCACTATCTGGAGGTTTCTGAACAGGAAAAGGAGCAAGCCTTGTCAACAATTTCTTTTTAAAATTACTAGGGTTTAACGGCAATCATTAAGAAACAAAGATTAATCAAAAAAGACGCTTGAATAATTTGTGCATTTTGTTGATGTCATCTGCGGCTTTTTCTTCAGCAGTTTTAATATTGACAATCCCTCGACATTGAGGGTAACTACTGCATCCCCAGAAACTTCGCCCAACATTAGGGCCTGACTTAGATTTTCTCAATACCATATTTTTTCCACACTTAGGACATTCAGGAGCAGTATTTTCATCAGCATTTTGATATTGATTCTTGACTTTTTGGATATGCTTTCTATGTTCACTGGCATCTAATCTGGCTCCCAATACTTTTTGGGTAATTTCCTTAACTTCATCATCTGAAATTAAAGATTCTTTATGTTCTTTGATGTAATTTATATATGCAGCTTCCCCTTGAACAACATTTGAAGGTAATGATGTTTTAAATTGGCAAAAAGATGAAAAAACAACTAATGATTTTAAATAATTTGGCTGACATTTCAAGAGACATTCTAGGGCTTTGATATGTTTATAGTTCTGTCGAATGGGGTTTTGAAATTTATTTTTGCTTCCCTTAGATAAAGTTTGTGCCCAATACTGACTATTAACATCTCCCCAAATCCAACCTTTATAATTCTTTATTTCAATAACAAATAACCCGAATTTTGAAACTATAACTTGATCTATCTGAGTTGTACCGCTGCTAGACTTTAAAACAATGTCATTAATTAGGATATAGTCATCACTTAGATATTTTTTTGCCGCTTGATTAAAGATTGATTCTCCCACAGCACCGACAATTTCATTACGAACTCCATCAAATATATCCAAAGCTTCAGAAATTGCTGAGAAGTCAAGCATAACGTATAAATGGTGAAAGTAGAAAATTAGAGTCTATTCTAAAGTATAGAAACCATTTCTTAAATTTTAATTCTTTGCGAACATCTCTAATAAGCTTTATTTCATTTTATTTACTATGGGGATTAGGAAGATTTACACTGACTGAAATTCAGGAAATCAAGCGATAAGTTGATGATAGTTCCTTAACCGTAGGGGGCCCGACCTATGTGTTGATATTTTACTAGGGGTTTAATGGCGACTATTGAAAATTTTGAACAGCATAGACTTTAGCAGTATTGGGATTGGTGGCAATGCCATAGCCAAACTTAGTGTAATTCGGGGTCAATAGGTTTTTGCGATGTCCTTCCGAATACATCCAACTTTTCTGAAACCTTTCTACCAGCCCATAGTTGAGAGAAAAATGTGGAGAGCCGGGTAAGACCACAATATTTTCACCGACCCCACCCTTACCACCCAAAGCTTGATAGCGGTCGGTGGGGGACTTTCCTTCAGGGGTATCGTGACCGTAAAAATTCCGTTTGGCCATATCTTCCGCATGACCTTGGGCGGTTTTGGTAATCAAGGGGTCTGCCACCAGGGGCGCGAGGTTGTTTAATTGGCGATCGCGGTTGACCAGGGTAAGGGCTTGGATTTGAAGGTCTTCTAGGGAACGAGTCTGATGAGCATTGAATATATGGGTCTGAGGTGAGCCAATTTTCCAGTTATCGCCACCGTTGCCGTTGTGATAGTAGAGCGAATCTTTCCCCTGAAATAAAATCATGGCAACTACTACGAAAACCCCTGTGGTTATCTGTTTGGATTTTGGCGATCGATAACTTCCCATTAGTTTTTACTGACTAAATACTTAATTTTACTGATTTAATACCTTCAAAACTAATATATTTTCAAGATAAAGCTGAATGAAGTCTAGTGGCAATGCTGGACGACCCCACAATATTACGGAGGTGCTGGATTCGATTCGGGAAATTCTGGCGATCGCCTAGTGCCCCGTGAGAGGATATCAACAGTGAGATTTATGGCTAAGGAATGTCAGGAGAGGATGGAAAAATGGTGAGCGAGGTTTTGGGGGCGCTTATTATAGTTATTTGAATTTGTCCTTAAACGTATCGATAAAACTTCTTGTCTTTGCATAACTTCTGTCAAGATCTGTTTGAGTAATATGATTGATATTATTTATAATCTGACTGATCATTGTCGTAAGTTTATCATCATCCCAAAGATTTTCCTTGATAATTTCACAATAACTAGCAAACTTTTTAGATGAAATATTATTAGTTTTTTTATGTTCAGACAAATATAAATTTATTCCCATTAGTATTATGTATTTGAATGGATTGTATTTTTTGTCGATTTGTTTATTCCTTAATAAATAATCGATTTTATAGCTAGCATAAGCACTAACGTAGTAAGCAATTTTTTGGTGAGTATTAATGAAAATATTATCATTCACTGAAGTAAGTAGATTTGCGTGGTATCTACCTGCTAAATGGGCATAATCAAGAAACATTGATGAAAAAGCTTTTATTTGGAGTGGGATGGTGATAATTCTAACTTTTTCTATATTTGTTAAAGATGCATATTGCTTAGATCGTCTTTCGTAGTAAAGTCTATATTCTTCAGGCTGAGCTTCATAGTAAGATTCTAATTCTTTTTGAAAATCTGTAATTGCAATTAATTCTTCTTTTTTTACTACTGTTTGTTGATTAGTAGCTTTAATAATCCTAGTCTTAACATCATTATCATCAGAAACAATTATCTTAAGGGAAATATAAATTTTATCATTAATCAGGTTTTTATTGTTATATAAAACATGACAAGTTTGACAACCATTAACAACTTGAAATCCTTCAATAGTTAATTTGCTAGATATTTGTGATGCGTGCTCGGCAACAATCGTTATTCCATTATTTAATAAGACAAAAAGATCTTGAAAACTTGATTGAATTGTATTACTAATTTCAGTATTTACTTCATTGTCTCCTTGAAAATCTCTAACGTTATCATAGAATATCCCTCTCAAAATGTTATTAGACGAATCAGTAATTAATTTAATTAATTCTTCAGCTGAAATAATACCTAAGAAGGACTGCTGTATATTCTCTATTGTAGGTAACGAAATTCTTTTTTCAAATTCAATTGTTTTAGATATACTATTTGTAGCATATCTAATTTTTTCTTGAATTTCTTTATTATCAACTACAAAGGAAGAGACTGAGTTAAATAAGTTCAAATCGCTAATATTTTTATCTTCAATTTTTATTCTCTCTAGAGAATTGTCATCATCTGACCCAGAATCGTTGAATCGCACTTATGTACGACCTAAAAATAGACAGAATAATCCTATAGCAAAGCAAATTCATCACCTTAGTGCTAACTCCCTTAGCCAGTGTACATAGCTTATTTTTTCACACATGAAAGCCTGTAAATAACGTAGTTTGTCTAACATTGTTGTACCTG
>NZ_JACJTH010000048.1:0-11920 GCF_014698595.1 Synechocystis sp. FACHB-908 | reverse complement strand
GCAAGTTTCAGTCCCGATCGCCGGGATTAGTAGAAGGAAAGCACCTCCATGCTTGCTATGTTGCCTGGGATGGCAAGTTTCAGTCCCGATCGCCGGGATTAGTAGAAGGAAAGGCTAGCACCGTTAATCAAAACACGACCAATCTAATGTTTCAGTCCCGATCGCCGGGATTAGTAGAAGGAAAGTATTAAAATCTTTTGAGCAATATTTAGCCATATATCGTTTCAGTCCCGATCGCCGGGATTAGTAGAAGGAAAGCCACCACCACCACCACGATTAATCAGCAATTATTAGTTTCAGTCCCGATCGCCGGGATTAGTAGAAGGAAAGCTGATAGATCGTAGCGGAATGCTATGGGATGCCTTAGTTGTTTCAGTCCCGATCGCCGGGATTAGTAGAAGGAAAGTTCTGAGGTTCTTTCTAAAATTCTTCCCTATATTTTGGTTTCAGTCCCGATCGCCGGGATTAGTAGAAGGAAAGCCACATTCATCGCTACAGACTTAGAAGGTAGTTACGAGTTTCAGTCCCGATCGCCGGGATTAGTAGAAGGAAAGCTAGCCTTTGGTACTAGCTGAAGCAAAATCTGTGTTTCAGTCCCGATCGCCGGGATTAGTAGAAGGAAAGATGGCACTAGATACTAACTCAAACCTAATTAGGATTAGTTTCAGTCCCGATCGCCGGGATTAGTAGAAGGAAAGAGGCATTGAAAGCGACCGCCAGGGGCACAACAATCGTTTCAGTCCCGATCGCCGGGATTAGTAGAAGGAAAGACCGCCCCCTCCGACCCCTTACGGGGAAAGTGGAGGAAAGCAGACTTTGGCAAACCTTCCAGAATATCTTTCCAAAATCAGCCAGACCTTCAAAATAGTACGCAGTCTGAATGCGTGAAAGTATTGATTTTTCAAGGTTCAGAAGCAATTTGGCAACCCCCCCAGGGAAAAGGCCCTCGCTATAGGTATGCCAAAATTTGAAGAATGACTTCTTAGATAATAATACTACCAGGTTTTTCTGGTTGGGGAGTCCCGTAGGTAATCGTGCGTTGCACCGTATTTTCATCCAACACATAAATACAAACTGCATCCTCATCAAGTTTAATCAACTTCTCCATCGCCGTTTGTAACTTAGCAAACTGCTTGACTGACAAAAAACACTCAAACACACTGAACTGTCGCCATTTGCCATAGCCCGATAAGAGATCAAACAAACGAGTTCGTCGTTTATTACCCGCCTTTGTAGCCGGGACATCATAAATAATCAAATAAAGCATTTTTTAGTCGTCAAAACACAACTGATAACTGTTATCTGATAACCAGTGGCTCATAAACCACTCCCTCCTGTAAATGTCTTGCCAACAAACGGGCCTGTAACTCAATCGCCCTCCGGTAGGTACACTTATAGTTAAAAATCGGATGCTTGAACTCACTCGATAACTTTCGATCAAAAGCCCCCAAAAAAGTTTTAGTGGCGCTATCTGTTAAGCGAAAAGCTCCCAAACTTTCCGTAAAATCTTGTCTTTGGATTTCCCGTTGCTTCAACACTGTTAACACCACACTATCCGCCACCAAAGCACGAAACTCTTCCATCAAATCTAGTATCATCGCCGGTTGTCCCCGGGTTGTCTCATGGAGAAAGCCAATGTATGGATCAAGCCCTGCAATATGTACAGCCGCTGTCACCTGAGTCCGTAATAGCCCATAACCAAAACTGAGCAAGGCATTTACCGGGTCAGTGGGGGGACGACGAAACCGCCCCGTAAATGTCCATTCATGCCCTAACATTTCCTGCCAACTGGCAAAATATTCCCGGGCCGCTAACCCTTCAATACCCCTCACCTGTTCCAGGGTTTGTTGTCGCATCACTAATTTTCCCCTACCCTTCAACGGATTATCCACCTGGCCCCGGCGATAAAGTAAATTATATTGATTGTGAACTTTTCCCTTCACAAAAGCCTTGACAATATCTAGCCGCTGAATCGGGTCTTCATGGGCTCGAAACTGGGCTAATCGTAACTGACCATTGCGGGACTCACTTGGTAAAGCCGAGCCAACATACTTCCCAAATTGGGTCAAATAATGGACGGGCAAACCTAGTTCTAGAGCATAACCCAATGCCTCCCCTGTTATGCTGGGATAACCCAATAAAACAATATCTTCTAGGGTTTGGGCTGGGATCGGCTGTTTTTTCCAGCTACCATCCTCTTGTTTGAGGGCCACATGGAACGCCTCATGTTTTTTGCTTAAAACCGCATCAGGTTGAGTCAAGTAAAGTGTAGACATGATTAGTGATTATTTAGTAAGTTTTTTTAATTCTTTCGGGAGACATAGCCTTTCTAAACTGCAATCAGCACATTTTTTTGTATTGGCTATGGGTCGGGGCATTGGGCCATTACAAGCTAAATGAGCCGCAATAATTGCTTGTTCCGTCATATTACGTAAAGCCTGGGTAAACTCCACTGGCTGTCGTCGTCGATTGCCGTAGTAGAAAATTTCACCATAGGTAATTGACTTTCCAGTTTTTTCCTCCAAGCAAAGGGCCGCCGCACACAATTGAAAATGATCATTTAAATGTTTCCCCATTTTGCCTTTTTTGTATTCCACAGGAATTAATAAGCCATCACTTTCTTCCACTGCATCAATAATCCCTTTAACTTTTAGGCGATCGCTCCACACCCATTGTTGACGGTGAATTCTTGTGTCACCATCTACAGAAGTTCCAGCTTCATTGATATTACGATGAAGATGATTACCCCTGATAATATGCTCATTAATTTCCATTTCCCCCAGAACGTATTCCAGGTAAAAACGACGGTGGCAGTATTCCCAGGCATTTAAGTAAGCTAAAGGTAAATAATCATCCATGATTGTTAACTGAAACCTGTCCCATACCCATTGATGTTTTACGTCCAACTCCAGCAAAAAAAGCAAATTGCGACAATACAGATGCTATTTTTGCTTGTTCTTGATCAGGAAATAAGTAAGTTACCCACCCTTCAGAACCAATTTCTGATTTTTTGAGTTGAACACTATAGGTTTTAAGTTCAAAAGCCGCAACAGGAATTTGCCAAGATACAGAGGGAAAATACAATTCTTCTGGTGCAAAATGATTCCAGCGTCTCAGTAAACTATTAAAAACAGAATCACCTAATGGAAAAGGTTGAATTGTATTGCGATCAATCTTAAAACTTGTTGCACTATGAAATTTTAAAGTGATTTTAGAAGATGTTGGAGCTTGAGTAGTTAAAGCATAACTACTCGCACGAGCAAGGGAATGACTACCGGGTAAAATATGAATATGGCAGAGACGAAATGCGAACTTATCTAACATTACTATTTGTTTATCCTGTTGTTCTAAGCCTTTTAATAAGGGCTGTAATAAAGATCCATTTAAGAGGCTGATACGAAAAAAGAAGCGATCGCCTTCCTCTGTCAATTTAGAACGACGTTTACCAATTAGTGGAGAAATAGAAAATGGAGAAATTTGGCTTTGGTGTAATTCTTCAGCAAGGGAAGGTTCACCGATTTTAAGCCACTCCAACACCTGCGAATGTAAAGCTCTGCCTAAAATACCTGTAGGAAACCCTTTTTTTGCTGCGCCTAATTCAATAACAACGGAATACAAACTGTAGCGATCATCAAACATGATTAATTAGTATCTAATAGTGATAATTGCGGTGAATCTTGGGCGATCGCCGTCGTTGCTCCATAGTGAAATCCTTGAGGCAAAAACGTATTACGATCAATCTGCCAATAATCACCCTGTAATTGAGATTGGCTAAATAAACTCGATGGGGGCATAACAACCCGGTTATAGAGCAAAATTTGTTGATTTGCTGGGCAATCCAGAGGATTCAGGGGATGATTGCAGACATAGACTCCGGATGCAGTTTTGATCTGATCAGGGGCGATCGCCTCCACTTCAACCCGAATTTTAGAAGACCATTTTCCTAAACGAATCCATACTGGAAGATCTAGCTCTTTTTGACTCACGATATAAGTCAGAAACTCACTACCTACTGCTAATTCTTTGGCACGACCATAGTTAATCGGATAGTTTTTGGTTGCACCTTTCCCACCAAATTGAACAGAACGACCATAATAGGCAGATTGAGCAGCTTTAAAGGTATTAATTTGATAAGACCAATGGATAGGTTGAGCAGGAAAAACATAAATTCCTGAATCATTAAGGTGGAGTAAATTTTGCTCACGATCTCGGTCTAAATAAGCAGGTGTTTGGGCATTCTGTCCGACTAAGCCATAAGGATGGGGAATAATTGTTCCTTTAAAAAAAGCATAACTTAATGCCCAATTATGGAAATACTTTTCTGTTTCATAGAGAATTCCCATCTCTCGACTGGCAAAAAAAACATTGTCATGGAGAGTTAATTTACAGCGATAAATTTTTGTCATAAGTTTACCTAAAAAGAAAAAAAAAGAGAGCTACGCACTAGTAGAGCTTGGCATAAATTCATTACCCAGTTATTGATATCTGATATCTTAAAACCTCTAAATAATTGATGAACTTACGCCATCAAGTACTAGCCATAACCCTCAACAAACATTCAACAACCTAAGACTTTGCCTTCTTCTTACCACCAGATAAAGCACCAAACTCTGTCGCATAATCTTGGGTTTGTTGATACAGAGAACCCAGCAACTTTGTTAGCTCGGCATCATTTTGGTAAATGTCATTCACTTCTTGGAGTAATGTGTCCAAATGTGCACCAAAAATTAACTCAGATTTACGGACTGGCTCTTTATTTAAAAGATCTTGGGCAACGGTTGCAGCTGTCTCGCAAAGTTCAGAAATCGGTTTATTCAATTCCCCTCCCATCTGGTCATAAAGAGCTTGGGTTAAATGCAGATTACTAAAAATTTCTCCGTCAGCAAAAACAATCCCAACCAAATGGTTTTTCATCGTACCTGTACGAGATTCCTGCGCCCCATAACGTTTTGTGCGGAGTAGATTACCTAATACATAGATAAACCCTTCATAGGTTGCATCTCGCAATGACTCGACCGTGGGAAAAGTAACTTCTGGCAAAATGTGGTCGAGTTCATTAATCGCACTCCGCATTACCCCAGCTTCGCTCATTGTTCCCCCTTCAAAGGGTGCATTAAATGTAAAACTACGATGGGATTGTTCGTAAGCTCCTAGGGAAAAAGCAGAATCAGAATAGACTTTTGAACGTTCTGAGCCACTATCCCCGATTGCAAAACCATAGAGAATACAATCAGGACATTGTTTACAGGAACCTTCCCCGTTATATTCACAAAGGTTTTTCGCGCTTTTATCGGCACTTGTCAAACCTAAATTACGCAGAAGTTCACGACCTGCTAAACGTTCTGGAGTGGTTTGTTTTCGCTTAAACATCACCAAACGACTGAGTTGATCTGTCTTTTCCAATAGTCCGGCTTGGGTTCGGGTTGTATTCAAAACTCCATCCGTTTGAAACACCGGAAAAGATTGAGAGTGGCGCAACATCAGAAAATGAACATAGTGACCGGATGCAAGGCGAGGAAAAGAAGGCTGAAATTGAGACTTGAGACTATCTAACATAATGAAAAATTCCTAGAAATAATGAAGAGAATTGATATCTGAACACTGATGTCTGATATCTGAAGTTAGTTTTGGTTTTGTTGTGCTTCTAGAGCTAGTAAACGATAGGCAAATTCTGCACCGGACTTGATACGATTACGTTGTTCTTGGAGGATAGCGCGATCGCCTTTGCACATTTCCCCAAATAGATCCCTTACACAAGTGGTCATAAAGATTTGAATTGCCTCTAGTTCCTGCAATTGACGTGTTTCATAGGCAACCGATTTATCTTTAATAATGGGTCGGGTATAAACCTCTTGGCGATCTAGTGCGGCTTGGAGTTGACCAGAGCCTTGCAAAATTAATTCCTCCTCATCCCAGTCATCGGGAACAGACAAAATTTGCTCTAATGCCTTAGAAAGAGGCAATAAAATGGCATGAGTGGAGGGCTTTTTTGATAGTTCCACTTGATAAAACCTGCGATATTCCTCAACCAAACGTTTAGTCAGTTTCAATTTTTCGGTCATAACAATATTTCCTTGGGAAAAAAGTTCAGCAAATTGCCAATATTCAGTCACTTCTGATTCATAGGGGCGATCGCGTTTTTCACGTCGCAATCCCTGTTCAGCAAGGGCGAATACATTTAGAACATCGGTCATTACCTCCTGTACAGTTTTGGGCAGATCCTGCCACCTCGCTTTAGGAGGACTACTACGGGCGGCAAGGTGTAAGGTATAAATCGCCAAAAGTTTATTCAGAGCTGGGGTAATATCTTCGACTCGTAAATCTGTCGGGATACCCAATAAGCTCCAAAAACCCGCGACTCCATCGAGATGAATTGATTCTCGAAAATCTTGATCACTCCGATAAAGAGGAACCATGCTTCGGGTGGCGATCGCCTTAACTCCCAACAAATAGGGCAGAAGTAAGGCAAGAAATGCGGGTTTCACCCAAGCATCGGTATCCGTTTTTTCTCTGGTTGTGGTGTAGACGGTGGCAAGAAAAGGTAAATCTTCTTTTGTGTATTTCAGTTGAGCATTTGTTCCTGCTTCAACTTCCTCATTAAGCCAAGGCAAAGACTTAAGACTAGTAAGATCCATCTTGTTGTTGACCCAATGCTTACGAACATCCCAAAGATTAACTGAAGCGATACCATACACTAGTTCCCGAATTGCTTCTACTACTTGAGGCGCATAGACATAGGCAGGATAGAGATAGATAAAAATAGGTTGTTGATCCTCAAATTTACCGGAAGGAACAGACCAAAAAGCCTGACGTAAGAGCATTTCCAGTGACCAAATTTTTGAAATACCACGCTTGATTTGCCCACCTCCTAAAGGGTTTTTATTACTGTATTGCTGGGGTTTAAACAGCACAACTGAATCCATTTGATCCTCTGAAGGAAACTCACCAGAACTTAGAGAACAAATTGGTTGTTTGGATTTTTTTGTTTTGGCATTAACGTAATTTTCTAACTCTTGAATAAAAGCTTGATGGTCGCTTTCCCAGCCTTGAATTTCTAGATAACGGTCAAGGTAATCTTCAAAAATTTGGCGTGTTGGGCTTTGATGTTCTGCAAAATAGCCTTCTTCCTCTGCCCATGTCGCAAGGCGATCGCCAAACCCTTGTAAAAATTCTTGGAATTCCTCTAGATCCCAAGTCGCATGATTAGCGACATAATGGGCTGCAACCCGATACCAGCCATAATTCACCCCACCGGATTGCACTTGGGTTTCCTCCGGCATAATCACAGAAGTTAGCTCCAAATCTTTTAAGACCCACTCGATAAAAGGTTCAGGTAGCAGAAAAATTTCTTTTTGTACAAGACCAAGTAATTCCGCAAGGCGATCGCACCGCAAATCTGCAACCTCATAGAGTTTTTCACGTTCTGCATCACCCAATTCTAATTTTTCAAGACGTTTAGGCGTGGCTGGACTTTTCGCATTGTTGACTTTAACGGAAATAACCTGAGGTAAAATTCGCACGATATCCGCTGCGGCTAATAACTCAGAGGTTTGGGGAGAAACCTTTAAGCCTTTCCCATCCCGTTTAAAACCTACATCACCAGCAGACATTTTTTTGCCTAATTCTTGACTAATGCCCTGCCAAACTATCTGTTTAATTTCATTTCGTTCAGGAATTTCAGTATCTTGAGGCGCAAAATAAATTACACCTTGGGCAAAGAAAAGTAGAGGCTTCCAATCTAATTTCTGAACTGTTCTGAGGATGACATTATGGATCGCATTACTCAAAATGCCTGTTGTATCTCGCAAATGGTGGTAGACGAATCTTTTTTCAATGCCTAACCGATTTAACAAATCACGCAGGCGATCGCCCATAGTAGAACTTACCAAATCATGGGGACTGCTTAAGTGAACTGCCACATCACCAAAAGTAAGTAAATGTCGCAGAGGATGATCTAATTTTCGTTCCTTAATCGTGAAGGGATAACCTGCATTTGACCAATTACTTGAAATTAAATTTGTATGTTGTTTACCATGAGTGTTTTGTGCAAGATAGGAAATTTCAGCAATATAATCACGCCAGTCTGCCCAAAACTCATCGAAGTTCAATCGCTTACCTAATTCGAGACATATATTAATGATTTCCTGTATATTATCAGGCTCAGGAGCTGCCATATCTTGAGCATGGCAATGCTTATCGTAATCATGGAGAGTAATTCCTAAACAAAGTAAGCGTCGCTCAATATCATTCAGAGGAAATTCTAATTCTTGCATCACATTCCATGTTGTTAGTAACGCATTGAGAATATGAGCCGCTAATGTTTGATCTCCTTTTTTTGCAAAACCTTGAGCCATTTTCTTGGCTTTTTCTGTGTCATATCCCTGTGTCCCAAAATGTTTTTGATGGGAAATAAATGAACCACCTAAGCCTGAAGTATTACCAAAATGTTCTTCAAGGGCAGGTAAAATAGTTTGAAAATATTCCAAAAGAATATAGTCTTTTTGTTCTGACAAAGTACGAATCAGCAAAGTTTGAAGAAGTGTTGTCATAATTGTTAGTCCCTTAAAAAATTAAAGATTGACTGGTGGCTTGTTTACAAAAATCCCCTAACCGCCACTTCAAAGCTTCAAGCAATAAAGCATCATGGTTAAACGCACAACCGTAAGCATTCCCGCCACTATCCGTCAGACGATATAACCCAAAAAGAGGGCTAAGGCGTAATTTGCGACTAATATCCCAATGGCTAGAAGGATTATTGCGATTGATTGGAACAAGATAGGCAAGATATTTCCTACGACCCAAACAACGACTCAATTCTGGTTGGATATGTCCTTTTAATTGGAGTCGGTCTAATAGCATAAGTTGACAGCTAGCAAGATGACTATGGGTAGAAAAAAGGGAAAAATTAAGACGCTGATCGAGCCATTTAGTAATTTTGAAATATCCAGTTAGGTATTGTTCGGGAAATTCTTCTATTCCATGGTTCAATTTTTGAGCTGCTTCGAGAAATATTTCTCGGTCAATGACTTCAACAGTGGCATAGGTTAAAACTTTTAAAAGGTCATAGGAATACAAGCGATCGCCATCCCAAATCCCTGACTGTAAAGAAGATCCCCCTCTAAATCGGAGCAATTCCTCTTGAGTAGCTTTACCTACAGCGTCATTACTTAAACCCCACCATCTACCAAAACCATTAATTTGTTTTTGATAAATTTTTTCTAGACTTTCAATCATGCGATCGCGCAAATCTTGAGTAACAGCTAAATTATCTTTAGACTCACTTCTAGAACCGCCATAAACCATTTGGTATAACATTCCCTGTGCTTGTAATTCTCCCCATATTTTTTGATACTGTTTAAATTCCTGTGGTGCATTAAATGCTGTTTCAATGACTGTGCTTAATTCCAATCTATCAATTGAAGAGTCCTCTTCTAATTCCTCTTTAAGACTAGCTATTACCCATTGGGTTTGGGATGGAATTAAGACATAAGCTTGATACTGTTGAAAGCCTCCATGACGACCTAAACGCCCTAATCTTTGAATAACCGTTGCGGAATCACTACTTTCACAAATGAGTACATGAATTTTAAAATCAACACCTACATCCACTGCCGATGTTGCAACGACTAGGACAGATTTTTCTGACTTCTGCAAATAAGTTTGGGTTTGCTGACGTTCTTGGCGATCGCATCTACCGCTAATTTCTCTAACTTCCACATCAGGTAATATTTTTGATAGATTTCGACACAAATGACCTGCCGCAGCGACGGAATTAACAATAATTAAGCCCCGACCATTTTTTTCTTGATGTAATAGATCTCGCAGGTTTTGAGATTGTGCTAATAGCCAACTTTCTGTATCAGTATCTTTTAAATGAACAAATTCTAGATTAATATTCTGTAAGATTTGTCGATACCCTTGCTGGGGGCGATCGCTATATTCACCCTGAATCTCTGCAATCTTAAATCCACTATTTTTTAAGCTCTCTACAAAACTTGTTTTCGGTGTCGCAGAAGTAAACAAAAACTTGCGCTTACTTTGGGTTGCATGACGAATCAATAACAAACTATTCAACGCCGCTGCCATTTGATGTTCTCCAAAAATATGAAATTCATCAAAAACCCATAGATCAGGAAACTTAGCCATGACCATTGGTAATTCAGATTGACTGCGAGCATTATCTCGATACCGAAAATGAGTAATGTAGTGAAAAATATCTGGATTTGTCTGAATGACAGGTTTTTGTTCAATAGATTTCAATAATTCTTGAAACCGATTACTATCTTTTTCGCTAATCCGTCGGGCTAACTCTGCACCATAAAGGCGATCAACTCGTTTTTCTGCATTCAGACCAAACATCTGATGATATTGCTGCTGCTGTCGGTACTGATCCTCTACTAACTCAATCGTTGGATAGAGTCCCATCACTCGAAAATCTGGATGAACTTTAGGGAGCAAAGCAGGCAGTGTTGCTCCCAAAGATTTACCGCCACCTGTCGCCACACGGTTAAAGATAATATCTGTATCACCTGCGGTTGTAAGAGCATAGGTTTGGGCTTGGTGGTCATAAAGAGGACAACTACAGCCATCGGGAGGTTGCATTTCAGGAGCTTGCTCCCTAACCGTACAAACCGACTGACAACCTAACGGGCATTGACCTAAACCCTCATTGAGCTTGGCATAGAGAGGCTTAACTTGAACTTTCATAGCACCTACTTTGGGCAATGACATAATTTTAAACCCTCTCAAATTAAAGTTGTAGTCTAAAATAGATAATATTTGTTTGAAGACTAGTATGAAATTTCAATACAATTCCTTAACCTTTGCCATTGAAGTCCTCAAAGCCTTGGCAAAAGAGCCTTGTTATCGCAAAAATCTCACAGAGCAATTAGAACTTTTTCTAGAACAGCATCAGCAACCTGCCGATGATGTTGCCCAAAAGCTGACTCGTACTATCCGAAAACTGCGGGATTGTGGCTTTGAGATTGAGAGTGCGCCCCATCGTCCCTATGTCCTCAAGAAGTCAAATTTTCCCGTTATTCTCTCCGCAGATCAGCGTCAAGCTCTTTATTTAGCAACCCATCTCCTTGAACAAATGGGTTTTTCTCAACAAGCTAGTCAACTTCAAGATATTTGTCCTCTCACAGAAGGCGATCGCCCAAGGCATCTCCGAGCAGATTTCAACCCCCCAGTAGATTACAGCGACATCAAAACCAAGGAGATCATCACCAACTTACAAAAACGTCTAGAAACAGCCTGCCGTTTTACCATCCGTTACCGCAACAGCTTAGGTAAGGAAGCCTTATGGGATTTAGATCGCTCCGAATTGCGATTACATAATGGCAGTCTGTATCTCTTTGCCTATGTGCCAGACATCTTGACTCAACGCATTCAAAAACGCCCAAATATCGAGCAAAATGTCCTGTTCCGGATTGATCGAATTCTTTCAGTGAATCCATCTTCAAATATTCATTGGCTTTTATCGAGCTTTCCCACCCTAAAAGTCCAATATCGAATGATTGGGAGCCTATCTAAGTATAAGCCTCGCCGTCACAATGAAACAGTAATTAATCGAAATGTGGAACAAAATTATGTTGAAATTGAAACCAATGAGGATTGTTTATTCTGGTTTCGTCAACGTATATTACAGTACGGATCTAATGTACAAATTCTTACTCCTCAGTGGCTACACCAAGAAATTGTTGAGGAGCATTTAAAAGCTATTCAGTCCACAAAATAATTAGGTCTGATGCAGAATCGTTGAATCGCACTTATGTACGACCTAAAAATAGACAGAATAATCCTACAGCAAAGCAAATTCATCACCTTAGTGCTAACTCCCTTAGCCAGTGTACATAGCTTATTTTTTCACACATGAAAGCCTGTAAATAACGTAGTTTGTCTAACATTGTTGTACCTG
>NZ_JACJTH010000047.1:0-6163 GCF_014698595.1 Synechocystis sp. FACHB-908 | reverse complement strand
ACACTAATCCTAACCAGATACTCACAAACTTAAATGTGTCTAATACTGGGTAGTCATCTTTAGGAAAATTAGATAGATAAGTTTTGACAATATGTCCAAAATTTGATATCATCGCTTCAATTATTCTAATATTTCTGCCCTTTATTCTATCATTTTAAAGGGCTTTTTTTCTCTTTATAACTATCGTTCAACACTTCTGGGTCTGATGTTATTGGTAATTATTGAAGCCAGCTATATTTTCTTACATTCCTTCGTTTAGATAAATCATTTATATGGAAAATCATCAAAGCGTGGCGATCGCTATTTTTCCCTACAATCCGACAGATAGATGATCTAAACAAGCCCTGAAAAGTGAGGTACTGAATTTTTGAGCAAGGTCAACAGACCAAGCAGAGAAAGTTGTGGTTTTCTAGTTCTGCTTGCCTGGGTTGTTAAAACAGACATGAGGCGATCGCCGGAGAGATCTGCTGAACGGTGCGCCAACCATCGGAAGAAATCCTTGGCAGAAGTTACTGCTTAACATCTAACACCGAATCCGGTGCTATAGTGGTGGCACGGCAAATCAAGTATTCCCCCGCCTAGTCATTGACACCAATGTAGTTTTAGAAGGATTAACAAAACAAGGAGGTGCCTCAGGACTAATTATTGAAGCTTGGTTAGCCAAACTTTTTGTAGTTAATGTCTCCACGGCGATCGCCTATGAATATCAAGATGTCCTCGCCCGTAAACTTTCAGCCCATCGTTGGCAAACACTAAAGCCAGTGTTAGGAAAACTACTAAGTCTTGCTGAATTTACAACAATCTATTTTACTTGGCGGCCCACTTCCCCAGATCCTGGTGATGATTTGATAATTGACTGTGCTATGAATGCCAATGCGGCGATCGTTATCTCAAACATCAAAGATTTTCGGAGTGCTCAACAGATTTTAGGATTACAAATTTTTACCCCTGTGGAATTGATTTTAAAACTGATTAATAATAATTAAATATGAGTCGTTTAACCTTAAGATTACCCGAAAGCTTACATCAACAATTAAGTCATCAAGCCTCACAAGAGGGAGTATCCTTAAATCAATATATTGTCTATGCCCTAACAAGACAAATTACCCAGCAATATCTTGTTAAGCCTGTTTTATCTGAAGATATAGAAAAACAACAGGCTTCATTTCTTAGTCTTCTTAACAATTTAGGTACAGCCACATCAGAAGATATTCAGTTAGTCTTAGAAGAACGGGAAATAGTAGCATCTGAAGATGAATTAACCCCAGATATTGTGGCTCAATTCCAGCAAAAAATAAAGACAAATTCTTAGACAAAAATCAGTTTGTATTTAGGGAAATATTGAAAATAATAAACTGATTAACCAGAACTAAAAACTAAGCCAAATTTAAAAAGAAATTGTTGATAATGCTTGTTCCTTTTCCTGTTCAGAAACTTCGAGATAATGGGATAACACATTCAAATTCTTGTGGCCACTAATCTTTTGAATAACCCGCAGATTAATCCCCTTCCGACACATCATCGTTAACGCAGTGCGGCGGAAAGAATGGGTTGATACCCCCCTAACGCTAATTCTGTCAGTGGCGGCCTTCAAAATTTTATGGGCCATGGAAGGATGAAGATGGGACCCCACCCGTTTGCCCCGAAAGACATAGGAAGATGGAAACCTAACAAATTGTTGGGCTTGCCGGTACTCATCAAATAAAACTTGCAACGCTGGGGAAATGGCCACAGTGCGACTGGATTTGGTTTTAGTTTTTTCAATGCGGAAAGTCATCGCATCAGTGGTGATATCAGCCCAGGCCAGGGAACAAGCTTCCCCAATGCGGCAACCAGTGTAAAGACAGATGCCAAACAAGAGGCGATCGCGGGGAGTGAGCAACCCAACGGTGAACAGGTCATGTAATTCCTGTTCAGTTAATACTTTTGCCTGCCCCTGGCGGTTAATTTTCATTCAATAAAATTCATAAAATATTGAATAACTCCCACAACCCTAATTCTATCGTGGAATTTTTTCGACTTTCCATCGCTCAACATAAATTATTGCTAATTATTCTCAGTTGATAAATTCCGACAGCTACCACCATCGCCAAAATCGTCTGTTATGCCTTTTTGCTTAGGAAAATGATGTAGTTAACCTGAAAAGTTAAATGTGAGGGTTACAGGTGATTCTCAAGGGTGTAATTTGTACTAGCTTGATTTTATTTTCTTGTTGGATTCGTTCATACACAAGCAGGGCAGGCAAATGATCAAGCGCTATCAATGCTATCATTTGAGTAATGACCAAGACCAAGAGTTTGTTTTGGGCTGGAGGTAGTGGATGGCTAATTTAATTGTTCGCAATATTGATGAAGCGGTGGTGGTGGCCCTGAAAAAGCGGGCGGGGCAACATGGCATTAGTGCCGAAGCAGAACATCGCAAAATCCTAGAGCAGGCCCTATTACGACTTCCCCGAAAGCCCTTTGCCGAGGTGCTCCGCCAGATTCCCAATGTGGGCAATGACTCAGATTTTGAGCGAATACAGGATGACAGAGCCAGTCAAATATTTGATTGATACCAACGTTATTAGTGAGCTACGGAAACAAGATAGGGCCGACCCCGGTGTACTAGCATTTTTTCAGCAAGCTCAGCATCTCTATTTGAGTGTGATTACCATTGGGGAATTGCGGCGGGGTGTGGAATTAATCAGGCATCGGGGAGATGTTCAACAAGCCAATTTACTGGAGGAGTGGTTGGAAATTGTAATTGCTGATTACGCTGACCACATCCTAGATTTCACCATCTTCGAGGCTCAAGTTTTGGGAAAGTTGCGGGTTCCTAATCCCCATAACGCCCTAGATAAACAAATTGCCGCCACTGCCCTTAGTTATGGACTGACCCTAGTTACTCGCAATGTCAAGGATTTTGCCGACACAGGAGTTTGTTTGCTTAATCCTTTCACCGGCAATCAATAATCCAAATAAAAACCCTGATTTTAGCTAGGGCTGTAGTGGTCTAACACTGATCAGGAGAATCTTAGGGGTTGGGGGTTGTTCGATTAAGGATCTCCGTCAGTACTGCATTTCATGACAGATTTTCCTTGGGAATTAAAAGAATTAGAAAAAAGAAGATTAAATATTATCTTAGAAATTTTAGAAGGAAGAGAAATAATAGTAATAATAGATGAAACAGGAGACCCCAAAAAAGGGAAAACAACAGATTATGTAAAAAGACAATATATTGGAAATTTAGGAAAAATAGAAAGCGGTATAGTGTCAGTAAATGCTTATGGTTACTGCGATGGAGTAACGTTTACTCTAGAATCAAAAGTATTTAAACCAAAAGAAAGATTAAAAGAGGGAGATAAGTATAAAACAAAGCCGGAATTAGCAGTAGAGATAATAAAAGAACTAGAAGAAAGTGGTTTTAAAATAAAAAGAGTAGTGTCAGATAGCTTATATGGAGAAAGCCATAGCAATTTTATCAGTGCTGTAGAGGAATTAAAAATAGAATATGCAGTGGGAATCTGGAGCAATCATGGGGTCTGGCTTCCAAAGGAAGCTAAAGTAAGGGCAAATAAGTGGAGGAGGTTTGAACACATAAGATGGGATGGAAAACAGGAAGATAGGTATATTAGAGAAATAGTTTATGGTAAAAAAGCGCAATAAGATATTGGGAAATTAAAACAGAAACAGAAAAAAAGGAGGAAAAAGCAGGATGGTTTCTAATGACTTGAATACCAGATATTAAATATAAAGAAGTTGGCAGAATATATGGAGTAAGATCATGGATAGAATATGGATTTAAGCAATGCAAAAGTGAATTAAGATGGGCAGATTTTAGGGCAACTCATTATGAGCAAATTCAAAAATGGTGGGAATTAGTGATGTGTGCATATTGTATGATTTGTTTTTATGATGAGAATTTTAATTCGACTCTAAATTCAACGTCAAAGTATCATCAAAAGCATGAAAAATGGGATAAAGAAGAAGGGTGGAAAAAATGGCTAAACAACCTACGATTAGTGATCTCTGTATTTAATGCAATAAATCTTATCAAAAAGTGGTTAAAAGTATTTCCATTTGCCCATATTTTGGATGAATTAACTAAACTTTACAACAAGGTTAATAAGCTAGATCGATTAAAGTATTTGCTAAATTCATGGAATACATTCTATTCTTCTTCTGCCTAGATTGATGAAAGAGGGATAACTGCCAAAGGTTATTCATCTGTGTTGATGATTGCCGGAAATGTTAAAAGATAGGCTACAGAGCTAAAAATAGCATTAATGGAAAAATCAACGGATTATTTGACTGGGGTGATTGAGCGCATTACGTTCCATTCCGAGGAAACTGGGTACACGGTGGCGCGCCTACAAATGTCTAGGGCTAAGGAATTAACGACGGTGGTGGGGAATTTTGCCAATATCCAAGCGGGGCAAACCCTGAAATTAGCAGGCATTTGGAAAGAACATCCCAAATACGGTTCTCAGTTCCAGGTCAATAATTACCACGAAACCAAGCCAGCTACGTTGACGGGCATTGAAAAATACCTAGGCAGTGGCCTAATCAAAGGGGTAGGGCCGGTGACAGCGAAAAGAATTGTGGCTCATTTTGGTTTGGAAACCCTGGAAATTATTGAGGGGGAGAGCGATCGCCTGATGGAAGTAACAGGCATTGGCAAGAAACGGGTCAGGATGATTCAAAGAGCATGGGCGGAACAGAAAGCGATTAAAGAAGTGATGCTTTTCCTCCAGGGCCATGGGGTATCCACCACCTACGCAGTCAAAATTTATAAAGAATATGGAGATGATGCAATCCGGGTTGTGACCCATAACCCCTACCAATTGGCGGACGATATTTTTGGTATTGGTTTTCTAACGGCGGATAAGATTGCCCAACAGGTCGGCATTGACCCCACGTCTAAGTTTCGTTATCGGGCAGGAATTCTCCATACCCTTGGGGAAGCGGCGGAACAGGGCCATTGTTATCTCCCCCAACCAGAATTGATCAAAGCGGCGATCGCCAAGTTGAGTACGGAAGAATATGAAGCAATGGCAGAGGCATTACTAGCGGTAATTGAGGAAATGGTGGCAGTGCAGGATTTGATACGGGAAATATTAAGTGAGGAGGAAATATTGCTATTCAAGCCCACTTTTTATCATACGGAATGCAAATTGGCCGGTTATGTGAAGCAAAAGTTAGTTAATAGCCAAATTATTGACATAGATAGAGTAAAAACCTGGATTAACCGTTATACAGACAAAAATGAACTGGAATTATCTAAACAACAATATACCGCTGTCTTATTGGCGGCTACGACGGGAGTAATGATTCTCACGGGTGGCCCTGGGACGGGCAAAACCTTTACTACCCGCACCATTGTCGCTCTTTGGAGAGCGATGGGTAAAAAGATTGGTTTAGCGGCTCCCACAGGTAGGGCGGCTCAAAGATTAGGGGAAATGACGGGGTTGGAAGCAAAAACATTGCATCGTTTGCTGGAATTTGATCCCAATAGCATGGGCTTTAAGCGTAATGAAGATAATCCTTTGCCCTTTGATGCGGTGATTGTGGATGAGTCCTCTATGTTGGATTTATTCCTAGCCCATTCCCTCCTCAAAGCTATTTCTCCCAATACTCAACTGCTATTGGTGGGGGATATTGACCAGTTACCTTCTGTGGGGCCCGGTAGTGTGTTGGGGGATTTGATTGCTTCAGAGCAGATAACCATGGTCAGGTTAAACCAAGTTTTTCGTCAGGCGGCGGCTAGTGCCATCATTCGCCATGCTCATCAAATTAACAGGGGTCAATATCCGCCAATGGAAGCTATTTCTGATCAGCCTCTATCAGATTGTCTTTGGCACAATGGTGGCACAGAACCAGACCATGGAGTGCAATTAATTGGGGAATTACTAACAGATTTTATTCCGAAACAAGGTTTTAATCTCCTTCAGGATGTCCAGGTATTGTGTCCTATGCAACGGGGAATAATTGGTGCTCGTAATTTGAATGCGGTGGTGCAATCTATAGTAGTTTCAAATAAAGCTGAGACGCTAAACGCCACAGTAAGAACGGATAATTTCATCAAGAGACGTGTCAATAGGAGCGTACATTCTAGCTCGTTTCAAGGCACTAAAGTCATGCTCAATATCATTTAAATCAGGAGAATATTTCGGCAAAAAAAG
>NZ_JACJTH010000046.1:0-10849 GCF_014698595.1 Synechocystis sp. FACHB-908 | reverse complement strand
AAAGGTAGTATTAGCAGATAGTGAATATGGAGAGAGCAGCGAGAACTTTGTAAGAGTATTAGAAAAAGAAAATCTAGAATATGTACTAGCTATAAGGAGTAATCATGGAGTCTGGCTTGGGAAAGAGGAAAGAGTAAGAGCGAACAAATGGAGAAAATTTGAGAGAGAATTTGCAAGTGGAAAGTCGGAAATAAGATACGTGAGAGAAATTATTTATGGAAAGAGAGGGGAAAAAAGATATTGGCAAGTAACGGATAGCAAGGAGAAAATGCCGTCAAATTCAACGTATTGTATTATGACAAAAGTATCAGAAATAAAATATAAAGAAGTGGGTAACTTATATGGAGCAAGGAACTGGATAGAGTATGGATTAAAGCAAATAAAGAATGAACTGGAGTGAGCAGATTTTAGAATGATGGACTATTCCAGAATAGAAAAATGGCGGGAAATAGTGATGAGCGTATATTTAATGATAAGTCTTCAGATAGAAAATTTGCCTCCGCATGATAACTCCTTAAACAAATCAAAACAGACTAGGGAGATAGCTTATCAGAATATACAAAAACATCCTTGGTGGAATCAAAAAAGTGGATGGAAAAACATACTTAACAACATGAGATTAATAATTCAGCCATTATGTTACTTTAATTTATTAAAGCCGTGGATGACGGTGATTTATACACCTCAGTTATTGAGAAGCTTCCATTGCTTATTTGACAGATTGAAGAAGGCAGTAATGGCTTTAGGAGACCTTATTATTGCTCCAATTATTTTACCTTCCCACCTACACTGATAGAAGAGCGATATAAAAAATAAATCTTGTGAAGCACCTCGAAAATAGGGGTGCCTATTGAGAATAACCCTTTATGTCGGGGTCATTTTTCGCAATCAGGCAATTAATCGAGGTGCTCCTAAACTTATCAATTGGAATTAATCAGGACGCTACTTTTGGTCTAAAGCTTCCTGTAAAGTTTCTGGGCCTTCCCCTTCACTGGCTACAGTACGCCAGGGCCATTCCTGGGAATGGAAGGGAGCTAGGGGGGGCAACATGGGAGTAATGCCATTGGCTTCGTCGTAGGCACGGATACGGGCATGGGCTGGCCCCACAGCATAGGAACCTTGGGACGCGGCCATGGGTACTCTGGCTCCGTCCTGCCTGGCGATCGCCTCCCGGGCCCCGGTGCTGAGCAATTCCACATCCATGAGGAAATAATCGTCAAAGAAAGCTAGACCCAATTCCCGGTCTTTCACAATGCGGGTCAGCAGGGACAACATGGTGTCCGGTTTGGTGGTGAATTCCGTGGTTTCAAATAGTAATAGGCGATCGTTGATGGCTTCCTTGCCAAAGAATTGGGCCATCAAAGTAAATAAAATATTGTTGGTGCGGGTAACGTAAAGGGTATTGGTCACCCCAAAGGTTTGGTCCCACTGGTCGCCGATCATTTTTTTCCATTCCGCCATAACTTCCATCCAATGGTCCACTTGGTAGGTGGCGGCGGTGGCGATGGTGGTGGTGAAATGGGGCACTACCTCTTTAATCCAAGCATTGATCTTTTGGTGATCGATCACTCCAGCGGCCAAGGTTTCGTCAATAAAGCTAATGTTATTGGTCAAAATTTCTTTCACCGCTGTCAAAGCATCTGGTTCTAGTCCCAACTGATCCGCCTGGGCCAGGGTGTTGGCCTGTTCGGCTCGGTAGGCCGTCAATTCTGCTTTCCAACCATCCCCAGCGGCGGGAGCATTGTCGGCAGTGGCAAAATAGGGCTGAAGAATGGCGTAGATAGCCATGGAACTATGGGAAACTCCTTTGACCACTTGGTATTGCACCGGCACTGGCGGGGCCTGGATCGGCGTAGTTTTACCCGGCATATACAGATAAAAATCTCCCCCCTCATTACTGAATAAACCGAGAATAATGGGGTGTTTAGCCCTAAATTCCCCTGTGTAGCGGTCTAGGGATTTGGCGTAGTAAACATTCATTTGGGAGTCGAGCAACAGGCTACTTTTAATAGCGTTGTTTAACAGAGCCCAGGTGGGAAAAGCCATCAATAAAACCAGGGCTAAAGCCAGTACAGCTTTGCCCAACCAACCATCGTTTAAACGGGCCAAAAGCCTAGTCTTTGGTAAATTGGCAAAAAAATTTTGGGACATAGATCAACAGCCGTAGTTACTATTCTTTGTTCTCAAGGCAAGGGGCTAGATCCGAGACAAATTTGGTCTTGTGCTTAAACCTAGTGTCGTTATTATCACACCAGTTTTTGATCCTCGTATTACCTTGGGCAGTGGAGAATTTTTAAGAATAATTAAGTTGTTGCTGAAAGTTTGTCACAAAACTACTTCGCTTCCATCCAATTACTACCCCGGTGCATTTCCACCACCAACGGAACCGATAAGGTAAGGGCTTGCTCCATGGTGTTTTGGATTAGGGGAGCTAGCTCTTCCCATTCCTCCGGCGGCATTTCAAAAATCAGTTCATCGTGTACTTGCAATAACATCCGGGTTTGATAACTTTCCAATAGCTTAGCCAGCTTAACCATGGCAATTTTAATAATATCGGCGCTGGAACCTTGGATGGGGGCATTGGCTGCTGACCGCAGCAGTTGGGCATCGTTATAATTCATTTTTACGTCCACCAAATCTAGCTCTGTCACGGTCTTTCCCCTTAGTTGTCTTAGAGCTTCGGTAACGAAATTAAAGTAACGCCGCCGCCCCACAATGGTGGTGACATAACCCTTGGCGATCGCCTCTAGCTTCATAGTTTCCAAGTAATCAAAGACTTGGGCATAGGTGCGGTGGTAACGGTCAATAAATTCCCTCCCTTCCACAGCGGAAATCCCCGTTTCCCTGGCAAAGCGCTGGGCACCCATGCCATAAATAACGCCAAAATTAATCGTTTTACCGAGATTTCTTTCCGCCGGGGTAATATCTTCTTTGCCGAAAAGTAATTTAGCGGTCACCCCATGGACATCCTGGCGATCGCCGTAGGCCTGTAGCAATACCGGTTCTTGGGAAAGGTGGGCGAGGATGCGTAACTCAATTTGGGAGTAATCCGCCGACACCAAAAGCCAATCTTTTTGGGGTAAAAAAGCTCGCCGAATCTGTCGGGAAAAATCCGAACGAATGGGAATATTTTGCAAATTAGGATTGGAAGAAGATAACCGTCCAGTGGAAGTGACAGCTTGGTTAAAATCCGTGTGAATGCGCTGGGTTTGGCCATTAACTAATTCCGGCAAAGCATCCACATAGGTAGATTTTAATTTTGCCAAAGTACGATGTTCCAGAATCGCATCAATAATGGGGTGGTCTCCTTGAAGTTTCTCCAGGGTGGCGTGGTCAGTGGAATAGCCCGTTTTTGTTTTACGAGATTTTTTCCGGTCTAAGCCTAATTTATCGAATAAAATAGTACCCAATTGTTTAGGAGAACTGAGATTAAAACTTTCCCCTGCCGCTTCATAGGCTGCTGTTTCAATGGTAAGTAAATTTTCGGCCAATTGTTGGGACAGAGTTTGTAAGTAATCACAATCAATACGAATGCCCCGGTCTTCCATCGCTGCTAAAATCTTTTCTAAAGGCTGTTCGATCTCCTTAAGAATTTCTTTGAGTTCAGGATATTGATCTAATTCTTTTTGTAATTTTGACGCTAACAAATAGGTGGCATAGCAATCTAATCCGCAATATTGCCCCGCTGTTTCCAGGGGTAAATCAGCAATGGTCTGGTCTTTTTTTAAGCCTAAATCTTTATAACTCAAGGCCACTAAACCAAGGTTATAGCGACGGCAAAGATCGGTTAAATTATGGGTTTCTTCCGGTTGAAGAACGTAACTGGCCAGCATGGTGTCTAACACTACGCCTCCTAACTCAATACCATGGTGGGCCAAAACTCGTCGATCAAACTTGGCATTTTGTAAGACTTTGGGATAAATAGCATTTCCCAGAATTTCCCCTAAAAGATCTTTAATTATGCCGAGAGATAGCTGTTCTCCTTGATGATGTTTTAGGGGAATATAGGCCACTTGATTAGGTTCTTGACCCCAGGCACAACCAATACCCACTAAGTTTGCCACCAGAGGATCTAAGCTGTCGGTTTCCGTGTCCCAAGCAACGGGAAAGTCAGCATCAGTATGTTTTTTTAATTCCTCAACTAAAGCTTCGAGTTGGGCAATGGTGGTGATAATTTGGGGCTGAATTTGTTTTGGTAGCTGAATGGTGATTAAACCATCTTCTTGGTTAACCACTGGCACGCCATCAAACAATGATAATTGCTGAGAATCGTCTGGATTAACTTTTTCTTTGCTTTTTTTTGCCTTAACCGTTTTCTTTGGTTCTCCATTGTCAGCTTCATTGCCCATTGGTACTGGGCTCTGATTATCACTAAAGTTGCGGTGGAAAGCTTGAATTTTGTCAATAAAAGTTCGGAGTTCCAATTTTTCCAACAGGGGCACCAGGCGATCAGTGGAAAATCCTGTTAATTGCAAATCTTCCCAGGTTACTGGTAGGGGCACATCCACCACAATGCGGGCTAACATTTGAGAATGCATCGCATCATCTTTGCCGTTGTCTAACCTGGTTTTCAATGCCCCTTTAATTTGCGCTAGATTTTCATACACTTTCTCCAAGGTTTCATACTCAGCTAAAAGCTTAATGGCCGTTTTTTCACCAATGCCATTAATACCGGGAATGCAATCAGATTTATCGCCGCACAGAGCTTTAAAATCAACAATTTGGGCTGGAGTTACCCCCATTTTGTCCACCACTCCCTGCCAATCTAATTCGTCATAGCCGGTGTTACTAGAAAAGGGATTACGGGTTAAATACAGAACAGAAATATTTTTTTCTGGGCTAACCAATTGAAACAGATCCCGATCGCCGCTGAGAATTTTAACTTGATAACCCGCGTCACTCCCCTGGCAAGCTAGAGTGCCCAAAATGTCATCGGCTTCATAGCCCGCATAGGTGATGGTTTGTAAATTGAGAGCTTCCAACAATTGCTGGAGATAACTTAAATCTTCGGCAAAATCTTCTGGGGTTTCCTGGCGGTTTGATTTGTAAGCCCCATCGGCCTCATGGCGAAAAGTGGGTTCCCGACGGTCAAAGGCAATGGCGATCGCCGCTGGTTTTTGGGACTCCATCACCTGCATGAGGGAATTTAAAAATCCAAAACATACACTGGTGGGAATGCCGGCCGTTGTCCGCAGAGGGCCTTTTTTAGACAAACCAAAGGCATAGTAAGCCCGGAATGCCAGGGAATGACCATCAACTAACAATAACAAAGGGGATTTAGCAGACATAAACATGCACCAAGAAGCAAGCTAGATTATACCGCTGTTGCCGATGGCTGCCGATGTGCAATATTTTCTACCTATGGAAGAAGAACATTATGGCCTCGACCAAAACCGTCAAAGCTGGACAAACCCATCCCCGACCAGTGCGGAACGTGCTCCATTGCGGCGACAACTTTTTATGGCAGTGGACACCATGGTGGGGAACGATGTCAATCTCCTGCAAATTTTCATTGAGCAGGCAATAAATTGTTCGGGGACGGACTTAATCCAATTCAGAAAACCCTGTGTGAAAGAGAAGTATTCTCCCAGTCTTTCTTCCTCATTTTATTCTAGATGGCAAAGATTTCTTAGATTAATAAAAAGTCTATGAAGTGATTAATCATTAGTGAGAAATAGAAATCTTACTAGGGGTTAAGGCAGTATTATGAAGTTAATTTTAGGAAATTTCCAAAGGTTGCGACCGTAGATACTGCAATTTACAAAAAGTTAATTTATTTATTTTTACTTTTCAGCCAATGTTATAAAAATTGACTTAAAATGGAAGCAAAACGCATTAGTAGTAGGATTATTACTCATGTTATGGCCCCTTGTTCGATATTGGGGAAGTGGATTAATGATTGCGGGAATATGCCTAACTCAACTGATTGGAGTTGATCTATTTATCCCTATGGTTTCTGCCCAGACCTATCAGGATACTCTCAATCAAAAAATGGCTATTCTCAAAAAGTCTGAAGAACGTTGGATTGAAGTTAATCTCTCCACACAACGTTTGATTGCTTGGGAAGGGAACAAACCAGTCTATGCCATTATTATTTCCACGGGAAAGAAGGGTACCCCAACAATTCCAGGTATATTTACCATTCAAAGCAAACGAAGCATTGATCGGATGAGAGGAGCAGATTATGATATTGACGATGTTCCCTATGCCCAATATTACAGCGGCGGTTACGCAATTCATGGAGCCTATTGGCATAACAAATTTGGCACACCAGTTAGTCATGGTTGCATTAATCTAGCGGTTGATCATGCAAAATGGTTATTTAATTGGTCGGAAATAAGCACTCCTTTGGTTATTCATTATTAATGATAAAATTTATTGTGTAATCTGGCATTTTTATTTGGTCAAATTTATCCATTGATTATCATCATAATTTAATAAAACAGTAAGATTGTAAAGATTTTTCTAAGAATATGCCCAACAAGCCTCAGTTTCGACAATCTAATCTTGTTTCCCATTTCAATTATTTTAATTCACCAGAAAGTATTCCTGGAACATTAAATCTTTCCCCCAATGCCCCTCCACCGAGAATAATTTTAATTGATTACAATAAAAATCAAGCCACAAAAATAGAGTTAAAAAATCCCCTGGATTGTGAAGCTTATGTTGATACTGAATCCGTATCCTGGATTAACATTGACGGCTTGGGGAATCACACAACTTGGGAACAATTAGGTGAGGTATTTAAACTTCATCCTGTTGCTTTAGAGGATATTGTTAACGTCCCCCAACGTCCGAAAGTAGTTGAATATGAAAACCATTTAATTTTTATTTCTCGGATGGTAACCCTGGATCAATCATCTCAAACTTTTATCAGTGAACAAATTAGTTTTATTTTGGGTAAACATTATTTGTTGACCATCCAAGAAGAACCAAAATATGATTGTTTATTTTCCGTTAGGGAAAGAATTCGCACTAAAAAAGGGGCAATTCGACAAAAGAATGCTGATTATTTATTTTATGCTTTAATTGATGCTATTATCGATGGCTTTTTTCCTGTGATGGAAGTCTATGGTGAACTAGTTCAATCTTTACAAAGTGAGATTATTTCTTGTCCAACGAATAAATCATTGGCCAAGATTCATCAATTACAACAGGATTTATTAATTATGAGACGGGCTATTTGGCCCCAACGGGATGCAATTAATTCTTTACTTCGGGATGGCAGTGATTTAATTTCTGATGAGGTGCGAGTATTTTTACGGGATTGTTATGACCACACAATTCAAATCTTGGATATGATAGAAACTTATCGAGATTTAGCATCTAACCTAACAGATATTTATCTTTCCTCTGTTAGTAATCGAATGAATGAAATTATGAAAACACTAACAGTAATTTCTAGTATCTTTATTCCGCTAACTTTTATTGCTGGGATCTATGGTATGAATTTTAATCCTGATAAATCTCCTTGGAATATGCCAGAGTTAAACTGGTATTGGGGGTATCCTGTGATTTGGATGGTAATGTTGACAGTGGGAGGGATGATGCTTTATTTTTTTTGGCGTAAGGGTTGGTTTAGAAATCTTAATGATGTTGAAAAAGGAAATAGATAATTTTTATTTATTAATTCATTGAAAAAAACTGAGCAACGAGGCGAAGATGCTCATGAATAACTAAGCCTGTGAAGAAGTGATTTTCATGTTTTGGGGCGGGAAGTGTCAACTTTATTTTCACAACATATTTTTCTGACATTTTAAATAAGAAAATTTAATGTATAAATCTTTAGCTTTTTTTACGATTGATTTAGCGGACAAGAAAAATAATTCTAACGTCAGTAATTTAAGCTTATGATCGTTTTCGATTAAAATGAAAGCTTGTTGCTATTTTTTCATCTCTATGCCTCCATCTGCTTCTTTTCAGGGCCAACCTTTGATTACCTGGCATACTCTTTCTGCAGATCAAGTCGTCAGTGACTTACATGGCGATCGCCAACAAGGATTAAGCCAGCAACAGGTGGCTGAAAATTTGCAAGTTTATGGAAAAAACGAGTTGATAGAAACGGGGGGGAGAACTTCCTGGAACATTTTAGTTGATCAGTTTACAAACATTATGTTGTTGTTGCTGATCGCTGTTGCAGTGATTTCGGCCGCAATTGATATTTATCAAGCCCAACAATTGGGTAAATTTATTTTTCCTAAAGATGCAGTTGCTATTTTTACCGTTGTATTACTGAATGGTATTTTGGGGTATGTGCAGGAACGGGGAGCGGAAAAGGCCCTAGCAGCCCTCAAAGACCTATCTACGTCCAGGGTGCGAGTCATTCGAGAGGGCAAAACCACCGAAGTGGAATCCACGGAGTTAGTACCGGGAGACCTGATTCTGCTAGAAGCAGGGGTTAAAGTTCCCGCTGACGGTCGTATTTTAGAAGGGGCCAATCTCCAAATTCGTGAAGCCGCTTTAACGGGGGAAGCAGAAGCGGTAATGAAACAGGGAGATGTGCTGTTACCCGCCGATAGTGCCTTGGGCGATCGCCTAAATTTAGTTTACTCCGGCACAGAAGTTGTCCAGGGCCGGGGCACAGTGATCGTGACCGCAACGGGCATGAAGACAGAATTAGGAAAAATTGCCTCAGCCCTGCAATCTGTAGAACCGGAACCCACTCCCCTCCAAAAGCGCATGACCCAATTGGGCAATGTGTTAGTCAGTGGTTCTTTGATCTTGGTGGCGATCGTCGTTGTGGGGGGAACGCTCTTCAAACCGGATTTGTTTATGCAGTTGGTTGAAGTATCCCTTAGTATGGCTGTTGCTGTGGTTCCCGAAGGACTACCCGCTGTAATTACCGTCACCTTAGCCTTGGGGACCCAACGCATGGCCAAACGCAATGCGCTGATTCGTCAACTGAGTGCGGTGGAAACCCTCGGTTCCGTAACGACCATCTGCTCTGATAAAACGGGCACTTTGACCCAAAATAAGATGGTGGTGCAGTCTATTATTAGCGATCGCCATCGTTTAGTGGTTACAGGGGAAGGCTATAATCCCGTCGGTGAGTTTCAAGCAGGGGAGGGAGAAGATTTAAAGATTGAAAATATCCCCGAAATTGAAAAATTATTAATGGCATGTATTCTCTGCAACGATGCCATTTTACAAAAGGAAAATGGACAATGGGCGATTTTAGGCGATCCCACGGAAGGGGCTTTATTGGCCTTAGCGGGTAAAGCAAATATTTTTAAACACGAACAGGAACAATATTTTCCCCGGATAACAGAATTTCCCTTTTCCTCAGAACGCAAGCGCATGAGTGTCATTGTCCAAGATGGGCAGGGAAAAATTAACACCCCCGACAGTTATGTGATGTTTGTCAAAGGTTCCCCTGAGTTAATCCTAGAACGCTGTACCCACATTCAAGTCGGAAGCGAAATCTTACCCATTAGTAAAGAAAAGCGTAGTTATATTCTCGAAAAAAATAATGATTTAGCCGGCCGTGGCCTACGGGTATTGGGCTTTGCCAGCAAAGTTTGGACAACGTTACCTGCCAACACCACTGATGACATTGCCGAACAAGAATTAACTTGGTTGGGGCTAGTGGGAATGTTAGATGCTCCCCGTCCAGAAGTGCGAGATGCCGTGGCTAAATGTCGGGCCGCCGGGATTCGACCCGTGATGATTACTGGAGACCACCCCCTCACCGCCCAGGCGATCGCCCTTGATTTGGGCATTGCGGAACCAGGGGCAAGGGTCGTTACCAGTCGGGATTTAGACAATTGCAGTGAAAAAGAACTAGCGGAAATTGTTCATACAGTCAGTGTTTATGCCAGGGTTTCCCCCGAACATAAATTAAAAATCGTCCAAACCCTCCGCAAACAACATGAAGTCGTAGCCATGACCGGGGATGGAGTCAATGATGCCCCGGCGTTAAAACAAGCTGATATTGGGGTCGCCATGGGCATCACGGGAACTGATGTCAGTAAGGAAGCCAGTGACATGATTTTATTGGACGATAACTTTGCCACCATCGTCTCAGCGGTGGAAGAAGGTCGTGTTGTCTACACTAATATCCGCCGTTTTATCCGCTATATCCTGGGCAGTAATATTGGCGAAGTTTTAACAATTGCGGCGGCTCCTTTAATGGGGTTGGGAGGCGTTCCCCTCTCTCCCTTGCAAATTCTTTGGATGAACCTGGTCACCGATGGAGTTCCCGCTTTAGCCCTGGCCGTGGAACCAGGCAAAGCAACCGTTATGCAACAGTCCCCCAAAGACCCCCAGGAAAGCATATTTGCCCGGGGTTTGGGTTCTTATATGGTTCGTCAAGGTTTGATATTGGCCATTGTGACCATTGTGCTGATGGTGTGGGCCTACAACTATACCCCCAACCATTTAGAGGGCGGACTTTCCCCCAATCGCTGGAAAACTATGGTATTTACCACCCTCTGCTTAGCCCAGATGGGTCATGCCCTCGCCATTCGTTCTTTGACCAGTTTGACCGTTGAAATGAACCTTTTTTCCAATCCTTTTTTGCTGGTGGCTGTGGTCGTTACCTCTTTATTACAACTGTTATTGATTTATGTTGAACCGCTGCGGGCATTTTTTGGAACCCATTATTTACCTGCCAACGAACTGTGGGTTTGTGTTGGCTTCAGTGCCCTAATTTTTATCTGGATCGAATTAGAAAAAGTCTCTGTTCGACTGTATAGTAGTTTCAAATAAAGCTGAGACGCTAAACGCCACGGTAAGAACGGATAATTTCATCAAGAGACGTGTCAATAGGAGCGTACATTCTAGCTCGTTTCAAGGCACTAAAGTCATGCTCAATATCATTTAAATCAGGAGAATATTTCGGCAAAAAAAG
>NZ_JACJTH010000045.1:0-41271 GCF_014698595.1 Synechocystis sp. FACHB-908 | reverse complement strand
CTTTTTTTGCCGAAATATTCTCCTGATTTAAATGATATTGAGCATGACTTTAGTGCCTTGAAACGAGCTAGAATGTACGCTCCTATTGACACGTCTCTTGATGAAATTATCCGTTCTTACTGTGGCGTTTAGCGTCTCAGCTTTATTTGAAACTACTATAATTTTAGTGATGAACTAAACAAACTATCGGTTCAATCATTAATTGAACTAAGTCATCCAGTAATGTCATTGGATAGACAATTAAACCTACTATCAACAGTGAAAAGTATCAATGCTAAAAGCAAAGATATTCTAGATTCAGACCCAGAGGAGATAACACTCAAAGAATTTGAAAATATTATTAGTATTTATCTCAAAGTCATAATGTTTAATCGGGGTCTTCTATACGAAGAAGAGTTTGGCGACATTGATATTGACTCCTAAAGCCCTGCTCACCCTAGGGGTAAGCGGTTAAGCTCATCTCTATAGTGTTGCCACTGCGGGTAAAAGCTATCTATGAATCCCCAGAAGCGGTCATTATGCTTAGGTTCTAGTAGATGGGTCATCTCGTGAACTACGACGTACTCTAGGCAGGCTGGGGGCTTTTTTGCTAACTCTAGGTTGAGCCAAATACGCTGAGCCCTGGGGTTACAGGTGCCCCAGCGGGTCTTCATTCGTTTAACTCCAAATTCACGCACTTCGACTCCCATAACGGTCTCATACTTAGCAATGAGACCAGGGACTACATCTTTGATTTGTTGACGGTACCATTCACTGATCACTTGGTGGCGCTTCTCCTGGGGGGTGTGGGGACGAACATAAAGATCCAAAGTCTTGGGAGCAAGGTTTACTTTTGGTGGTGCTTGGTGCTCCACCACTTTCAACAGGTAACGTTGACCCCAGACAAGATGACTTTCCCGGTTTACATACTCCCTAGGGGCTTCCCTTTCCTGGGCTAGGATCCTACGGCGTTGTTGTCTGATCCAAGCAAGCTTAGAAATGATAAAGACTCGCACTGTATCAGGGTTCATGGTCAAGGGTGCCGATACTCGCACTTCTCCTTGGGGAGGATGAACTGTTAGATGCACATTTTTAATCCCTTTGTAGGTAATGGCAACGGTCAGTTCTCCCAAGTGCAGAGTGGTGGTGATGCTAGTATTCATCCTGCTGTTTAACAATGTTAAAAATCTGCTCCACTCTGTCCACATCATTCAGAACTTGGTATAGAGCTTGTTTGATCAGGTTTTCCTTGGCTTGATTGCCCCGAAAGCCATCGCTTTTACTACTCATTACTGCCTGGTGTACTTTGAGGGTCAAGATTTCGTCCTGTCCTAGGTTATTGTAAAGGGCACGCTTGGCGGGAGTGTCGATCGCCTTGGGAGTATCGTCGGACTGCCCTGTTGCTACTTTTCTGACCAGAGTGGCAAGCTCTTGTAGATAGGCTTCATAGTTGAGGGCGTTCTGTTTACGCTGACGAATAATCTCATCCAAGAGGATGGAAGCTCAGGGGCCAATTTAGTACCTGAAGCTTTTTACATCAACCTGCTTCCCAGTTTTCCCGGTAGGTTGCACCAAAGATGGTGTCGCCCAGCCATTTCTTGAAGGACTGATTATCACTAAACTGCTTGAACAACTCTGTGTGGTCAGCCAACAATTCAATCATCACCCGCTGTAGGGCAGCATCATGTTCGATTCTGGCAGTCCTCTTGTCGTTGTTCCTCATGGCATTCTGATAGGCTACGTCCGCCGCTACCTTGGCTGGAATCTCCTCAGCGATGACCCGACGAATCTTGTCATTGTCTTTCCAATTAATGTTTCCGAACTGATCATTGAAAGCCTTGATGATGTTACTTAACTGGTCTAGGTCTGCCTCCGGTTTACTGCCCCCGCCGGCGGTTGGCACAGGTTTAATCTCGGCATCCTCATCTGCTAGGTCGATCTTCAGACTAGTTTTTAGTTCAACACGGTAGCTATCCATGTCGATCGCCTCTAGGATGCCCCGGGATAGATCCTCTTCTTTGGGGGCAGGGAGCTTGGGAATGAGGAAGTTGAGGAAGATGGATAGTTTTTCCCAATCGGCATTGGAGTAGGGCAGGATTGAGGCAAGGAAGCCGTAGGTGCGGACAAAGGCCTTCGCCTTACCCTTGAAGTCCACTTGTCCATCTTCATCGAGATCTGCGTTGTAGGCGGCTACGCAGGCATCCAAAACTGGGTCAAGCCTATCCCGATCTGCACCGTTCAGGTACAACTCCACTAGATACTGGATTTGCTCCTGTGTATAGACCTGGTGGCTGTCCAGATCTGCCTTCAAGTCATGGAGCTTGTTGGGGTCGGTCTCATTACTGAGGATGGTAGTGCGGTAATAGGGGTCAAAGGACGATTGGATAGTGCCTGAATCGTTGTAGAAATCCAGCACGAAGGTGTCGTACTTCTGGGGATGGGCACGGTTAAGTCGAGAGAGTGTCTGCACCGCTTTGATACCGGAGAGGGCCTTATCCACATACATGGTGTGTAGTAGGGGCTGGTCGTAACCGGTCTGGTACTTGTCGGCGACGATGAGAAAGCGGTAAGGGTCTTCCTCTATCTTGTCGGTGATCTGACTACTAGGGAAGCCGTTGAGGGTGGCTTCTGTGACCTTCTGCCCTCCGTAGTCATACTCTCCAGAAAAGGCGACGATCGCCTGGTAGGGGCTTTTCCGTTCCCGCAGGTAGTCTTTGAAGGCGTAGAAGTACTGGATAGCTTGCCCAATACCGTTGGTGATGACCATCGCCCGAGCCTGCCCACCAATCTTGCCGTGGTTGATTACTTGGGTGTGGAAGTGGTCCACCATGATCTCGGTCTTCTCCCGGATGGCATGTTGGTGGGATTCCACATAGCGGCGCAGTTTCTTTTGGGCTTTCTTAGCATCGAAGAGGGGGTCATCCTCCACCGTCTTGGCTAGGCGGTAATAGCTCTCCACGGGGGTGTAACTTTTCAGCACATCGAGGATAAAGCCCTCCTGGATAGCCTGCTTCATGGTGTAGCTATGGAAGGGGTAATGTTTGACAGTGCCATCGGGCTGGGGGGCGGGCTGACCGAATATCTCCAGGGTCTTATTTTTAGGAGTGGCAGTGAAGGCGAAGTAGCTGGCGTTGGTAACCATTTTCCGTCCCTCCAAGATCCGGTTGATCTTGTCCTCGGTAGTTTCTTCTTCCTCTTCGTTGGCAACGTTGTAGGAGGCTGTTCCTTCCAGCACCCGGTTCATGGCGGCAGTGGTTTTGCCTCCTTGGCTGGAGTGGGCTTCGTCAATGACAATGGCGAATTTACTCTGGCGATGTTCGTCCCCGATTTCGTTGAGGATGAAGGGAAACTTCTGCACCGTGGTGATGATGACTTTCTTGCCGTCTTTGATAAATTGGCGTAGGTCGCCGGAGCGTTCTGCATGGCCCACCGTGGCGGAGACTTGGGCAAACTGTTTGATGGTGTTGCGAATCTGCCGGTCCAGTACCTGGCGATCGGTCACAACGATGATGGAGTCGAATAGGGCTTTGCCATCCTGCTCTAGTCCCACTAGTTGATGAGCAAGCCAGGCAATAGAGTTACTCTTACCGCTACCGGCTGAATGTTGGATCAGGTAACGTTTCCCCACTCCATCTTGCTTAGCCGTAGCCAGAAGCTGACGCACCACTGTCAATTGGTGATAGCGAGGGAAGACCTGCTTAAGCTTCTTCCTGCAGGTCTTTTCGTCCTTCTCCTCCACTATCTGAGCGTAGTTTTCTAGGATGTCGGTCAGCCCCTCTTTGGTAAGGACTTCTTTCCACAGGTAGTCAGTGGCAATGCCGTTAGGATTGGGAGGATTACCTGCCCCGTCGTTGTGACCTTTGTTGAAGGGTAGAAACCAAGAACCCTTACCAGTCAGGTGGGTACAGAAGCGTACCTCATGGTCATCCACTGCAAAATGCACTGCACAGCGACCAAACTGCAATAGCAGTTCCTTGGGGTCTCGATCCCTTTGATATTGCTCTACTGCGTCCAGTACAGTCTGCTTGGTGAGCCGATTCTTTAGCTCGAAGGTGGCAATGGGTAATCCGTTGATGAACACGGCCATGTCCAATGACAGAGCCGTCTCCACTGAGCTGTAGCGGAGTTGGCGGGTGACACTGAAAATGTTGTTACTGAACCGTTCCACTGCTTTAACGTTACCAGGGGTAGGGGTGCCATAGAAAAGCTCTACGTGGGCAGGGCCATGCCTGATACCAGTCTGCAATGCGTCCACTACACCCCGTTTGGCAATCTCCCCCTGTAGCCGGTGCAAGAACTGGGTACGCTTGGGGCCTTCTCTGTTGATGCCAAGTACCCCATAGGTATCGGGCTGGGTTGTCTCTAGAAATTCCAACAGCTTCACCAGGTCAACGGCATGTTCCCTGTCGTAGTCTTTAGGGTCGCCCAGAACATAGCCTGCCTCATTGACCAAGGAGTTAACAATTATGGTTTCTAGGCCCTTCTCGCTGGTGTCAGTGGTTTTCATTGAAGTTAATAAGGACGATTAATCCAGCCCTTTTTGTTCAAAACATTGACTGCTAGCTCGATTTGTCTTTGGGTGAATTGTTGCTTACGCTGGTTCCATGCGTAGGTGCGATCAATAACATCAGACAAAGAATTGACTGGTTCATTCTTGACTATCCAGTGCACGGTTGACAGTAGTTCTAAACCGAAAGGAGACTCAAATCCTTCCACTAAATCGGTCACTTTCTCAAACCTAGTATGGGTTTCTGGATAATCCTGTAGGAATGTAGTTGCTTTCTCAATTGCATTGGGCAGTAGGGCTATGGGTTTATTGGGTTGATCACCCCCATCTGCATATCCGGTGATGAGATGTCCTTCAATAACATTCAGGACATGGCGCAGGTTTTCGGCGTAAGGGCCGTAGGGCGCTTTTGCATACCTGAGTTGCAGGAATTCCCCTGACTCTTGCATAAAATACATTAGCTTGTGTATTTCTAGCAGAGTGATAAAGGGATCTAACAAACCTTGGAGATATCGGCTGACCAACTCAACTAACACAGCTCTACCAGGGGTCATCTTTGGCGCACGAAGACTCTGTACCGTTTTTGCTTGGGATAGTTCACCATGGGGTTCATAGAGGATAATCTGTACGTTATCAAGAGGCTTGAGGATTACTTCAATGCGGGTTTTAACTTCAGCCCAATCAAGGCCCCCCAACCCACAACCTAAGGGGGGAATGGCGATAGAGCGAATCTTGTATTTCTGTATAGTACATTTAAGGGCTTTTAGTCCGTTTTCAATATCATCTATACGGCTATGGGTACGCCAGTGACGTTTGGTTGGAAAGTTGATGATAAAGCGAGGGTTTACCAGTTGTCCGGTTTGAAAGACAAACATTTCGCCGGGCTTAACTTTTTCCTCTTTACAAGCCTGGGCATAGGCTTTGAAGTTCTCTGGGAAGGCTTTCTTGAACTGTAGCGCGATCCCACGGCCCATCACGCCCACACAGTTGACGGTGTTGACCAGGGCTTCGGTATCTTCTGTTAGGATGTTGCCACTTTTACATTCAAACATTAGCGCCTCCTCCAGATTAGTAATACCAGTCCGGTCGAACCTCTACCTGTGGATGGTGTCCTCCTGTGGGCAGAGCTTTGATAACTTGATCATAAATTACTCGTGATTTTACCCCGATACGCTCGACAAGATGCCATGGAAAAGTGCTTTCCACCAAAAACTCTGCCTGCTTGCCCTCTTTACAGGTCTGCCAATTAGTCGCTTGCACGGCGGCCCAGTCAATTTCGTGTAACTGCGCTAAGCTATTGCGGTCTTCAAAGTAAGATGACCCAGCATTGGAGAGGGTGAAGGCCCAGCGGAGGTTGTTTTGATCTGCCCAGTTCACAGCTTGGATTAAATCTCCCTCCAGGTGAATAATCGGTTCCTGTCCTCCCTGATAGGTCAACTCTGTATTCTTTTTGTGGATCAAAAACAACATGATGGAACGTGGACAAAAGTAGAAAGGCACACATTGGCCTACGTACAAACTTGGATGGCTAGTCAAGGTTAATTCCTTCAACCGCCGTTGCTTGATTTTGTTCATCCCGATGGTTGTCCCTGCCGGATTCCGTTGAGAGATCGCCGCATCGCACCACAGACACCCATCAGCAATAATTGAGGGCAACCGATCCACATGGACAATGTGGTAAATCTTAGGCTGAGCGGGAACGGTCATTCTTCGTCCTCTGTTGCTAGTTTTTAGCCGCTGTAAAGTTAAGAATCTGGCAGTTCTTCGACGATTTCACCGTCTTTGAGGATTATCACTCCGATTCCAGCCTGTTTAGCCCTCTCCCGTGCCCTCTGAGCGGCCCGTCTTAGAGCTTTCTCTGAGCCTAGGATGTCGGGATCTTCTTCTCTGTTGCGAGCATTAACATTACCCTGTTGATTGGTCATAACTTACCTCCTTTGTTAATAAGCACAGGTTCATTGCCTGAGTTGTCATAGCAGACCCATTCATCAACTATTAGTTTGTAGAGAGTCTCCAGGTTATGTAACCCGGCGGCAAAGCGTCGGCGGATAATGGCTTCAGGAACATGATGCCCCCCAGCTCGAACACGTTGCGCCACCCGGGCAATGGCTAGCTCAGGAGATAGTAGTTGAAGAAAGAAGAGCTTGACGATGTAACTCTGGGCCTGCCAGGTAGGAATAAGACGGGCGTAACTACGTCCACTTAAAGTTGTCTCAAAGGCAAAGTTCTGCCCCCGCTGGGCATGGTTGTAGATCTCCTCTAGCATTAGTCTCCCAGCTCGAAATGCGGCCTGTTCTGGTTCAAAGGGTGCTAATCCAGCGGCGATGAGATCGGCGTTGATAAAGGTTAAACACTGGGCTTCCTGGGGTAAGAATTCTTCAGCAAAGGTGGTTTTTCCTGCTCCATTGGGGCCAGCGATGATGATGACTTTTTTTTCTGGTGATGCTGGCTCAGACATATATTCTCTCCCGTTCCACATAGGGATGTAGCTCTGGTCTGAGGGCTTTTTCTGTTACTAAGTCCACCGCACAACCTAACAAATCTTCCAGATAAAACTGCACCCCGAAGTATCTATGGGATGTGGCAGGGCCATCGAAGCCAACAAGAATATCTACATCACTATGGGGGCCAGCTTCATCCCTTGCAGTGGAGCCAAACAGTGCTAACCGAGTAACACCAAACCTGGCTTGTAAGTCCGCTTTACTTTGGCTCAGTAATTGCAGGACAGATTGGCGTTTCATTCGTCCTCCTCCTGCACTAGGTCATCATCCACCACCTCGCTTTTGTCCTCTAGGGTTAGGAGGTCTTCTTCGGTAATTTCTGGTACTTCAATGTCCCGTACATCCACCTGGCCGGTGACCACATCGGACATTAGCCGGGTATAATATTCCTGTATGAGTTCGATTTCACGCTCGGCACGGCTGACGGCAGAATCTGTTGTTTTTGTCTGTTCTTGAACGTAAGATAGTATTGCTTGCTGTTCGCTTATTGGTGGTACTGGAATCTTAAAAGACATCAAAGTCGAATCAGAGATATTTGGTTGTGCTCCGCCATAACAGAATATTGTTACTTGCTTTAAGTAAACCTCAGAACTAAGTATAAATAGTAAATAATCCTGAAAGCATTTAGATTCAAAGGAGCGAAACGAGCAAACACGCTGATTTAACAGTGCCTCTGTTTGATGTTGATACTTTGCAACTTTCCCAATAGTTGCGCCGGTCATAGCCATTAAAAGATCTCCGTATTGAATCTTAAAACAACTAAAATGGGTAAGGTCGGACTCCTGGAGTTTGACGGCTTGTTTTATATCAACTAAACCAGAATGTTTTAAGTCTCCGATCCTTATCAAAGGAATTCCTACAGACTTGTAATGATCACTCTTGAAAGCATATCCAGTTTTGACACAAGCAATTCGTTTCAGTTTTAAAAAACTCCAATACTCTGGAATATCCCCTATCCACTTTACGCCACTAGGTTTGAGCTTAACATTAGGATCTAACCCACGAGTCACAGCCTGGTTGATGATGTTTTGCTTCTGCTCCTTGAGTAGTTCTATCAGCCGCCGCTTGTTGCGTATGAATTTGTTGATCTGAACTTGAATTGATTGTAGATATTTGTTGATTTTACTTTGTTCACTTTCTGGTGGAGCTAGAAGAGGTAATCGTTTAAAGTCGCTAAAAGATAGGTTTTGGCGAAGTCCCGACCCCATGCCGTAATAAATTTTCATCAAGTCATACCCATGCAACAGCAAATGGGCATAGTCTGGATTGAACTTTTCTTTAGTTTCCAGACAAAGATAGGCTGAGGTAATAATCCCCCTATTTCTTACCTTTCCTACACGAAGACTCACTTTGTCATTTTGAAGATCTGTGCCTCTAATAATGATATTGCCAGGCTCTGCAATCTGATAAGTTTCAAAAGATTCAGGTACTAAGCCATGAAGTTTCTCGGGTGGTTTGACAACTATTTGTCCATAACTCAGCGACAGAACGGTCGATTCTTTCATGCCAGTATTCTTTTCCTTCCGTTCTGACAGAAAGGCAAAACCTGGTTTTATGTCCCAATGTGCTGGAATCTGTCCCAGCCAAGACACGCCAGAATCCTTATATTCGGGATAGGGCTTCAGTTTCATCGCTCCACCTCTCCAACATTTTGTTCTGCTCCAACTTCAACAACTTGGCCAGAAGTGATTGTTCTCAGCACATCCCGGACACCAGGAATTAAAGGTACTAAATCTGCCAATCGATTGCTAGGGGCTATCAAAACAATAACAGCTACATCCATTTGCTCTAAATTCTGCTGATACCTTAGATTCTGGTCTGTGGTTAGGAGAACTGTAAATCCCTCCTGATTCATCAGCCGCAACAATGCACCATTCTTTTTACCCGACCAGCCCATTTCTGTCACAGTGCGGATCTCATAATCGGCTAATTCCCGTTTAAGAGGGCGGGGGGCGCATTCATCAAGCAGGATTCGCATAGGCAGTTAGCATTTGCTTAGCTAGTTCGAGAATGGCGATCGCCTGTTGACGCTGAACGCTAGGAAAATGATCTAGAAACTCATCCAGAGGATCCCCTGCTTCCAGGTAATCAAGCAATGTTTTAATGGGCACTCTGGTTCCGACGAAGACCGGGACTCCCCCCAGAATATCAGGGTCACTGTGCATTACTCTGGCTGTGGTCACCATAACCAATGTCCTCCTTCAACCTTTCCTTCTTAATCTTAGCTGTGATAATCCTAAGCATTCCCAACAATTTGTTCCAACAAACCCTCAGTTTCCTGCTCTAGGGCATAGATATCCGCTTTGATCTCATCCAAAGTCCGCATGGGCACAGGCTTATAAAAATGACGGGTAAAGGAAACTTCATAGCCTATCTGGGTCTTGCTAGCCTCGATCCAGGCATCCGGGGTGTAGGGTAACACCTCCCGTCGAAAGAACGCCTCGATGCCCCCATCCTCCAACAACGGAATCTGCTCGCTGTCCCGTAAATTACTATCGGGTTCATACTCCACCACACAGGGCTTGCCGCCAATCTCCACCTCGAACAAACCGTGTATAGGATCAGGCCGGGTTCCCTTCTTGTGAATCTTCTTGATAATCGGTACCCCTTCTTCGGTAACCCTACCTTCACTTTTGAACGCCTTAATTTCGGCGGCTTTGTAAACCCGCTGGGGATCTGCCCCCTCCACCCGCAAAGGGCGATCGACAGTCACCTTCCAGTAGCCGAAAGCTTGATTGGGAAAGATCTTCGATTTCTCTGTCTCCCTCGGATTGACCACCAGGTCCACAATAGTTTGGATCTGTTCCTCGGAAAGCTCACAATTCTTCTTACCGAGGTTACGGCGTAAGGGTACATACCACTCCGTCCCATCAATGAGCTGAACCTTACCCCGACGCTCCTCGTTCTTACGGTTGCTTAACAGCCAGATATAGGTGGCAATACCGGTGTTGTAGAAGATATTCTCCGGCAGGGCAATGATAGTCTCCAACCAGTCGTTTTCAATGATCCAGCGGCGGATATTACTTTCTCCCTGGCCCGCATCCCCAGTAAAGAGGGACGACCCGTTGTGTACCTCAGCAATACGGCTACCCAAGCGGGTGTTGTGCTTCATCTTAGCCAGCTTATTGACCAAGAACATTAACTGTCCGTCTGAGGAACGGGTAATCATCTTGTAGTCAGCTTCATCCCCATGCCGGGTCACAAACCGTGGGTCTTTAATGTCTCCCTTGCCCCCCAGGCGCTCCAAGTCAGTCTTCCAGCTTTTACCGTAAGGAGGATTAGAGAGCATGAAGTCAAATTCCTGGGACGGAAACGCATCACTGGAAAGGGTGGAACCGTACTTCATATTCTCCGCTTCCGCCCCTTCCCCCTTCAGCAGTAAATCCGCCTTGGAAATGGCGTAGGTTTCTGGCTGTACCTCCTGTCCAAAGAGGTGAATAGAGACCTCCTTACCTTGATTTTGAGCCAGTTCAGCTAGCCTCTCCTCCGCTACCGTTAACATCCCCCCAGTGCCACAGGCACCGTCATAGACGAGATAGGTACCGGATTCAATTAAGTCACCAATGGACAGAAAGATTAGGTCAGCCATGAGCTTGACCACATCCCGGGGGGTGAAGTGCTCCCCTGCCTCATCGTTGTTCTCTTCGTTGAAGCGGCGGATTAGTTCCTCAAAGATAGTGCCCATGGAATGGTTGTCCAGGGCTGAAAGCACCTCGTTACCATCTATGTCTTGCACCGGCTTAGGGCTGAGGTTGACACGGGAGTCGAGAAACTTTTCCAACAGGTGCCCAAGGATGTCCGCCTCAATTAATGTTGGAATTTGGTTACGGAACTTGAACTTATCGAGGATCTCCTGAACGTTCTGGGAGAACCCATCCAGATAGGTCTCAAAATCAGCCTTTAGTTGCTGTTGCTTGGCACGGTTCTTCAAGTCCCGCAGGGTAAAGGGGGAGACATTGTAAAAAGCCTCCCCGGAAGCCTGACAGAGGGCGGCATGTTGATTGGCGATCGCCGCACTATCCAGTTAACCCTTCATGGTCAGTACCTTTTCCTTACTCGGCTCCAGAACTGCATCTAGACGACGGATCACTGTCATCGGCAGGATAACATCACGGTACTTGCCCCGCACATACACATCACGCAACACATCGTCAGCAATGCCCCAGATGAAATTGACAATGTTGTTGTGGCTAACTGGGTTCATAAATTCGGGTTTTTGTAGTGAACTGATAGGATGCTGCTATTGCTACATTCACTGTCCTATGTTTCAGGCAAGAGCGTATCCCGTCCTATCCTACCCTTGCGAGAGAACGGAGTAACCTAACTAAAAAACGTTGTTAGCTGAGGACTAGCCTGTAACTCCCAGAAAGCTGGGCGCAGAATGCTAATGGGACAGCAAACTGGATCAGGAACACTTGAGATACAGCAGGCGATCGGTCCAACCCCTTTCCCGTTCATCCTTCCATAATTTAAGCAAAGCCTGGACTAGACTCCCAAAATCTTGGGGCGGCATACTCTGATAGTCAACGAAGATAATACCGCTATGGGACTGACCCTGCTCTCCCCAAGTCCAAAGAATGGGCGGTATCGTTTTTTGGTCATAGGTTACCAACACCAATTGTGCCGTGGTGGCAGCCTCCAAAATTACCTCATCTGGAAATCCTAGATACAGCCCTCCCTGCCAAGTTAGTAAGGGATATATTTCAATGTCTGGTGCCTTACTAATAACCTGCTGAGCCACCACCGGAGATATGTGTTCATCCAATAGAAAACCTAACATGGGGTTCTGCTATGACTGCCCTTGGACTTCGAGCTGCGGTAACAGACGGGTCAATGTGGTTTCGTTAACGGCCCCAGCATCGGTAATGGCGATGTTGATCTCTTCGGGGTAAGCCTCTGCATAAAGTAAGGCCGATTTTACCCAAGGCAGAGGACGCTGGAAGTGTTGTGCTGTTTTTTCTGGGTCTAAAGCATACCCTTGGGCAATGCGGACAACTTCCCAGACCGCCAGGGTAGAGTTTTTAAGATGGGCATGACGACCCAGGGGCGTTTGTCGAAATTCAATGTAGGGAAAGTCCTGCTGCCGCAAGGATTCTTCCACTAGCAGGGCGGTGGTTTCACTAGGTGTCTTACCTAAACAGCGAGCAAAACGTTGAAGTCGTTCGTGGGTTAAGTCCGGCAGACGGGTACTGACTACTATGGACATAGGGGAAAGACAACAATGGGATTTATATTGATTACAGTGTAACGAAGAGACGAGTATTTATTATCAGGCCCATCAACAAAGGTTGAGCACCATGACAGCGCAAGAAAAACTCTACCAACTAATTCAAACTCTGCCAGAGAAGGAAGTTAGCGAAATACTCAATTTTGCCGAGTCGCTTTGGCCAAAAGTCTCTAGCCCCAAAATTCCCGCCGGCACCCTTACCGGACTGCGGGGCATTGCCAAACCAACGGGCCCCGTACCTAGCGACGCTGAGTTACAAAGGCAATACACTGACTACCTAAAAGAGAAGTATCTGTAAATATCCTGTGAAAGTACTTCTCGACACCAATATTGTTCTCGACTTACTTTTAGAGAGAGAACCGTTTATCGAAGAAACCATAGCCATCTTTGAAGAAATCGAGCAGGGAAACATCGAAGCTTACATTGCGGCTACAACAGTTACCAATATTTTTTACATCATTCGTAAGAACAAAAGCCGCGAGGTGGCGCTTATAGCTGTTAAGCGACTACTGATTGGACTACAACTATGCCCCGTGAATCTACAAGTTATCGAAGTTGCCCTCGACATCAATCTAAGAGACTTTGAAGATAGTGTCCAATTGGCATGTGCCACAGTTAACCAACTTACTGCAATCATTACCCGTGACACCAAAGACTTTGTTGAGAGTCCTTTGCCTATTTACTCCCCTGCGGAATGTTTATATCGGGTTAAGACCAATAAGCTTGATTAGTAGGCCCATCATAAATAGCCCATGTCAAAAACCATAGCCATAGTCAGTCGTAAAGGAGGTGTGGGCAAGAGCACCCTCTGTGCCAACCTCGCCGTGGTAGCAAGAGATGCAACTATTCTCGACTGCGATGACCAAGCTTCTCTAGCAGACTGGGGCGATCGCCGTGGCAATAATAGTCCCCTGGTTATTGCGGTCCCCCCTAAGCGGGCAATCTCCACTCTAGAAAAAGCAACAACAGACTGGAACTTCATTGATACCCCCGGCACCCTGGATGCCGGCATTATCGAGGTAATGCAAGCATCAGACTTTGTATTGGTGGTACTGCGTTATGGACAGTTCGATTTAGACTCGGTGTCCACTACCCTCTCAGCAGTAAGACTAAGCCAAAAACCAGCGGCGATCGTCCTTAACCTACTGCACCCTAACACCAAGTCTCAAGACTTGATTACCAACCTAGAAGACGCACAATTGGGCTACCCAATTAGCCCCCATGCTGTTTGTTCAAGGGCAGATTTTCAACAGGCAGCAGCACAGGGTAGAGGAGTAACAGAGTTGGAGCAAAGCAGTAAAGCCAGCTACGAGATTAGAGCTCTGTGGCATTGGTTACAACAGCAGGTATAAATTATGGCAAAACGTCAATCTCTAGACATAAGCAAAGCTCAAGCACGCTCCGCTACTTCGGAAGCAGCCGAAGAAACCTTGCAACGACAACAGATGAAGGAAGGACTGGTGCCCCTGGACAAAATCGGCGATCGGCCAGAGGGAGATACCCGTCAAATTAACGCTAAGCATGTCAAAGAGTTAGTGGAAAGTATTCAAGTCCTGGGACTGATTACCCCGTTAACAGTGGACAGACACTACAGGCTATTAGCCGGAGGACATCGTAAAGCAGCCCTAGAGAAATTAGCGGCAGAATCCCCAGAAACATTTACGGCATTCTTTGGCGAAGGAGTGCCGGTGAACATTATGGACATTGATGCAGAAACAGCAACCCTCACGGCATTACAAGTTGAAGTTGAAGAAAATACCCAACGCAAAAACTACACCCCTAGTGAAATTCGAGAAGCGGCCCGTAAGCTAAAGGAGGCTGGCTATGAAAAGCTTAAAGGTCGCCCCAGCAAAGGACAAAAGTCTATCAACCGAGAGTTAATGTCTGTATTTGGGGCAAGTCGTAGATATATCACCAAAATCCTCAATGACCCAGAAGATGAACAGCAGAAGCAGAAAAGTGCGCACATGTGCGCACTTTTTTCTAAAATTAAGCGATATCACGAGCAAACGGAAGCTTTTAAAGATTACATCAGTAAAAATTCGCCCAAAGATGCTATAAATCCAGAATTAAACGTAATCAGACTAAGCCTAATAGAGAAGCTTAAGGAAACCCAAGCACTGTTGGAAGGGCTCCACATCGTTGAGCAGTTACAGACTAAGGCGACAAGCCCATCCATAGCTGGGGAGAACCACTCAACACAAGAGGAAAAATTGGAAGTTTAAACATAACCCAGGTCCAGAGAGACAAAGAACAGAACAGGGTTGGGAAGAACTCAGCCCTTAATAGTTTCACGAATTGGTTATGCCAATTCTTCAAACTATGAGCGACATTCTCGACAGAAAATTCATCAACTTAGAGACCACTAGGTCTACCCTCAAGCAGAAGATCCTTCGAGATAGGGCAAGGGGTTTAGACTTTGGCTACTACGAGCTATCCGTTAGACCGCTATACATCAAAGCATGGCATCTCTACTGCTCGTTCTTCATCATGCACTCAGAGATGGAAAAGTACAGTTACACAGACAGGTCCAGGGTAGAACTAGAGTAAATCTTCTGGCAAGACCATCGAGCTCTCCTATTCTACGGGGCACCCTACTCATGGTTAGTCATCAAAGATGAAGACAAGTTTGAGAACTGGAAGGAACTAAACAGTGACGCGACAAAGCAGCGAATTCCAACAAGCATCAACTATGGCCTTATACTCAAACATTTTTTGCCGCTGTCAGCCGTATGTAACTACTTAGCAGGTTTCAACGTGGAAGAGCATCAAGCTAAACTACCACGGCAAAACTTTAAGCGCATCGAAGAATATGCTTCCCAGTATGTGCACGTCAACATGAAAGACCCGACCCTAACGATAGAAAAAGTTAGAGAAATGGTCTCTGACATAGAGATGCAGATGTGAACATCACAACAAGCTGGGTAGAGACTGAGCAATCCATCTATCACAGCGTTGACAGAAACAACAGAAGGTCAAGACGAGGTATCAGAGGAGGAGAATGAGTCATGGAAGACCTTTGACTTCTCCACTAATTCAGCACCTAAAGAAAGACTCACAAGCTGGGACTGAAAATCTTTTAAAGCCAGACTCACAGCTTGCTCTAGGGCAGCGGCAACTTCAGAGGAAGACTGATAGCAGTGGGGGGCGGAAAAGTAAGAAGGTAGATCCCGGAACAAACGAATGGAAGAGGACAAAACCTTGTCAATTTCTGAGATAACAAGATCGATGGGAACTACCTGCTTAACCTTACTCTGCATTTGTAACTCAACAAGAGAAGCTTCGGCGAGAGACTTCCTCGCACGACCTTCACGCCACTTGGTATCCCAGTCAGAACGAGCAACTTTAGCCTTATGTTCATCCAGATCCTGCCGCAGGCTGCGAGTGTACCAACGGTAGTAACCAAGGATGTCATAGGCGTTGGAGCCTTGCTTAGAGAAGTAACCAGCCTTAGCCCAGGTCTGGACAGTGCGAACGCTCACACCGGCTTCCTGGGCCAATTCTGTCACAGAAACAAATAAAGAAGGGGTAGAGGACATAGGAGCAAAGGGGGGGCACTACCAGGAAGCATACCCAGAGAAGAAGGAAAGTTAAGGAACGACGACGAAGACCAAGCAACAGCAAAATCACACAAACAAGAGAGCAACCTAAGTCCCGATAGAGACCACAAACGTCACATCTGTAGTGGATTACTGACAAACCAAGGATAATGAGGCTCTGGGCGCAGCCTTAAGCATGGCAGGGACAAGAGTGGGTTTGTCGGGGCATAGTTCCCCCACTGTGGGACAGCACTAACCCCAGCAAGGTAAGGAAAAGAAGAATAACCCTTCCATCGCGGACATAAAAATCCGAGGGGGTCAAGCTCCGGCTCCAACGAAAAGTAAGCAGGGACATACGGGCCATACCTAGAGTGATTGGTGTAAGAGCAACTACGGAGCCAACCAGGGGGTCCGATGGACTCAGACCTCCAAAGGACTCGAGACTTACGCTTCTGAAGAATCCAAGGGCTATCCGGGTAAGGGCTCGGTGGTGCGGACAGGTTCAACTTAGAGTTAGGAGGAGCCGTGAGGTAGTGAGCACATGGGAGAGGCGGGGGCAGCTGGGGTGAGGCGATCGCAAAGGTGGAGGGGCGCAGGCAAACGAGGGCCTGGGCAGGTAGGTAGTAGGGCTGTGGGGGCACAGACGGGGTGCCATAATTGGCTGTATTTGTAGGCAGTTTTGGCGGAGCATTTAGCGCCCTTAATGATGTGTTTAAGTCGTGCTTTAGCTCCTTCTGGCCAACAGTTCTCGGCTGTTAGTTGGGCTACCGTCCTAGCTATCCTTTCCTGGGCTTCTCGGGCCCTTGTCTGATTGTTGGGTCCTGCTGATGTTAGTGCTTTATCGACCTTCGGCTTGCCTCTGAACGGATAGAGTTTTTTCTCTGCGCTCCGTGCCCAACGTATGCACCAAGCTGCAATTTCTGGTTGGTGTCGACACCATTGTCCATAACCCGGAAGCTCCGTTACAGTCTGCTCAATGTAGCTAGCAAGGGCCTCTCCACCTAACCCAAGGAAGACTCTCCCCTTAGCAGCAACTGCCCTCAAGATTTCGTTGCTTTGATGGTGGGCTGTGAAACCAACCTCGAGAACGGTATTAATTTCTTTGAGCCATTTGGATGATCTGGTGGGAAGGAATGGGCCATGATCTTGGGCTTTGCGAGCTGTAGCAAATCGCTTCTTAGCTTCTTCTCCCAGCTCCTCTATCCGCTCTGTGTCATTCTTTCTGGCGATGGCCTTTGCCCGCTTTAAAAACAACTCTAGACTATCCGGCCAACCAGTTGAGTCCAGCTCACCATCATTGGTCAGCATCAAAGAACCTGTCCCAGATTGTAGGGGTAGTCTGATGCGGTTATAAATGCTTCCCTCGGCCTTCCACTGCTTACGATTAGGAAAGACTTCTAGATGACCAGGTTCAATAGAAAATCCAGCACTAGTTAAAGTCTCGGTGAGCAGACAAGCTAGGGGAAAAGTCTTAACCGGACGATCAAAGAACATGAACAGGTGCCAGCCCCCAGAGTCGCTTGACTGCACTAACTGGCTAGATACTATAGCTAATTCCTCTAGTGCTTCTCTGATGCCCGCTAGGGACTCACTATTGTGGTACCGTCCATCAGCATCTAAGTCAAGGGCTGCCCACGATGTCGACTTTCCAAAGCCTAGGCCGATAGTTGTGGACGGAGATTTCCAATAGTTCCAGATTCGATTCTTATTCAGAGAATACTTACACGTGAACCATTGCCCCTGATCATTTTTCAGAATGGCTTTAAAAGGATGGCTAAACAGGCGCTGGAAATCTTCTTTAACCTGTCGAGGATAAAATTCTTTGATTGCTGGATTCGGTTCGCTTTGAGGTACCTCTACGGACTCTGACTTAACTTTCCCTTTGATGGGGACAGCAAAATAAGTAGCCTTTTTGTAGGTCAATATTCGATGGTCACCCTGGATAGAGTGAAGCTGAGCCTTGGGACCAGCCCCTTTCCTAATACCAACGGCTACTGGGAAGCCGTTAATCCTAACTCCGAGTAACTCATGGTCAGAAGCAGTTTTAGTCTTTCTCTTTGAGTGAGCACGGGGGCTCAGGTGATTCTTGATTATCCCCATGACCACCTCCTAGTCTTTGCTGGGTCATAGGTAGTTCTTAAGAAGCTTGAAGGATAGCGATCACAGGATCTGGCTTGCGCTTCATTGCCCAAACTTGCTAAAAATGGCATAACGAAAGACCTCCCTCCAGGAGAGTTTTTTTAACTTCGAGCCCGCTTGCTGTTCTAGTCGCCAAACTTTTCGCAGCTTGCGGGCTTCCAATGGGAAACCTTATCATTGCTCGATCCACTCCTTAAGAAAAGGGACTACAAACAAGTATAAGGAGAGAGAAAAAAAAAAAGCGAAGGTTAAATAACAAAAAGTCAGAGCTAGGAATCATTGACTAAAGTCAAAGAGGAAAACAAAACTGCAATCCCAGAAATCCAATCCTCAGCGCCTTCAAGGGGCTTAACGTAAACTAAGTAAGGATGAAGAGAATGTATAGCGCCAGAACAAAGGGTAACCAAGGAAGCAGGCTGAATAGAGTAAAGCTTTGAAGATGACTCCTTTCCAAAAACCATCCTCGAGACCAGTCCCGAAGCAAAAGAATTAAGAACATAAACCTTCATATAGGAAGGGGGTGTGGCAGAAAGACTAAAAGTCTCTTCTGATAAAGGTTTCGAGATATCTTTCTTATCCTGTGTCGACGATAATGATTCATAGGGGGTGTGGCATGAGTTTTTAGATGATGACTCTATATTTTCAACGTCAAGATCAATTTCTGACTCTATAGCGTCAATGCTTGCAGAGTCGTTATCGTCGTTATCAATGATGGTTGAGGAAGACTCGCCTACTGGAGGAGAAGTTACTGACACATAATCTGGATGCCAATATTCTCTATATCGAGATAGAGTGCTGTCTGAGGTGCGTTTGCCAAAGAGATGATAAATCGCTTCCAACAATAGGTCTTTCATGGCTCCAACTTTAACCGGCAACACTGCCATGGTTTGCCTTACATAGTCCATCCCCTGCTTGATACGAGCCACAGCTTCTTCCTGTCGAGTTCTGTTGACTACATTCTCTTTGACTTGCCTTGCCTGACGGTTACCTGTTCTTTGCATATCCTTGAAGGTGCCGGAGCGTGTCGGCTCACTCCCGTAAGGATAGTAATATTTTTCGATACAGCGTCCCCAGTCCTTACTACGACGCTGGATATTATGCTTGTGCTGACAATATTGTTGATAGCCAGGACTCGTCTCTGCTGTTCTCACTATGTAGTCTGCTAGGGCTTGCCCTTCTAGCCCCTTAAAGACACGCCCATAGGTACCGATTATCCGCAGCAGGTCGTTGGTCTGTCCGAAACTTGTCCAGCCTTCGCCTATCTGCTCCCTTAGGTCTTGGGCAAAGCTACACGCATCACCTTCTCCTTTGACCCGTCGGAATTGTTTTATGTGACTGGCACTCTCTATTGCTGTTTCAATCAGCTCTATGTCCTGTTCTTCTGCTGCCCCTTCCCCTTGCTCTAAGAAAACTTCTATATCGTTGCTGTAAGGGACGAAGTCCTTGTCTAGCAACCAAGAACCCCTCTGCAGAGGCAGCCGCACAGCTTTGTAGCTTGTTTTGCTGTGTTTACTATAGGTCTTGGTGTTGGGGAAGATTTCTAACTTGCCATCCTTCACTTCATACCCTGCTTTTATTGCTGTCAGCCGCAACATATGGGCTAGCTTAAATGTGGGCAGAGCTTTCGGAAAGACGAAGTAAACGTGCAACCCACCGCTGTTGGAGGATTGGAGTGTCACTACACTGTTTATACCCACTTCTTCGTAGGCTCCTAACAGCTCTCGGTATTGCGACTCACTATTCCCCGGATGGTAGGGACTACTACAGTCAATGTCTAGCACTGCGTAGTGCGTTGTTGTCCCGAATGATAGCCCTATCAACCTTTCCGGATCTTGGTAAACACTCCATAAATTGCGGTGCTCTATCGGGTAATCACTTATAGTTATCCACTCTGGGGTAGAGCTATAAGAACTTTTTATAAAGTTAAATCGATGCTTGAAAAATCTACAAAACCTTTGCCCTGTATAGCTTTGGGGCAGATGCTTGGTCGTTAGCACTGCTTAGATACTCTCCTAATTTTTCCCAGGAGGAGCTATCCGGCAAATTGGCATGCTACACTAACAACATAAGATTTTAGTCTGTGTAGCTACCTGTGGCGTGCCTGAGAAACACGCTTTGCCAGGTGGCTTTAACTTTTTCTGGGGTGTACGTTAAGAACTCGATGTTCTTGTTAAGTTAGGTTAATTACCTCTCTTAATTGCTTAGAAAATTGGCCACTGTATCATAGCCTATTTCCTGAACGACACCCCCATATTTCTCCGGTCATTGCCCTACACCCCATATATTCCGGTTTTAATACCCCTGGCAGACCACAGTAAAAATTCCGTTGCTGTGCTTAACTTTTTTACCCTGTAGGGATTAATCCACTAGTTGGAATTCTGTTGAACGATCGCCGTGAGTTGGTTGGTGTCAAGAATGGTGATTTTGCCCCCCCGCTGGTAAGTTACAGACCCCTTAAGCTGCTTAAACACACGGGCACACTCTTCGTAGGTGATGCCAATGCTACGGGCAATTTGGTAGTAGGTGAGACGAGCTCGCAATCTTTGTCCTTCTGGTACTGTTTCTGTACCCCCACTGTCAGCAAAATACTTTAGGTAGTGGATTAACCGCACGATTGCTCTCTCTGAGACTAAACAGTGCACACGGCTGTGCAAATGCTGGAGCCGTTGGTTAAAGATGCCCAGCATGTGCAGTGCCATTTCTGGAGCTTCCCGAAACCCATTCAATAGAGCTTCCCTCTCAATGGTCAATACTTTAATCGGCTCTAGGGCTGTGGCAGTAGCAGGGGCTACACCATTGCCGAACAAAGCTGGGGCAGCAAATACTTCATCGGCCCTCAGCAACCTCAAGATGGTTTCCTTGCCTGATTCAGAGATTTTGGTGAGCCGCAAGGAACCCGTCACTAACAGATAGAGGCAAGCGGGCAGGGCATCGCCTTCATAAAATACAACTTCATCGCTCTCGTAGGTCTTCAGACTACTGTGCTCGGCAAGTTGACCTAGCAGTAATGGCTCTAATTCTTTAAACAGGCTGATGTACTGAAGCTGCTGGACATCGATCTGCATGGTGACATTGTCGGGGAGGCTCATGAACCTCCATTAGACCATAGGGGACATCAGGAACAGGTCAGCGTTCTCTCCATGAGCTACCTCATAAACAGGACTAAGCCCCTCTGTGAGAATAAAAGTATACTTCCCTGGTAAATGTCATGACGGTCACTCCACTCAATCTTAAGACTGCTTCTGGACATCAAGTGCTAGCCGCGGCCGGTAAAAAGATCCTGCGTCCCGGCGGGCGGAAAGCCACAGAAATCCTCTTTACCTGGGTCAATTTTCAACCCGGTGAGACGGTGCTAGAGCTAGCCGCCAGTTTTGGTTACAGTGCCATTGCCCTAGCCCAGCGTTATGGTGTCAAGGTGGTGGGCATCGAAAAAAATCCTGACAGTGTGGCCCGCGCCCGGGCCAACGTGGAAGCTGCTGGCCTGAGTGCTCAGGTGGATATCCGTGAAGGCGACTTTTTTCACCTGGAGCGCATCCCAGGGCAATTTGACTATGTTCTGGGAGAAGCCATTTTATCCATGCAGTCAGCCCCCGCTAAAGCCAAAATTCTACAGGGGGTAGGAGCTCGTCTTAAACCTGGTGGGCAATACCTCAGCCATGAAATGCTAGCCCAAGGTGCCCACATCGAAGATATTTACCGAGAACTGGCAACCACTATTCGGGTCAACACAGCCCCGCTCAATGAACTGGACTGGCAAGGAACCTATGAACAGGCAAACCTAACTGTGCAACAGCACCGCACTGGTCCCATGGCTTTACTTAACCCTCTGACCATCGCCCAAGAAGAAGGCTTGGGTACCCTGCTGAGCTTGGGTTGGAATTTACTGGTGCATCCGCCTATGCGGCAACGGATTTTAGCCATGAGGCGGGTATTTACCAAGTACGGCGACGATCTAGGCTACATCATTCTCCGTGCCCAGAAGCCTAGCTAGCTCTAAGTTACCTAATCACTTTCCATCTTTACTTGAAGGCCACTATGAAAACCCCAATCCTTTCGTTTCAAGCAACTTTTACCCGTCTACAGGAGCACATCGAATACCCTCAAGCAGGAGTGTTGAGCAAAACTTTATTGCAGGACAAGACCTGCCAATACACCCTCTTTTGTTTGGCGGCGAACACCGAAATTTCAGAGCATACTTCCACCCGCAATGCCGTGGTGCAAGGAATAGAAGGCACTGGCATTTTGACCCTAGAAGGTAAGGATATTTCCCTAGACCCAGGGGTGTTTATTGTTATGCCGGCCCATGCTCCCCACGCCCTAAAAGCTATCTCTAATCTGTCCTTTTTGCTTACTTTGTCACAACCTAATTAGGCATCCAGTCCCAGGATTTTTGGAGTTGTTTTACTGGTTCAATACATCCCGCTTGGGCTGGGGACCAGCGGCTATGGCGGCGACCTGGATTCCGAGTTCTTCCGTTGTAACCCCTCTCGCTCAGACCGACTTCTATGGTGGGATCAAGACGTTACGCTAGATATTCAAATCCCTTTTTTCTTCCAATCAGGATAGTCGGGATATTAAAGCTAGCATGTCAAAAATCCATGTAGGTTACTTCTCAAAATGAAAGCAAGCTTTGGCACTGAGAGAAACTCCTTTGAAGTTCAGGTATCCGGAGGACGCTTGATTGGCTCAGTTTCTGAGGGACTTGGCTCATTTTTAGGAATTCCCTACGCTGCCCCGCCGGTGGGAGCATTGCGATGGAAGCCTCCTGTGGCTGATATCGGCTGGGATGGTGCGCGATCTGCAACTTCCTTTGGCAATCCCTGCACCCAGTACCTAGACACAATCCCTGTCATCACAGAACGGCAACGCACACCATCCGAAGATTGTCTTTACCTCAATGTTTGGACCCCCGCACCCGGGGATTCTGCGAAACTACCAGTCATGGTGTGGTTCCATGGGGGGGCTTTTGTGATTGGAAGTGGTTCAGCCACAGAGTTTGATGGTGCGAATTTGGCCCGGCATGGCGTAGTGGTTGTGACAGTGAATTATCGCCTGGGGCCTTTTGGTTTTCTCTCCCACCCGGAGCTGGCTGATGAATCCTCCCATGGAGCTTCGGGAAACTATGGTCTACTCGACCAGCTCTGTGCGCTGCAATGGGTCGCAGAAAATATTGCCGCCTTTGGGGGAGACCCTGGGTGTGTAACCTTATTCGGCGAATCGGCCGGAGGCATAAGTATCTCCTGCCACCTTGCCAGTCCGCTATCCCGGGGACTTTTTTCCCGAGCGATTATGCAGAGTGGGACTTGGTTTACCATTCCCCATGGTTTACCTCAGGCAAGTACAGACCCTGAGCAGGCCGCGGCCAATGCTTCCAAGTTTGCCGCCTCACTGCGTTGTAGTACACAGGGGAAAGTGATTGAGGAATTGCGTAAGCGAACAGACGGGGAACTTCTGGCTGCGACGGAGCGCAGGATGTTGTTTTGTCCTGTGGTGGACGGTTGGTTTCTACCGGAAGATCCTGAGTTGATTTTTGCCACAGCCAAGGCGACGCCTGTGCCGACCATCCTAGGTTTCAATGCGGATGAAGGTACCCGCTTTACCCACACTGCCCCTGGCAGTCCTGAGGCAGAAGAGCTTTCCTTACGTATCGCCGTTGAGCCAACCCGTCGAATGGCTGCATTGATGACGGCTCCGAGCTATTGCTATCGTTTTTCACGGGTTCCTAATACAGAGCTGGCTTCGCGCTTCGGTGCTTATCACGGGATCGAAGTGCCCTACGTATTTGGAAATCTCGATGCCCGTCTCGGCTATGAAGAGGAGGATTTTGCTTTATCGGAGCGGATGATACGTTACTGGACGACTTTTGCGAGCAGTGCTTGTCCGGATCCAGTCGGGGCAATGACGTGGCTTCGATACAACAAAGATGACGAAAATATTCTCAATTTGGGTGAAGGGTGAGCATCTCTGCTGCTTTTACTGGCTCAGTTCTGAGATCTGCAATCACATTTGAAACGACCAAGATCCACCTTGCTCCCAGTGTGCACCGCCCATGGTGGTTGAGCTAGTGATGGGTGTTGTAAGACTTTGGTTCTGCTGGGGATTAGCTGTGGGTTCCGGAGTTGCAGCACTTCTGGTCAGGATACTGGAGTTCCAACTGCCGGGAAAGGAACAATAGCAAATATGATGTTGCACCTGCGTCAACTTTTTGAAGATTTGCGAGGACGGGGCAAGATAAGGATATTGGTGAAGCAGTCACTAAATTAAGGAGGCTGATAGAAGTTCCCACAGTGCCAGTGTTGCTAAGGTGATCAGCTTATCAAGAAAAGAGTATTGGAAATATATAAAATATATATTAGTAACATGCCGTTTTTCGGGAGAGGGGATTGGCGATCGCCATGAAAAGTACGGTTATCTTTGTCTGTAATTCAAGTATATTGCACAATAGGAGACTGAACTTCTTGAAATGCTCTGAGCTGGTTACTGAAACATCTATTTTGTCGAGGATTGCACTGCCCTTCGCTTGCCCCAGGGTTTGAGGGTAGACACGATAATGACTGTCAAAAGTGCCAGAGTTTGTAATGCACCAACGAGAGTAGCGGTGGTTTGTAGCGTGAGATAGTCAGGATTCTGCAAGACTTGGGATCGCCCTGCCTCAGAGAGAGCTGTCATCTCCTTCGTCATCGGACCCAACCAAACAGAACCAAGCATGATCAAAACCAAGGTGACGAGTTGTTTTACCATCACCCAGTAATGTTTGAAGAAGCCCCAATTAGTAAAACCACAAAGTAAAACACCAGTGATAACCGAAAACACAGCAGCAGGAATGATAATGTACTGTCCCAAGACATTTCGCGCTAGGTTGATGCCGTGAATTGCTTCCCCAGGTTTGAGTAGAAGAATACTCAAGGCTAGAGCAACGGAGCACAGAGCTGTGCCAAACCATACCCCCCCCGTAGCAATGTGCAGACTTAACAGCCAGCTTCTCTTACTAATCTTTAATCTCATGGAGCTTCATCAAAAGCGATAGCCTTATAGTTAGTTAGCGAGCTAACTATAATTTTAAGCCCAGGACTTTGTCAAGACGATTGTCAAGATTCATTTGTTGGCTTACAATAAGCGGGCTAACTAAATTACCTCACCATGCAAATTTTTCCAAGGCGAGAGGCATTCCACGAGCTCGAGTGTGATTTTTCTAGCTTTGACCTAGAAGCGGTCGGAACTTGTCTTGCGTTTCTGGATACCACAGGTGAGGTTTATGCTGCTTTTGATAAGCACTTCGAGCGTTTTGGGCTGTCAGCGGGAAAGTTTACGATCTTGATGCAGCTCTACACTGCAAAGCGAGGCTTGTCACCCTCTGAGTTTGCCAATCGTGCCAATGTAACTCGTGCCACAATTACAGGCTTGCTGGATAGATTGGAACGAGAAGGGTTGGTTGAGCGTAAAGCCCACTCCAATGACCGACGAATGCTAACTATCACCCTCACGGAGCAGGGAAAAAAGTTGGTTGAGAGAGTTCTGCCCGAGCATTTTTGCCGTACTAAGGGATTAATGACAAACCTCACGTCTACAGAAAAGAAGACATTCATTAAATTACTTGATAAGTTGAGATCGGGTATCCCAGCGTTGTCAGATCCAAGTTGGGATCACAACAACCTAACAAGTTAAGAACAGCAAGAGTTCGTTGATTCAGCGCTCCATTCACTAAACGGGCAAAGCCTTGGGCGTCAATCACCTTGAGCTCTCCCGCCGCTACCGCAATCTAAATCGACTCGTGCAGCAAGCCAAACCCACCCTGATCAATTTCCACCAAGGTGTCTGCCGCTAGGATAGCGGGCGCTTCGATAAACACCAGTCGTCGCAAGTCTTCCTGGGCTTGGTTTTAGAAGTGGAAAAATTTTGCTCGCTTATCTAAACTGTCCCATTTGCGATGTTTGACTTTACGAGTCTGCCTAACGAGAAATCAAGGTTTTCGGGTAATTAGGCGGTGAAATTGTCTCATTTATAGTCATAAATGGGACATTGAGAATTCAGATAAGTTATAAAATTTGATGCCTGGAAGCATTGGTAGATAAAGCTTTCAGCCTTAACGACCAAAATTTTTCCGTTGCTAATACTAAGCTACGTCCAACAAAAACTGCTCTAACAAAACAATCGAACACGGGAAGGAATCTTCCACTTCTAACTCCAATAAGTCTTTGTCGCCTGTGATTAGATAATCAGCCTGTCCTACCAGCGCCAGCACCAAAAAAGGTACATCAAAGGGATCTCGGCATGGGGGAGTTGCCGGCGGAGGATTAGGTATCCTAACTGTTTCACAAAACGGTAAGTAATCAGCCAATAAGTCCTCTCTTTCTGTTGGACTTAGCCTAAATTTGGGGTAAGCAAGCACCCGCATTAACTCTGTAACTGTTACCTTCGACACCAAAGGGATACAGCCCCCAGACTGCCATATTCCACGTAGCTTACCCGTCACACCACCAAAGATTAAGGCTGACACCAACAGATTAGTGTCGATAACAACCCGTGGAGAAGCCTTCATGACTGACGTGCCCAGTCCACGGCATTGGTAATATCTTCTTCTGTTATGTTCAGAGCCGCTAACTTAGCTCTGACAGCATCAGCTCGTTGGATTCGGACAGGGGTAAGAATAATTTGTCCACCCTGCACCGTGACTTCAAAGTACTCTGCCGAGCCAATCTGTTGGGTAACGGACTTAGGCAAAGTGAGCTGATTCTTAGATGTCAACTTAGCCAGCATGACATTGCAACTCCAAGACGAAAAAAAGAAAACAAGGATTCCTTACTTAGTATAACTACCCCCATCACCAGAAGTTGCCACTTTAGGTAAGAACACGAGGCTACATAGCCTCAAAAAGTACACTTTCCGAGACAACCCAAAAATATGTCTCTTTTTATGTCTCAGAAGCTTATTCTCACAAAGTCTTAGATATAATGAGACTTTATGGGCAGCAATCATGGCGATCGTCGGTTATGCACGGGTCAGTTCCGTGGGTCAAAATCTTGATGTGCAACTTGAGAAGTTAAGTCATTGCGACAAGGTTTTCAAGGAGAAGCAAAGTGGTTCTTCTCATCAACGTCCTGTCCTACAGGAGTGCCTTCGCTACCTCCGGGAAGGGGATACTCTGGTGGTGACACGGTTGGATCGGTTGGCACGTTCTACTCTTCATCTCTGTCAGATTGCGGCGGAGTTAGAGGGAAAACAGGTTGTCCTCCAGGTGCTTGACCAAAATATTCACACTGGTGATGCCACGGGGCGGCTCTTGTTCAATATGCTGGGGGCGATCGCCCAGTTTGAAACGGAAATCCGTGCCGAGCGCCAAATGGATGGTATTCAAAACGCTAAAGCCCGTGGGGTTCGCTTAGGTCGAGAAAAACAGTTAACCGAGCAACAGGTCTTGGAATTACGGCAGAGACGAGAGCAGGGGACTTTGATCAAAATCCTTATGAAGGATTACAAGCTGTCGAAAGCTAGCATATATCGTTATCTGAATGGTACAAAAGTCGTAGAATTAGCACATTAAAATGTCGCTTTCAAAAATATTATCTAACCGAAAATGCTTTCTGTACTATGGTCAAGTTATCGAAGAGACGGATGAGGCTAAAGTTTCTTGTCCGAGTCTGAAGACGAGTCGCTTCTGTGATGGGATTGTCTAGTTTAACTTCTTTGTCCTGATCCCCTCTTTAGCTAAAAATCTGGTAAAAAAGGTTGTGAGAGTCCAAGATTTTAGACTGCCTTCCTGGCCCAGCTTTTGGGATCTACTTCACTCTAAAAAAAGAATGTTAACCTAATTCACCCTACCTGCATTATGGTCTGGTCACGTCGAAATTTTCTTGCAGTGATGGGCTTAGGAGCGGGAGCGGCCCTGTTCAACCCCCGGCAGTATCCTTTAACAGCCGCTATTCCCAAAATCGGCGATCGCCACGGGGATTTGAGTTTTCAACCGATTGACTATCCTATTCCTCTGGCAACGGATGGATTAACCCCTGCTCAACAAAAAACCGCCTTTGCCACCTTTGCGGTTCAAGATGAGTTGGTTTTACCGTCGGACTTTTTTTACACCGTCCTGGGGCAATGGGGAGATCCGGTGGGAGATCACTGGTTTGGGTTTAATAATGATTATTTAGGGCTGGTGGAAACCGACGAAAATACGGCTTATTTGTTAATCAATTTTGAATATATTAGCTTTATCCCCTGGCGACAGGGCTATGAAATGGCAATTGGCAAATCTCTACCGATAGAAACGGTGCTAACCGCTGCGGAGGCGCAAGGAGGAAAAATCAATGCGTTTGCCCTGGCGGCAGATAATCCGGTGAAAATTGACATAGAAGCTCTCTGTGAAGCGGCTTTGGTAGATCAAGGTATGGGAGTAATTCGCTTAGAACGCAACGGTCAAGGGGACTGGCAACGATCGCCAAATGCGACGGATCGGCGCATTACCGGACTTTCTGGGTTAACTGATTCCCATTATTTAACAGCAACCGGGCCGGCGATCGCCATATTTACCAACCCGACCAAACAAGGCTATGACGACGGACTGGGCGAAAAAATCATTGGCACGTTTGGCAACTGTGCTGGGGGAACAACCCCCTGGGGGACAGTGTTAAGCGCAGAGGAAAATTTCCAAAGCCAGGTTCCAGAAGCAGTCTATGCCGATGGCTCCGCCGTAGATCCGGCCCAATGTCCGCTTAAAATAAGTACCAACGGGTTGAGTGGCCAAGGCAATGTGTTTGGCTTGGCGGGCAATAAATATGGCTGGATGGTAGAAATTGACCCGGCCAATGCCAACGATTACGGCGTCAAACATACGGCCCTTGGACGCTTTCGCCATGAAGCTGTGGCGGTGCGGGCAACAGCGAATCAACCCTTGGCGGTGTATTCGGGCTGTGATCGCACTAGTGGGCATCTCTACAAATTTGTGTCAGCAGATACTGTCAAATCCCCCACCGATAAAGGCAATTCCCGTTTATTTACTGCCGGAACGCTCTATGGGGCGAAATTTAACGCCGATGGTACCGGGGAATGGATTGCCTTAACCCCTGATACCGTAGTAAATCCTGTTCGTCCTAGCGATATTGCTGTTGATAGTTCTACTACCGGAATTGTCTATTTGCCCCATCCAGACCGGAACCAGGCCGGGGCGATCGCCATAGATACGGATCATGCCGTTGCCGAGTATCAGACTCAATTCGCCACCTTAGCGGATCTTTATCCCATTGAGTCAGACCGCCAACAAGGGGCAATTTTGGTGGATGCTCATTTAGCCGCCAATGCTGCCGGCGTTACCCCCACTGCTCGCCCGGAAGATACGGAAATTTTGCCCGATGGGTCTGTATTAATCGCATTTACTTCCGGTTGGCCCAGTCAGGGGGATGGCGGTTGCGATCGCCATATTTTTCAGGGGCCACAGGGGGAAGTTCCCTGCAACTCTGGTTGGATAATGCGCCTACAAGAAACCGGCGATCGATGTGATGCACTAACTTTTGGTTGGGCAATGATTGCCGCCGGCGGTGAGCCCAGTCAGGGTGGTTTAGGCTTTGCCAATCCCGATAATTTGGCGATCGATGGTCGGGGCAATCTTTGGATGGTTACCGATATGTCCACCAGTAAACACAATCGTAAGTTTGAGCGGGAAGCCGATACAACGAGCTTAGATTCCGTGGGAGTGTTTGGTAATAATTCCCTCTGGTATTTGCCTTTACACGGTCCTAATGCCGGCCAGATATTTCCCTTTGCCATTGGCCCGATGGATAGCGAGTTGACAGGGCCGGTCTTCAGTCAGGATCAAAAAACCCTCTTTTTGGCGGTTCAACATCCAGGGGAACTCAATGGTCTGCGGCAAACAGAGATAGTCACTATGCCTTTAACCACCACGAATGGCGAACCGTTTCTGCAAACTCGTACTGTCCCGTTACAGTCCCATTGGCCGAATAGTGGAGATATGCTATCCCGTCCAGCAGTAGTAACCATTCAGCGGCGGACTCGTCAGCCGTTTCATTCGTCTTAGATCATGATTATTTGATGAGTAAAGGGTCATGGTGCGGAGTGAGATCTTCATGATGCCGAAGATATTGGCCCGTCAAAATCGGGGATACCGGCTTCATCCGGTGCCGCACGGCATGGAATCTGTGAGTTTGCAGATCTTCGGTGTAGTCTTGCCGGCTTTCGCCTGCAACTTTCTTGCGGAGTTTGATGATGCCGTCGATGACTGCTTCCGGTCGCGGCGGGCAGCCCGGAATGTAGACATCTACCGGAATCAGCTTATCGACCCCCCGAACTGCGGTGGGGGAATCGGCACTAAACATACCAGCTGTAATCGTACAAGCCCCCATAGCGATGACATATTTCGGCTCCGGAATTTGTTCGTAGAGTTGCACCAAAGCCGGAGCGTATTTCATGGTGATGGTGCCAGCGGTAATCATCAGATCGGCCTGGCGGGGGGTTGCCCTGGGGATGGAACCAAACCGCTCTAGGTCAAAGCGGGGACCAAAAGCCGCCATGAACTCCATAAAGCAGCAGGCGGTGCCAAACATCATTGGGTACAGGGTCGAGAGCCGGGCCCAATTGTAGATGTCGTCGAGGCAGGTGAGAATAACGTTCTCAGACAATTCTTTTGTCACCTGGGGTGCCTGGATGGGATTTTGAAGGGTGAGGGCATGGGTGCTGGTGGACATGGTTAAACCTCTTAAAGCGGTCTATGGTCTATGAGTAAGTTAGACCGTCGCGATTGACGGCCCTGTTAAAGCAGGAATGCCGTAGCGATCACGGGTATGACCATGGCTCAAGCTCCTACAGAAGACTGCAGGGCAAGGGCAGGAACCGGCCCACGAGTTTGGGTGGTGAGGGCGGTGATCGCTTCAAATGCCTTGATCTGCACCGTCGGCAACAGGGGATTCGCTTTCAGAGCGGTAATGATAGGACTGTTGACGTAAGCTGTCAGCGCTGTTTCACTGTCAAAACAGTAAAGGCCGCCGGCTTCTTTTGTCCCATCATTAATAATCCAGATTTTCCAGGTGAGGCCGGGGAAGGCTGCGATCGCCCCTACTGCGTGAGAAAATACGTTTTCTAGCTCCGCTTGGGAGCAATCATAGGTCACATTGATTTGCAGAATAAGGTTACTCATAATTTTCTCGTCAGTGATGAACTATTTTGGGAGATAGCTGAGATCAGTTCCTTTGTGAGCTATCGGTAATAGCACTCCTCTAACCAAATGCGCACTTCATTTTCGTGGGTAAAAAAGTGGGTGCGGTGGTCTCTGGGGTCATATACTTCCCAAACTTCGGTCTCACCCTGGGTAGATCGATGGATACGGAGCGTACTTTTCTGGGTGAGCCATTGCACCAAGGTATTACCGAGCCGCCCAAAGAAATGACGCAGTCGCGCAGGCTGATCAACAGTTGGACGGGTATTTTCTTGTAGTGTTATTTCTAGGTTCGGACGCTGTTGTTCCAGCAGGGTTTGGGCATTGTGGGTAAAGTTGTTCATAGAATTCTCCTGAAAATTCAAAAGTCGGGGTGGTTGAAGCGGTCTTATCGCCAACGCTATCGAGGTCGTGGTGGGGAAAGAAGGTAAGGCTCGCATGCATGTATTGACGTCATTGCTATCAGACTCAGCGCTGGCAAAGGGCAACCTACAGCGCCATCAGGAACAGATCCAGAAGTGAGAATTTAGCCAGCAGCCATGAGATTTTGTTCCTTCGTGATCGCCTGCAAGCGGTAGGTGAGTAAATCGAGCGCTTCATTCTCCATTTCCCACAGGATGTCTCTGGCGGATTTGATAGCGGTGATATTGCCGCTGCTTTCCCCTGCCGTCAGGCACATTTCCTCAAAATCACCGGAGGTGTCGGGGGTGGGCAGAATGGCTGAGAACTTAGGCATGGGCAGGGCCTGACCGCCCAGGATGGTGGAGCCGATCGCCGGTTGAGTGGGGCCATGCTTAGTTGCGTCTGCCACGCGATCGCCCCACTGGTTGACGGCAAGGTTGCGTAGTACCCGCATTAACTGCCCCGGCATTTCCGGACCAAACAGGGTGGTTCGAGTGGTATCGCCGACGGTTGCCGTCACCACCCGCGCCTTGTACTCCGGGTGGGCGTAAGCTTCTTCACTGGCGAGAAATCGGGTGCCGCACCACACCGCCTCAGCTCCCAGGGCTAGGGCCGCCACCAGCCCCCGGCCGTCGATAATGCCCCCGGCGGCAATTACGGGAATTGGGGCTACTTCGCGACAGATGGCGGGCAGCAGGCTAAAGATGCTGGCTTCCGAGCGGTTGTGGCCGCCCCCTTCCTGCCCTTGGGCGATGATCGCATCAAAGCCCTGGGCTTTGGCCTGGGTCGCTTCTGCCAGAGACCCCACCTGCATCCAGACCTTGACACCAGCATTCTGGAGCTGGGTCACCCAGTCCAGTGGCGGAAATGACCAGAAGAAGATAACCACCGGCACCCGTTCGGCCATGCAGATGGCGATGTGGTCGTCGTTGGCGGCTGCGGTAATGAAGTCGATGCCAAAGGGGCGATCGCTGAGGCTCCGCGTTTGCCGAATCAATGCGCGCAGTTCCTCCGGGGGAGACATAAAGGCACTAAAGGTGCCCATGCCACCGGCATTGCTGACAGCAGCGGCGAGTTTAGGAGTAGCGACAAAGGCCATACCAGCAGAGATGATCGGCGTTGTGAGATGGTAGGTTTGGGTGATTTGGGTGGTTAGCATGACAGGAAAGGATGAATAGACGGGGTAAAAGAGCAAATAGGGTTTAGTAGAGCCAGCTTGTGTATTCAGGAGTGGCAGTTTTCATGTCTTCGTAAAGCCATACCATGCGATCAAAAAACCAAAGTTTGCCCATGTAGAGTAGCAACAGCCCCAGTAGCGTCAAAGGCAGGTTCAATGCCCAAAGTCCGCAAATGGCTATGACGGAGCCGACGGCGGCAAGTCCTGCCAGGAAATGGGGAAAGGTATAGTGATGGGTTGGAATAGAAACTTGATGGCGGTTGATCCATACCCGCTCACCCAGGACGCCTTTAGATGCCCAGTTGTCGGTAGATTGGGGAGGCGAAAATAGACGGGCGTTGTACCAGTTCCAGAGTAGGGCTATTGCAATGGGAATCAGTGACCACCAGCCCAACCAGACTCTGCTCCAGACTGATAGAAGTAGTAAGGGAGCAACAGTTAAACGAGTCCAGACACACCAGGGATTAGCGTGGCCCCGCCAAGTCTGATCATCCATGCGAAATAGGGTGGCGATCACGTTGGCAAACATCAGAAATACCTCTAAAACAGAACCATTGCGGGTAAGGAAAACCTGATTGCTTTCTTGGGTGCTCGACTTCAACGGTAGGGGTTTTCTAGGGTGCTGTCTCTAGGGCAAATCTATGGAATATCCGTCTATGGGAAGCTATGGCATTTGCCCGCACCATTCTCAATACAAGTGTTATGCCCTAACATTGTGGTGATCAGGTCGCCGTTTAAGCTGGCTTTTCACCGCTGGTCAGACCATGTCAGGATAATGCCCATACTGCCAACGGGGGATACAATTCGACTCGCGACTGCCGCTGATCTGCCCTGGTTACTTCCCATTGAGCGGCAGGCCGCTCAACGGTTTCTCACTTGTTTAGACCAGACCGGCTTGACTGCCGCGATCTTAGAGCAGACAAAGGCGATCGCCGATTTTGAGCAGGCCTGTCGGAGCGAACATTTATGGGTCGCGGTGAGTCCGACCAGGCAACTGGTGGGCTTTGCGTTTGTGCGGATGCTTGACGGCTATGCCCATCTGGAAGAACTGGATGTGTTGCCCGATCACGGCAAGCGAGGCATCGGCCGCGCTTTAGTGGCGGCAGTATACGATTGGGCGCAAGGGGCAGGCCATCCTGGCGTTACCTTGAGAACCTTTCGTGAAGTGCCCTGGAACGCGCCTTTCTATCAGCGTTGCGGCTTTCGCATTGTGGACTCAGCCCAGTTGTCACCGCAGCATGGGGAGCTAGAAAAAGCCGAGCAACGGCTGGGGCTGCGGACTGATTTGCGTGTTTCGATGGTTTATCGCTGCGATTGAGGATGTTTATCTACCCGTCCCTGTCATGCACCTATTGACCTCTAACTTTGCGCCATTCCCTTGGCAACATCTTGATTACACTGTTGTTCAACTGACAAAGCAGGACAGTAATTGCCTGCAAGCCTTGTTTGAACGCTGCACCGATTTTTTCAACTTAACCACAGGGCAACCGCCTGCATCCACCGCTGCTGAAGCCGAATTTGTTGATGTTCCAGCAGGTAAAACTCCTGAGGATCTCCACGTTTTTGGGCTCCACCATCCCCAGAAAGGACTCATCGGTACGATCATTGCCGTGCAAGATTATCCGGAAGCTGCGACTTGGTGGATAGGCACGATGCTAATCGATCCGGTATATCGCAGCCAGGGAGTCGGATCAGCCTTTTATCAAGCGTTTGAGCGATGGTTGGCGGCGCAGGGAGTAACAGGGATTGAGCTATGCGCGATCGCCTCTAACACTTCTGGTCGTGCCTTCTGGCAGCGTATGGGCTTTGAGGAAATTCGCCAAACGCCCTCGCGTTCCTTTGGGCAACGGCATCACATTGCCCACGTTTATCGCCGTTGTCTGATTCTATTGACACGACGGGCTGAATTTGAATCCTATGATCCCTTAAACTCGCTGAATGCCTACCTATGCAAGACGGAGGTAATTAATTGGCAGCATCCAGACATTCAAGCATTAGCCCAGCAACTTGCCGCTGGCCATGAAACACCAGTTGTGATCGCTCAAGCCTGCTTTGAATGGGTGCGCGACGCGATTCGCCACAGCGTTGACTACCAGATGAATCCAGTTACCTGGCGAGCCTCTGACGTCCTTCAGCATAAAACCGGCTACTGCTTTGCAAAAAGTCACCTGCTGGCGGCCTTGCTGCGGGCTAATCAGATTCCAGCAGGGTTTTGTTACCAGCGGCTGAGCATTGATGATCGGGGCACACCCTACAGCCTGCATGGCTTCAATGCCGTCTATTTACCCATAACAGGTTGGCATCGGGTTGACCCACGGGGCAATAAACCTGGTATTGATACCAAATTTAGCCCCCCTATCGAGCACTTGGCCTATCAGCCTAAGCTTGATGAAGAAGCGGACTTTTCCGCGATTTTGGCAGAACCGTTGGCGATCGTGGTGACAGCATTGCAAACTCACGCTACTTGGGATGCCCTGCTGCACCACCTGCCGGATATGACCCCGAATACCGCAACAACCATCGGTTTGTATTGTTACTAGCCTAGGCTTCACATCAAATATGACTCTGTAAGCTACCGAAATAATCGACACCTTCCGTTAAAGTCATATAGTTCAGGCTGTTTTTGGGTAGTACTAACCATGCCGTTTGAAGATGCCCTTGCGATCGTTAATGCCGCCATGCAGACATTACTGGGGCGGCAACTCAGCGACATCGAAACTCTCATTTTTGAAGGTTCCTGGCAGAGCAAAACCTATCCTCAAATCGCCGATGGGGCCGGCTACTCCATCAACTACCTGACCACCGACGTCGGCCCCAAATTCTGGAAAGTCCTCAGCCAAGCTTTGGGAGAACCTGTCAACAAGAAAAACTTCAAGGCCGCAATTCGAAGGTATTGTGTAGTCCAATCGGGGGGCGAGTGGGAGAGTGAGGGTTTTCAGACCCAGTTACCCAGCTACCCATCTATCCTCTCCTGGGGCGAAGCACCGGATGTCAGCCAGTTTTACGGACGGGAAGAGGAACAAGCTCTACTACAACGCTGGATTGAGGCCGAACGCTGTCGGCTGATTGCCGTACTGGGCATGGGCGGCATTGACAAGAGTACCTTGACAACAAAGGTGGTGCAAGGCTTCGTTCAGGGTGACGGGGTAGAAGAGTGGGAGGGCGACAACATTAACATTAAAAAAATTCAAAATCCCCTGCAGGAAGGGCAAAGCCCTACAAAATTTAAAATTCAACATCTACCCAGCTCCCCAGCCACACCCTTCACCCACATCATCTGGCGATCGCTCCGCAATGCCCCACCTTTGGAAGCGCTGCTGGCGGAACTGATCGATCTGCTCTCGGAGCATCAAGAAACAGTGGGTGATCGCGCCCGACTGCTGCACTGGCTGCGAAAAACCCGGTGCTTGATTGTGCTGGACAACCTGGAAACCATTCTGCAAGCGGGAGATCACGCAGGTTACTACCGCGATGGTTATGGGGATTATGGCGAACTGATCCAGCTATTGGGGGAGACGCCTCATCAAAGTTGCGTGCTACTCACCAGTCGAGAAAAGCCTGCCGAAATTGCTGTCCTGGAAGGACTGGACGGTAATACCCGCACGCTGCAACTGAGTGGTTCCGTGGCGACAGCGATCGCTATCATTCAGCAAAAGGGCTTGCAGGGGACAGAGGAGCAACAACAGGTGTTGTGCGATCGCTATAGCTATAATCCCCTAGCGCTGAAAATCGTCTCCACCACCATTCAAGATTTATTTGATGGTGACATTAGCGCATTTCTGACCGAAGATGCGGTCATCTTCAACAGCATTCGCCGCCTGCTCGACGCGCAGTTTCAGCGCCTGACGGAGCTGGAGCAAGCCATCATAATCTGGCTGGCCATCAACCGCGACTGGACGGCGATCGCGGAATTAGCCGCTGATCTGGTACCCCCCGTGCCCAAGGTGAAATTGCTGGAAGCCTTGGAGTCGCTGCGCTGGCGAGGACTGATCGAAACCCAGGACAAGCGCTACACCCTCCAGCCCGTGGTCATGGAATATGTCACCGAACGGTTTATTGAGCAAATCAACCAGGAACTGGAGATGGGGCAGCCTCAGTACTGGCAGCAGTTTGCACTGCTCAAACTCACAGTGCGAGACCACATTACCGAAACCCAGCGGCGGCTGATTGTGCACTCCACTGCAGCCCAATTTGGTGATTGCTTCCCCTCCCCGGAGCTCCAGCGGCAGCAGTTGCAAACAGTTTTGACGGCAATTCGGGAATCGGTGATCGCGGGTTACGGGGTAGGTAACCTGATCAACTTGAGCAACGCCCTAGACCTCGATCTGGCGGGCTTTGACTTCTCACAGTTAACCATTCGGCAGGCGGATCTGCGCCATCGATTGTTTCAACACCTAAACTTTGCCCAGGCCAATTTTCGGGACTCGGCCTTTAAGCAAACCTTCGGTAGTATTTTCTCCCTCAGCTACAGTCCGGCGGGGGATTACTTGATCACGGGCGACGATGTTGGGGTCGTGCGCCTGTGGAAAAGTGCTGAAATGCAACCGATGCAGAGCTATCCCCTGCATCGTAGCTACGTGTGGGACTTGCGCCCTAGCGCCGATGGCCGCTGGCTAGCGACCTGTAGCGAAGATCAAACCGTCAAAATTACGAACCTAGCAACGGGACAACTTCAGGCTACCCTAGTAGTGGCTCCCACTATTGCCCGCGCCATTGTCTGGATAGGGCCAGACTGCCTGGCGATCGGCGGCATTGATGGCCACATTCGGTTGTGGTATCCCTTCACCGAGCAGGCACCAGTCCTCGTAACGGCCCACACCGATATTGTCAATAGCCTCAGTTGGGATGCCAACTCGAACCTCCTGGCTAGCTCCAGTAGCGACAGCACCGTCAAACTCTGGGATGTAGAGACGGGCATCTGTCATCGAATCTGGCGCGAGGCGGTGCCCGTTCGGTGGGCTACCTGGAGTCCTGACGGGCATACTCTGGCCATCAGCCGAGAAGATGGCGGCATTGTCCTCTGGAATCCCCACAGCGATCAAGCCCCGCGTTACCTCAACGGTCATCCGGAAACTGTTTGGAGTTTAGACTGGAACCCCGATGGTGCCTGGCTGGCTAGCAGTTCCCATGATGCCACGGTGCGATTGTGGGATGTGGTGACGGGACGCTGTCGGCGAATTCTACGCAGTCACCAGAACTGGGTCTGGTATGCTCGCTGGCACCCACACCAACCACGGATCATCAGTGGTGGCCACGATGGTACTCTCAAACTGTGGGACACCGGCACCGGCCAGTGCCTAAAAAGCCTTACCGGGCACATGGCCAACATTCGCGCCATTGCCCCCGCCCCCGATGGTCAAACCCTGGCCCTCGGCTGCGACGACACAATTGTACGGCTCTGTGGAGCTGACTCACCGCCAAGTTTTATCCATGCCTTTGGACACAGCCATCTGATCAGTGATCTGTGCTGGAACCCCACCGGCGAGAACCTGGCCAGTGCCTCCCATGATTGCAACCTTCGGGTCTGGCAACGATCACCCCTGCGCTGTACCCAGGTTCTCAAAGGGCATACCAACTGGGTATGGTCCGTGGATTGGCATCCCACTCAGGATCTCCTAGCCAGCGGCAGTGTTGATAGCACCATTCGTCTCTGGTATCCGACCCAGTCCACCCCTGTAAAAACCCTGATGGCCCAAACTAGCTGGATTCTGTCGGTGCGCTGGCACCCTACTGGACGCTGGCTTGCCAGTGCCGCTGGCGACTTCACCATCGGGCTATGGAATTCCAAAACCTGGGAATGTACCCATCTGCTGACAGGCCACACCCACTGGATCTGGTGTCTTGCCTGGAGCCCCAATGGGCAATACCTCGCCAGCGGAGGCTATGACAACACTGTCTTTATCTGGAAGGTCGAGAAGGAGGTTACTAGCCTTCGCACCCTGGAGCATCCCACTATCCTGAGTGCGATCGCCTGGCATCCCGATGGTGAGTTGCTGGCCACCTCCTGCCACGACGGCAATATTCGACTTTGGCACTGGCAAACCGGGCAGTGTGTCACTCGCATCAGCGGTCATCAAGGAGAAATTCTGACCCTTAAATTTTCCCCCGATGGCAAGCGACTCTACAGCAGCAGTCAAGACGAAACCTGGAAAACCTGGGACTGGCAAACGGGTACCTGCCTCGCCAGCGATCGCCTTGATCGCCCCTATGAAGGAATGAATATTTCCGAAGTCCGAGGGTTGACCGAAGTTCGGAAAGCAGCATTGAGAGCACTGGGAGCTACGGAAGGGAGTCAACCTCCAGGTGACCTTGTGAGGTGGCTCCGAAAAACTGAACAGGGGAGAAAGCTCTAACCTGTGGTCACAACAGAAAAGTTAGACTAAGCGACGCCTTCACAGGAGCCGCTTGTCTTCAAAACCAGACATGAAACGTTAGCTTCATCCGGCTCCTCAATAATTTGACCCTTATCATAGGAACATCTGGATGCTTGAAAAATCCGCTTTTGGAGCTTTAAAAGGGGTGACAACAGAAAGGGGTACATGCACGATGGCAGGATTGCCACCCTTGAAGGGGTGGTTGCTCACTATGCCAGTGGCGTGACCCCTAGTATCTCGACTAAGCTATGACCATGACCAGAAACCAGAAGGTAGTGAAAGCGAGTAGACCCAGGTTCGGAGACGATGTTGTCGGGGAGCTAACGTAACCGGTGCTATCGGATGGCTACCATCTCGGAAAGGTAGTGCAAAGGGAGGTAACGCTTCCAACCCTTCTACCTCAGCTCTCCAACTACTAGGTAGCTGACTAAGACTGGCGATCGCCGAAGTTTCTTCCACCGGCACTACTGCATAGACCATCACAACGGGCTTTTGGGTATCGGGGGTATAGCCGAGGATAAAAGAGCAGGATGCACTCTGAGGCATATCTAATGGCTTCTTGGACTTCTAACAGTGCTGGACAATTAATTAGTCGAGGCTGTTGGGCTGCAGCGGTACCATTAATCAAGCTACTTAAACTGGACTCGTACCCACTGCTACCTACAGTTACCAACGGGAAACTCATAGATTCTTCTTGTAAACCTTCCATAGGGTCTTCAAAGTAGAAGCAGCAAAGATGGTTGAATGCCGCAACATTTGTAAATAATCCACCTAATGTAGCTTTGAAGAAGCTCTACTATGTTCATCAGATACTAATGAAGACCAAAGTTATCCGCTTTGGGTTACCCAGCAAGTCCGCCGTAGCCTCACTTCTGGACCAACTTTTCAATTAGTTCAGTAACTTGAGCTGGTGGTTGCCAACTTTGCAAAATTTCCCTTGCTATATTCCACTTCAAGCTCAGTAGAAAATCTCTTTCTGACTTACTCATAGAATAACCCAGGCGTTTTAGGTAGCGTTTGAAAGTCAGTTTTACCAGATACTCCGCTTCTTCATAGCTTTCTATCACGCTATCCGGTATATCCTCTCCCGTATATTCATGCTTGATCGCCCTAGCACAAAGATAATTTAAGCCCGGACTTACATACCTTAAGTTACGAGGATCATTATTTTGCTTATTTGCATCAAGATGATGAATCTCTACTTCTCCTTTACGAGCAAAGTAACCGTTAGCATATAGCCTCCACCCGTTGGACAAAAATTTACTAACTTGATGTTGATAGATAATCTTTTTTTGAATATTGGTCACATGAAAGTCGAATATTCCAGTCTCATCTAGAAGATTGAATAGACTTCGAGCATCGTCACGCTCTAAGTATAAGTAGCCGTCCTTGGTCTGCTTCCATGTGAAAAAGTTAATCTTGGTAAACACCGTTGCGTGATTAATAACTTTTGACAAAGCACTGATGGAGCCATGTTTGCAATGACGAAGTTGTTTCTTCTTTGATTTCTGTGCTTTGAACACTGGAGGAAGACTTCGTTTATTCTTTGTTTCGTCACTATTGATATGTTGTGGTTCGGTGTGGGGAGTGGAGTTGTACCGTGTAAGTATTTCCATGGCAATGTTTATAGAGTTAGAAGGCAGCAGTAAAGAGTTAAAGAAGCTCCCCATAAAGTTGAACAAAAGGGTAGGGGGGGGTAACTCTTTAAGTAGAATCTGTAGTATTTAGCTTGCATTGTCAGTATGATTGATGAGCCTTTGCATACCTGCAATTTATATCTGGCTATCAGGGCAAAACTAACCATGGCAAACATTGGAAAATCTCATCCAAAGCAAGTATAGTTACGCTCTCAAAAAAAACACGCTTAACCGGAAAAATTTATTTTTAGTCTAGTCGAGACTCAAGCTTAAGGACCCGGGACAGAGATAACACCATTACAGACAGAAATCAAGCAAGGTTAGCGCTAGAAGCGTTGTTTATGAATAAAGCGCCTGACAGCATTGCAACCACAATAATGAGTGACATCGGCAACGGCAAAACCACCGAAGACAAACTCCAAGGCACCGTAGCCATCTATGAGGGGCTGGCGAGCCTGATCGACGACGATTATAGTAGTTTCAAATAAAGCTGAGACGCTAAACGCCACAGTAAGAACGGATAATTTCATCAAGAGACGTGTCAATAGGAGCGTACATTCTAGCTCGTTTCAAGGCACTAAAGTCATGCTCAATATCATTTAAATCAGGAGAATATTTCGGCAAAAAAAG